>CAYOXS010000210.1:0-10410 GCA_964407935.1 uncultured Caldilineaceae bacterium
TCTGGCGCAGATATTCCACGTCGTCGAGCGCGGCGGGCGGGGGCGCGCCGGTGGGCGTGAGCGCGCCGCTGACTACAATCATATCCGGGTTGACGCCTTTAATCGCGTTGTAAGATTGTTTGAGCAGTTCGGTGTAGGCGGCAGCATTAATCCGGCCCTGGCCGCCGGCCTCGTAGTAAAGGTTCTGCTCGTTCCAGATTTCAATGGCCTGGACTTTGCCTTTGTAGCGTTCGGCAACTTTGGCCACAAACGTGGCGTAAGTGGCCGGATCGGCCGGCGGCCCTTCGACGCTCTTGTCGTCGTCGCCGGGGCGCGCCCAATCCGGCGCTTTGGGGATGCTCAGCAGCACTTTGATGCCCGCCGAAGCATACGAGCCGATCACATCGTCCCACATGCCCCAGCCGTAATTGCCCGGCGAACCTTCAACATCTTTCCACGGCATCTGGAATTTAACCCAGTTGAAACCCATACCTTTAATCAGGCTGATGTTCTGGGCTTTGTTGCCGCGCGGGTCAACCTGAATGCCGTAATCAAACGGCAAATTGCCTTTGGCCGCGGCTACCGGCGCGGGGCCGGCCGGTTCTTCGGCGGGCGGCGGCGCATCGGCGGGCGGCGGGGCGGCTTCTACCGGCGGCGGTGGGGGGGGCGGAGTGACCGTCGCTTCCGGGGTGGCGGTTGGTTCAGGCGTGGGCGAGGGCAGCGGGGTGGGCGTGGCGATAAGCACGCTGACGCTGCCGCGCGGCACGGCCGCATCAATGTTTTGGTTGGCGGCAATGGCCGCCACCACCTGATACTGAACGCCGCTCGGCGGCACAGTCCAGCGAAAATCGGGCGCGCTCAGGTCAACCACGTCTTCGGCAATCACGCCGCCGTCCTGGTTTTGCACTCGCCACACCACCGAATACTGGCTTTCAACCGGCGGAATGACCAAATCCAGAAATTTGCGGATCACGCCCCAAATCTGGGCGTCGTTATCCTGGCCCAGCAGGTGTTCCACAGCCACGCCGCGCAAATTGTACTGGGCCACAAATTGCAGCTTGCGGGCAATGCTGCTGGCGTTTTCCAGGTAGATAGTGCGCTGAACATCGTTTTGGTCCAGGTAGGCATACCAGTACGAGCCGCTGTTGCGGTCAAACTGAATGCCGGTGGTGGCCGGCAGCCCGCCCAGGGTAAAATCAATCTGGTCGCCGGCGTTAAACACCACGTTCTCGCCAACGGTGGTCACGCTGCCCAGCGGCTCCAGCGCCTGCTGATAGGTGATGCTGCGCAGCGCGCCGTTCACTTCTTCGGTGCTGAGGGTAGACAGCACCAACTGAATTTTGTAGCGGTTTACCTGCCCCACGGCCCAATCGAGCAGTGATTCCATTTTGCCGCCCTGGGTGTAGTCGGCGGGGTTAGGTGAGGTGGGCACTTTCACCACATCGGCAAGCTGGCCGATGGCCTGCCAGTTATACGCGCCGGTTTCCCACTCATCGGCGGCTACCTGAAACGGAAAATCAACCCGCACCGACAGCAGTTTGTTGTTGGGCAGCGCGGCCCGGAGTTCGCGTAGAAAAGTTGTGTACTCCTCGCTCAGGTCGGCGTCAACGCCGCGGTAATCAATGTCGATGCCCTGGTAGGCGTTGCGCTGCACCAAATCGGCAATGGCCCGCACGTGTCGCTGGCGCGCGGTTTCATCGATGATCATGTTGTCAACCAGATCGGAGCGCAGCGAGCCGTCATCGAACCAGTTTTTAATGGTGGGCAGCACGGTTAAGGTTGAATTGACAATCTCCGGCGGCAGGTCAACCTTGCCTTCCACCCGGCCATCGTTGCCAATGGCCAGCCCCTGCGGGTTGATTTCTACCAGCGTATCTTTAACGTTGTCAGAGACAACATCGTTGATTGAGTAATCGGTGGACACATTGGGGTTAACCGGGTGGGTTGACATCACCACCACCGATTCCGGGGTGAAATCCAGCTCAGACACAATCACGCCTTCGCCTGCCGGTTTGTGGTTGGGCAGCCATTGCCAGCCGTCGTTGTGCCAGGTGTACAAATCCAGCGCGTTGGGCTGGTCAATATCTTTGGGGAGGGGGATTTCCAGCACCACTGCTTTGGCCGGCGAGCCGCGCCATTCAATCTGATAAAACGGGCTGCGCATAATCAGGTTGGGCGGAATGCTTTCGGCGGCGGTGAGCAGGCTGCTGCCGGCGGAGCCTTCTAAAAACTGGCTGCGCGGAATAACGTTGAGTTTGGCTCTGAATGAGGTCAGCACACCCTGCGGCAAAAAGTCGATGGTCATGCCATCCTGTTGAAGCGTGGCGCCGCCGGTGCCAATTTTAGTGTAACCAATGCTCATCAGCCGGCTGCCCAGCGAAATTGGCGGCAGGAACAGCACAAACAAAACAATGGCCGGAATGATGATGATGTTTACAAACAGGCCGCTCCATTTGCCTTCGATGATTCTTTCAATGAGCAGGACCAGTGGATTGGGTTTTAGTGACATAATCTCTCTCGTGTTGTGGTGCGCAAATTAGTAGTTTAACCAGACAAAAAATCGTGTCAAACTTGGCCGGCCAAATCCCTAACAACCAACAGCCGGTCTAACCCGGCCAGATCCGGCTGAATATGAATTGTTGCGCCCGGAAAATAGTTTTGGGCCAGCTTTTTTACCGCGGCCCCCTGATCAAAACCAATTTCAACCAGCAGCGCGCCGCCCGGTTTCAGTTTTTTGGGGGCCTGCGCCAGCAGCCGTTCAATAATGTCCAGCCCGGCCGGCCCGCCATCGAGCGCCAGGCGGGGTTCAAACTGCTGCACTTCCGGGGCGGTGGCGGCCAGTTGCGGCTGGCTAACGTAGGGTGGATTGCTGGCAATCAAATCGACGGGGTGGGCCAGCGGGGCCAGCAGATCGCCGGGCAAAAAGGTGATGCGTTCGGCCATGCCGTGCTGCCGGGCATTGTGGCCGGCCACCGCCAGCACCGCCGCTGAAATATCGATGGCGGTGATCTGCGCCCGGGGCAGCCGGCTGGCCAGCGTTACGGCAATACAGCCGCTGCCGGTACCCACATCGACAATAGTGGGTTGGGGCCAGGCTGCGGCCAGGTGCAAGGCGGTTTCTATCAGCAGTTCGGTTTCTGGCCGGGGAATGAGCACTGCCGGCGAAACTGCAAAATCCAGCGCAAAAAATTCTTTGTGGCCGGTAATATAGGCCACCGGCTCGCGCGCCGCGCGCCGCTCGATGGTATGCCAAAACGCCTGGCTCTGCTCCGGGGCCAGTTGGGCCTGCGGATAGCTCAGCAGCCAGGTGCGGGTTTGGTTAAGGGTGTGAGCCAACAGGATTTCGGCATCAAGTTGAGGGGTTTCGCAGTGGGCGGCGGCAAGACGTTGGACAGCCGTTTTGAGGGCAGCGGCAACAGATAACTTCTGCATTATCACCAGCAAGCAGTGGCATACCGGCCAGCGATATGCCGCCGCGGATTAGGCTTCGGCCAGTTGTTCCAGCTTTTTGGCCTGGTCGGCTTTAGCCAGCGTTTCAACAAATTCGTCAATCTCGCCGTTGAGGATGTTTTCCAGCCGGTAGCTGGTAAGACCAATGCGGTGGTCGGTTACGCGCGTTTGCGGAAAATTGTAGGTGCGGATTTTTTCGCTGCGGTCGCCGCTGCCCACCTGCGAGCGCCGGGCTGCGCCGAGTTCGGCTTCGCGGCGGCGCTGCTCAATATCGTACAGGCGGGCGCGCAAAATACTAAACGCCTTGATTTTGTTTTGAAGCTGGCTTTTTTCGTCCTGGCAGCTAATCACAATGCCGGTGGGCAGGTGGGTGAGCCGCACCGCCGAGTCGGTGGTGTTAACGCTCTGGCCGCCCGGCCCGGACGAGCGAAAAATATCAATGCGCACGTCGGCGGGGTCAATTTCAATTTCTACTTCGTCAATTTCCGGCAGCACGGCCACGGTGGCGGTAGAGGTGTGAATCCGGCCGCCGCTTTCGGTTTGCGGGATACGCTGCACGCGATGCACGCCGCTTTCGTATTTGAGTTTGGAGTACGCGCCCGCGCCGTGGACTTCAAACACAATTTCTTTGAAACCGCCAATGCCGGATTCGTTTTTGCTGAGCACGGCGGTTTTCCAGCCCTGGCCATCGGCGTAATGGCTGTACATGCGGAACAGGTCGGCGGCAAACAGGCCGGCTTCGTCGCCGCCAGCCCCGGCCCGGATTTCAACAATGACGTCTTTTTCGTCGTTGGGGTCTTTGGGCAGAAGCATGGCTTCCAGGCGCTCTTCCAGTTCTGTTTTTTCAAGCGCCAGCCTGCCGCGTTCTTCTACGGCCATGGCTTTCATGTCGTCGTCAAGGTCATCGGCCAGCATTTCCTTGATGCCGGCCAACTGCTCCAACACCTCCCGGTAACGCTGCGCGGTTTGCACAATCGGTTCCAGGTGGGATTGTTCCTGGCCGTATTTCATCAATTTTTCGGGGGCGCGCGTTACTTCTGGCTGCGACATTAACTCGAGGAGTTCGTTGTAGCGGGCCTCAACATCTGCAAGTTTGTCTAACATAATTCCTCTAACAACAAACCCGCCGTCACGGGCGGGTCAAATTTACCGGATCGATTGCTGCATATCATAGATGAAGAGCGGCGAGTCGTCAAACGTGGGCGGTGTGTCCGACGTTTTAGGAGGACGGGGGTGTGGGGAATCCCCCCCACCCCCTGCGCTTTCCAAAGATTTTGGATGCCCCAAACGTGGGCGGGCGATTATTTGGGCAGCAGCTCCGCGATGACGCCTGACAGATCGCGCAGGCTCACCGGTTTGCTCAGGTAGCCATCAACCCCGGCGGCCAGACAGCGTTCGCGGTCGCCGGGCATAGCCAGCGCCGTGAGCGCCACAATTGGGATGTTGGCCAGCGCGGTGTTGGCTCTGATCTGGCGGGTAGCTTCCAGCCCGTCCAGTTCTGGCATGTGGATGTCCATTAAAATCAGATCGGGCCGCAGTTTTTGGGCATGGGCCACGGCTTCAAGGCCATCTTTGGCGGTGATCACCCGGTAGCCCATCGCCGACAGGTAGCTGCTCATCACCTCGACATTGGCGGCGTTGTCTTCTGCCAGCAAAATGAGCGCGCTGTAATTGTTGTCTTCCGGCGCTGGCTGGCCGGTGGCCGGTTCAACGGCGGCGGGTAAACTGCTGGCGGCGGTTTCTGGCGGTTGTAGCCAGGGCATGACCACGGTAAAGCGGCTGCCCTGGCCCACCTGGCTGGTCACCGAAACCGCGGCGCCGTGAAGTTCGGCCAAAAGCTGAACCAGAGCCAGCCCCAGGCCGGTGCCTTCGTACTGGCGGGCCAGCCGGCTGTCGAGCTGCACAAAGGGCTGAAAGACCTGTTCCAGATGCTCACCGGGGATGCCGATGCCGGTGTCCCAAACGGTTAATAACACGGTCTGGCCATCGGGATTGGGCCAAACCTCCAGCCCAACCTGGCCGCCTTCGGGGGTAAATTTTACGGCGTTGCTAAGTAAATTAACCAGAATCTGTTTGAGCCGGCGTTCATCGGCCTGAAGCACTACCGGGGGATCGGGGTAGCTTTCGGCAATTGACAGCTTTTTGGTTTTGGCCGTTTGCTGCACAAAGCGAATGCTGGCGCGGCACACGTCTTCTATGACTACCGGGCCAATATCCAGTTGAACTTTGTCGGCCTCAATTTTAGACACATCAAGGATGTCGTTGATCAGCGCCAGCAGGTGACGGCCGCTTTCCTGAATAATCCTGAGCGAGTTGGCCTGCTTCTGGTTGAGCGAGCCGTACACCTTTTCCTGCAAAATTTCGGCCATGCCCAAAATAGCATTGAGCGGGGTGCGGAGTTCGTGGCTCATGCTGGCCAAAAATTCGTCTTTAACGCGCAGGGCGTGGGTGAGCCGGCGGTTGGCGTTTTGCAGCTCGGTGGTGCGTTCGTCGATGCGCTGGGCCAGCAACGTGCGTTCTTTTTGCAGCGCTTCCCGCACCTGGCGTTGTTCGGTGATGTCTCGCCGGATGCCAACCAGCCCGGTCACCTGGCCCTCGCTGTTGCGCAGCGGCACTTTGGTGCTGAGCACCCAGCGCTCTTTGCCGAAGAGTTTTGAGACAACCAGTTCCTCTTTGTTGAGGAGGGGTTGGCCGCTTTGCAGGATTTGCGCTTCTTCGGCCTGGACTCTTTCGGCAATCTCCAGCGGGTAAAAATCGGCGTCGGTTTTGTTGATTACCCCGATGAGGCTGCTGGCTTCTAACTGGCGCAGGGTGGCCAAATTAACCACAATAAATCTGCTGTCGAGGTCTTTAACAAAGATTTCGTCGGGCAGGTTGTTGATGACGGTGCGCAGCAGGTTGCGCTCGGCAATGAGTTCTTCCTGGGTGTGTTTGCGCAGGGTAATATTGCGCAGCACGGCCAAAAAACAGGTTTCGTTGGCCCAGCGGGTTTGGCCCACTTGCATTTCGTAAATGCTGACGCTGTTGGGGTGGGCAATTTCCAGTTCGGTTGTTTCGCCCACAACCAGGGAGTAATCAAAAGTTTGCACCGCTGCCGGGTCATCGTTCAGGCCAAAAATGATCCGGGCCGCCTGGTTGGCCAAGCGGATATTGCCGTTTGGGCTGACAACCAGAATGCCGTCAGAATTTTGCTCGATGAGGGTGTGCAGACGGCGTTCATCAGTTTCAAGAGCCTGCGTTTTTTGCCGAAGTTCCTGCAGCAGTTGCTGGCGCTCCAGCGCGCAGCGCATCGAGCGGCTAAGCTGCCACTCGTCCAGCCGCCCGGTAACCACATAATCCTGCGCGCCGGCCCGGATGGCCTGCACCGCCAGCGGTTCATCGTCAGTGTTGGTTAGAATGATGACCGGGCGTTCCTCGGCGGCCTGCTGAATATCGGCAAACGCATCGGTCCCCAACCCCAGGTTGAACAGAATTATATCGATGGCTGCCCGGCTCAGGTGCGCCAGACCGGCGGCGGCGGTGGCGGCGTGCTCCAACTGAAAGGGTGGCCATTCGGCGTTGTTTTGAGAGATACGGGTTAACAACTCGCGGATGAGCTGCGCCTCGGCCGGGTTGTCTGTGATCAGCAAAATGTTCAACGGTTCACCTGCAAGCTGGCCACGGCCGCCTCCTACTTGATGGTAGAGGCCAACCATGCCAGCAGCATGGGCTGCAACCCGGCCTGAGCCTGAAAAATAGCCGTGCCGTGATCGCTGCCGGGATAAATTTGTAACTGGTGCTGCCCCAGCGCCCGGCTGTTGAGCGTGCGGGCTGAGTCGGTGGCGGCGGTGTCTTTTTCGGCGGCAACCAGCATTACTGGCCGCTGGCCGTATTTGCCCAGCGCCTCCAGCGAGGTTACGCCGCGGTAATCCAGCCCCGGCGACAGCAACACCACAGTTTTTACCTGCGCGTAGCGGCTGCCCGCCCGGAGCGCCAGGTTAGCGCCAATGCTGGCGCCGATCAGCCCCAGCCGGTTTTGGTTAAGTTCCGGCCGGGCGCTCAGCCAGTTGATGGCGGCATCCAGATCGTTATCCATCAGGCTGAAATCAAAGTTGCGGCCATCGCTCTGGCCGTGGCCGCGCAGATCTATGGCCAGTACGGCGTAGCCGGCCTGCTGCGCCGCTGCGGCAAAATTTTGCCACGATTCTTTGTTGCTGTTGAGCATGTGAACCAGCAGCAGGGCCGGCGCAGCGGTTTTGATGGTGATCGAGGGGTAATAAACGCCGCGGATGGCTACGCCATCTTGCGTGTTAAATTCAACCGCTTTGGGGGTGTCGTCTGCCAGCAGCGGGTCAACGGTGGGGGTGGGGGGCGGTTGGGTTGCCTGGGTACAGGCGGCCAACACCCACATCAGCAGGGCAAACAGCACGGATATTTTTGGCAACATGCGTAAAAATCCTTGTTTAGTTGGTGTCTGCTGCCGGGAGGGTAAAACTGAAGGTACTGCCCTGGCCGGACGTGCCTTCGCTTTCTACCCCTACCTGCCCGCCCAGTCTCTCCACAATGCGCCGCACAATAGACAGGCCCAACCCGTGCCCCTGAATATTGAGTTTGCTCAGTTGCGTGTAGGGGGTAAACAACAGGGGTTGCTCCTGTGGCGTCAGGCCGGAGCCGTTATCTTTTACCCAGAATTTGATCTGATTGTGGTTCAGCCGGCTGGCCCCAATGGTGATGACGGGCGGTTTCCCACCATATTTAACGGCGTTGCTCAAATAATTAACCCAGATTTCTTCCACCCACGGGGCGTATCCTTGCGCCACTGGCCAGCTTTCCGGGAGCATAATGTGAGCGCCGGTCTCTTCTATCATATTGCTGATGCGCTGCTGGGCTTCGGAGACAATGAGGCCCATATCGGTCAGGGCGCTGGTGTCTATTTCTTGCTGCCGCACGCTGGCCAGGGTGAGGAGTTCCTGCACAATATTGGTCGATTTTCGCCCGCTGCGGGCAATGATATTGAGGTATTTTTTTAACTCATCCGGCGGCATCGATTCGTGATCCAGAGCCAGCAAATAAGCTATCCCGGTGAGCGCGTTGAGCGAGTTTTTTAGGTTGTGCGCTACGGTGTGGGCAAAGGCATCCAGTTCCTCATTTTTGTTTTGCAGTTCGGCGGCGTATTCACGCAACTGCTGCTCGGCTTTTTCCCGGATGCCGATTTCCTGTTGCAGGTCTCGTTGTAGCTGGCGCAGGGTGAGGTGGGTGTTGATCCGGGCTAAAACTTCTTTGCGCTCAAACGGCTTGGTCACGTAGTCTACCGCGCCCATTTCAAAAGCCTGAACCTTGTTATCAACATCAACCAGCGCTGTCATAAAAATGATGGGGATGTCTTTGGTGGAGTCCTGAACTTTGAGCCAGCGGCAGGTTTCAAACCCATCCATTTCCGGCATCATCACATCCAGCAGCACAATATCGGGGGCCGCCGATTGAGCCAGCATAATGGCTTCTTTGCCGCTTTGAGCCAGCAGCACCTCAAACCCGGACCGGGTTAAATATTTAAATAACAGATCCAGGTTGGTTGGCGTATCATCAACAATGAGAATGGTGCCTTTGTGCTCTTTGTTGCTCATAGCTTCCTTGAAAACAGTTTCCCTAATGGCACTCTGCCAACTGCGTTTGGGGTTTGCTGGCGGCACTTGCGCGGAGATTCTTCGCCTTCAACTCAGGGTCACCGGAACAGGCGAAAGAAGGTGAATATCGCCGGCGCAGTCCGATTCGGCCTGTCGGACTCCTCTAAACGAAGTGGTTGGCTGAGTTTGTTTCTATTATATATTGCAACCGCCAACAATGCTACTTGCTTCGCTTTTGGGAAAAAATGATTTGTATTCTAACCATTTTATAACAAAACTCTAATCTCGCTTTGAGGGTTTCGTATTAAACTGATAACGCATCGTTTGAGTTAGACTGCTCTTTATAAATATTTTTGATTTACCGGCTCGACGCTGGTTCATGTTAAGGAACGTAACTATGACACAGCCTGTACAGACAAACTACCGGTCAAACGCAGTGCTCGGTAACGATAACTTTCCGCCCCCGGATCGAGGAAATGGCGCTCACCCGGCCCACCCCGAGCCGCTGGACATCCCTTACGCCAGCCACACCCAGCCCGAAACAGGCCGTTACGTAACTTCTGCTTTAACCATCCCCCCCGATATTCGCGCCGCCGGCGCAGATTTTTTGCCGGCGGCCTTTGCCGCCTATCTGGCCCGCCTCACCGGCAACGCCAATTTTTTGCTGGGTTTTGGCCGGCGTCCGCTCCGGGTTGAGCTGAACCTCCGGGCCGGCTTTGCCGCCGCGCTGGCCGCCATCCGCGCCGAGTTGGCCCAGCCGGCCAGTTCAATGGCCACCCCCGCGCTGCCGGTGCTGGTTGAGTCCGTGGTTGCTGCCGCCGGCTACACCCCCCGCCCCGGTAGCGAACTGGTCCTGCTGCTGCCTGCCGCCGGCGGCCACTGCCTGTGGCTGTTTGATTCGGCGGTGTACAGCAACGAGGCCATCACCCGCATGCAACGCCAGTTCACCACCTTTTTGCGCCACGTGGCGGCCAACAGCCAGCAGTCGCTGGCCACCATTCCGCTGTTAACCGAGGACGAACTGCGCCAAACGCTCATCGACTGGAACGCCACCCAGGCCGATTACCCGCGCCAGCTTGGCCTGCACCAGTTGTTTACCGCGCAGGCCGCCCGCTCGCCGCAGGCCGTGGCCGTTGAATTTGAGGGCCAATCGCTCACCTACGCCGAGCTGGATGCGCGCAGCAGCCAACTGGCCCACTACCTGCGCGGGCTGGGGGTTGGCCCGGAAACGCTGGTGGGCATTTGCGTTGAGCGTTCGCTGGAGATGATGGTCGGCCTGCTGGGTGTGCTCAAAGCCGGCGGCGCGTACCTGCCGCTCGATCCGGCCTACCCCGCCGAGCGGCTGGCCTACATGCTGGCCGATTCCGGCGCGCCGGTG
>CAYOXS010000211.1:0-4180 GCA_964407935.1 uncultured Caldilineaceae bacterium
CATCCAGGTGGTGGGATCGACAACTTTACCCTGGCGAACAAAGGTGGCCAACAGCCCCGGCTGCGGGAAAAGAGCGATGTCAGGAGCGTCGCCACCGTCTACCCGGACGGAAATGGCGGTCTCAAACTCTTTAGACCCAATGTAATTGATGTCGATGCCGGTTGCGTCTTCAAACGCTTTCATGCCGGCAAGAAACTTCACTTCGTCTTCGTCAACGAACACGCCATCAACCACTACCGTGGTTCCGTCAAATTCACCGGCGTAAGCGCGCTCAAGGAACCCGCCCGGCATAAAGTCTGAAGGGAACTCACCGGCCGGGGCGGCGGCTTCTTCTTCCATTGTGTCAGCCGGGGCGGCGCTACCCTGCGCGGGGGTGTACCATTTTTCCAGGCCAGATTGAATCTGGGTGGCAGCATCGGCGGGGGTGAGGGTGCCATTGATCACCTGGGCGCTCACGCTCCACAGTTCGTTTTCCAGGTTCGGCTCGCCGCGCGAGAGAATCTGGTAGCTGTTGCGGATGGTGCTGTCGCACTCTTTGCGCCAGTCAACAAAGGTCTGGGCCACGGGGTCATTCAGCTTGATGTCGTGTTTGGACAACGAGAAGAAGCCGGGCAGCGAGTTGGCGTACAGTTCGGCAAACTCGGCGGTGGTCATCCATTCCAGGAAAGTGCGGGCGGCTTCCGAGTTTTTGGTGTTGGCGTTCATGCCCATGGCGATGTCGGTGTGGTCGCTGATGTAGCATTTGTCCGCGCCTTCGGGCAATGGCGGTTTGAACGCGCCCATCTCAAAGTCGGCCTGGTCATTGAACAGGGCAATATCCCACGAGCCGGCGGGGTAAATGGCGGCCCGCCCCAGCGAGAAGAGATTCTGGCTATCGGGGTAGGTTTGGGCTTCAAAGCCATCGGCCAGATAGGGGGCCCATTTTGCCAGCGCATCCCACACAGCCACGTACTGCGGGTCGGTGAATTTTGCGGTGCCGGCAATCAAACCCAGGCGGCCTTCCTCACCGTTCCAGTAGTTGGGGCCAATGTTTTGAAAGCCCATTGTGGCCGATTCCCACTGGTCGGCGGTGCCGATATCGAGCGGGGTGTAGTTGCCATCTTCTTTGATTTTGTCCAGCAGCGCGTAAAAGTCGGCTTCGGTGGCCGGTTCGGCCAGCCCTAACTCATTGAAGATGTCTTTGTTGTAAATGAACCCGTGGATAACCGAAGCCATCGGCACGCAGAACACCGATGAACCGTCGTCGGTAACCCAGGCGCTCTTGGCCACGTCGCCAAAGTTGTCCATGCCGGGCAAATCGTTCAGCGAGGCCAGGTAGCCTTTATCAAACAGGGCCAGCGAGGCGTCAAACGGGCGGCAGGTGATCAGATCGCCGGCGGTGCCGCCTGCAAGCTTGGCGTTGAGCGCGGCGTTATATTCCGTGGGCGCGGAGGGGGCAAATGTTACCTGAATGTCCGGGTAGTGCTTGTTAAAGGCGGGGATAATCACATCTTCCCAGATTTTCAGGTCGTCGTTGCGCCAGCTTTCAATCGTCAATGAGGCTTTTGCAGCGGCTGGAGCAGGTTCTTCGGCTTTGGCCTCTTCTTGGGGTTGTTCGGCCGGGGCTTCTTCTTGGGGTTGTTCGGCAGCCGGGGCCTCTTCTTTGGGTTGCTCAGCCGGAGCCGGAGCGGGCGGCTGTTCCGGCGCGCAGGCAATGACTCCCACGGCCAGCAGAGCAATGATTAACAAAATTGACAGTTTCTTCAACATCAGTTGTCTTCCTCCTTGAAATAATCAACAGAAATTTTTAGAACTTTTCGAGCCTTCAGGTTAGTGCATAACACCTCCTTTGCTGATAGGGATTAGGAGTCAGGAATTAGGAGTTAGCGCATTTTGCATGCAGTTAACGCCCAATTCCTGACTCCTAACCCCCAATTCCTGGTCTACCGAACCCGGGCAAACCGGGCGCGGATATCCTCCGCAAACCGCTCCACAAACTGCTGCACGTAGTCAAGCGGGTCAAGGCCGGTATTGTGGATGAGCGGGCTGAGGTCCATGCCCCAATTGAGGCCGGTGGTCACATCGGTGTTGTGCGAGGCGTGGTAGGTAGCGTTGGCCCGCCGCCGGCCCATCGTGGCCAGATCGTAGCGCTTGCCGCCGGTCACCTGTGAGTCGAACACGCCAACGAGCGCCATTTGCATATTTTCGTGCTCGGAGCAGTTAAACGCCACTTTGTCGTCATCCACCAGCCAGTCCAGATCGCGCCACACTTCGCAGCCATACAAAGTTTGGGGGCGCTCGGCGGCGGGCAGGTGGCGAATGGCCTCAATCACTTTCAGGGCCACGCCGATGTGCGTATCGTGCTTGTCGGCCAGGTTGTGGGTGTAGACAATCTGGGGGCGGCAGGCGCGCAAAATCCGGCTGATGTCCTCAACTGGTTGCGGGTTGGCCCCATCTTTGACAGCGCGGCTGGGGAAATCGAGCAAAATTTGGGCGGCAAACTCGCCCACCACGGCGGCCTTTTTCTGCTCTTTAATGCGCACCGCCCACATCTGCTCATCGGTGTAATCAACGTAGGGGCCGCTACGCGGCGAGCCGCGCCCGTCGGTGACCACCACACCGGTAAACCAGCGGTCTTCGCGTTGAAAACAGGCCAGAATGCCTTCGGCGGCCATAATTTCCAGATCATCCTGGTGCGCGCCGATGGCCAAATGTGTTGTCCGGGCCAGCGCCTCGGCGGCGGGCTGGCCATCGGGGATAAATAGTTGAGCGTTGGGTTGAGAAAAGTTCATTAAAAATGATCCTTCGCCATTGGTCATTGATAATTGTTCATTGTTCATTGCTCATTGTCTATCGCCGGCAAACTGGCCGCGGCGATGGACTGGCCGACGCGGCGGCTTTTTTCATCCGGCAGTTGAATTTTTACGCGGGCGGCTACGTCCGGGAATTCGGTTTGCAGTACGCGCTGCGCGTTCTCCAAAATCAGCGGGCCGCCCTGCCCGGACGTGACCCGGCCCAAAATGAGCACGTGTTTCAAATCATAAAAATCGGCGTAATGGGCAATGGCGTAGCCCAAATACACGCCAATACTCTGCCAAATTTTGAGCGTGCCGGGATGGCCCTCTTCCAAAAATTTCTGCACAAATTTAAGCCGGTCGGCATCCGGGACGCCGATGGGCAGTTCCAGCCCGGCTTTGGGCGCCAGCCGAAACACGCACTGCTGCGAAAAATAGAGCGCGCCCACGCCGCGGTCGCCGCTCCATTCGTCAACCGGCGCGGCGGGGTTGTAATCGACCGGAGCAAACGCCAGCTCGTTGAGCCAGCCCGTAATGTGGCCGGCGTGGTCCACGTAACCCACCGCCTCGCTGGAACCGAGCGCCACGCCCAGCACGGCATTGTCTTCCAGCGACATCGAGCCGGCCAGCGCGGTCACGTCGCCATCGTTCACTACTTCCAGCGGCACGCCAAATTCATCGCGGATGCGCAAAAACATGGTTTTGATCCGCTCAAACTGGTCGGCGGGAATGCCGCGAAAGAGTGAAGCGACCATGGGCCGGTTGTTCACATAAATGCCGGCGCTGCTGCCGCCAATGGCATCGAGCCGGGGCATTTTGGCCTGCGCCGAACGCAGCGCCGCCACAATTTCGCGGTAGTGGTAGTCGGGGTCGGTTTGCTGGCGGGGCTGCCAGACCACTTCTTCGCTAAAAATGGCCTCGCCATTGACCACCGCCGATACCTTACGGTCGGATGCGCCCAAATCAAAGCCGATGCGGTAGCCATCGAGGTGACGGCCCAGCGGCTGGCCCGATTCGTTGGCCGGCGGCACGTCGTCAATATCGCACACCACCACGGTAAAGGGGTGCTCGTATACTTTCTCGCCCATAAATTCGTAATCAAAGGCGCGCTCGCCGCCAGCGGAATAGACGGCCCGAATGTGTTCGCCCACCTGGGCCGAGCCGCCAATGTACACCTTCCAGCCACCGCGCTGCCACAACAAAAATTTGACCACGCGCTCAACATACGGCAGGTTGGCCGCCGCGTTGGGGTGATCGCCGGCGTAAACCACGGTGCCGTAGCGGGACACCACGCCATCGGCCCGTTCCAGAGCAATGATCAACGGTACGCCCGCGCCGCTCTGGGCCACTTCCTGCTGAAATTGTCGGTTGGCCAGCACCGCCGGCCTAAAATCCTCATCGAGGGG
>CAYOXS010000211.1:4280-10370 GCA_964407935.1 uncultured Caldilineaceae bacterium
CCCCAGCTCATTGGCCAGTAGCAGCGCCGCCGCGCCAAAAATCACAATATCGGTGCCCAGGTTGGCCACCACCACGGTTGTTTCATTGGCCTGGGTTGGCTGCACGTGCCGGTGCATTTCCTGCCGGGCCGGCTCAACCAGCCCGGTCTCAAAGCGGGCCAGACTCCCGCCAATAGCAATCTGTCTGATGTTCAAAATGCCCACCAGATTGGCCACAGCGATGCCCAGGTAGCGGCCCATTGTCGCCACCGCCTGCTGCACGTCGGGGTCGCCGGCGGCAAATGCCTGCAAAATCACGTCCGTATTCACCTCTGCCGGCGCTGCGGCAAACTGATGCAACAGCGACTGCGGGTTGCGCTGCATAAATTCTTTAGCCTGGCTGATGAGCAGCCGGCTGTTGACCACCGTTTCCAGACAACCGGTGTTGCCGCAACGGCACGTCTCGCCGTTTTCCACCACGCGAATGTGGCCAATTTCGCCCGCGCCGTTGCCATCCCCGTAAAAAAGCTGGCCCTCAATCACAATCCCGGCGCCAATGCCGCGCCCCACTTTAACCACCACCAGGCTGGATACTGGCTGGCCCCGGCCAAAGGTAAACTCACCGAGCGCGGCCACCTGGCTGTCGTTGGCAATGTACACCGGCATGCAGTAGCGCTGAGCCAGCAGATCACGCAGCGGCAAATCCTGCCAATCCAAATTGACGGCCTTGCGCACCACTCCGGCTTCGGGGTTCATCAGGCCGGGGGTGCCAATGCCAATCCCCAAAATGGGACTGGTGGCGGCGGCGGTTAATTCATCAACCAGTTGGTACACCAGTTGCAGCGCCGCCTCGCCATCGTGATCATTCACCGGCAGGCCGCAACGATAGATGATTTTGCCCCGCAAATCGATGACCGCCCCGCGAAACTCGCTGTTGGCCAGGTCGATGCCAATCAGGTGGCGCGAATCCTCAACCACGCTCAGCAAAATGGGCGGCTTGCCGCCTTCAGACGGGCCTTGCCCCACCTCGGCCACCAACCCTTCCTCAATCAGTTCAACCACCGTATTAGAAACCGTTGGCCGGGTCAAATGGGTAACACGAGCCACATCGGCCCGGCTGATCTGGCCGTGATCATAAATGGTTTTGAAGATGAGCGTTTTGTTGTGGCTTTTGGTTTGAGCGCGGGTGGCTTTGGTAGCAGAAGCGATCATCGATTCCTCTTTGTAAGTTAATTTAACTTACAAAGCAAGTTTACAACAGTTTGAGTTGTTTGTCAAGCCCCAAAATAAATGATTTCGGTTGAATTTGGCCGGGTCACCGGCTACAATTCCGATGGCTTTTTTGCACGTCAAACGCAGCAAAGAGGTGCCCCTTTTGACCATTTCATCGCCCGCCAAAGATTCGGTTAGCGGCAAAGTTGTCTACCTGCTGGCGCTGGTTGCGCTGAACCAGTTCATTTATCCCATCACCCAGGCCGGCGGCATTTATCTGCTGCTGTACCAGTTTCTGTACGCCTCGATGTTTGTGGCCGGCGTCATTGTGGCCAGCGACACCCGGCGGCATATGCTGGTTGCCGCTTCGACGGGGCTGATTTACCTGGCCTTTGGCCTGTGGTACGCGCTCGACCCCACCGACGAGTGGAAAATTCTGGCCGCGTACCTCGCCCTGATCCCGTTTCAGGCAACGGTTATTTGGGTGCTGCTGCGCTACATTTTTTCGGCCCGGGCGGTCAATCGGGACGTACTCTACGCCGCGGTGGCGGTGTACCTGCTGCTGGGCGCTGTTTTTGTGCCGATATACGGCATTCTGGAATCGGTGTGGCCCGGCTCGTTTGCCGATGGCTCGTACCCCAACCAACCGGTGCAGTGGCAGCAGTTGTTATACTACAGCTACGCTACCCTGACCACGATGGGCTACGGCGATGTGCTGCCGCTCAGTTGGTGGGCGCGCTCGCTGGCCAGCACCGAAGCGGTCATCGGCGTGCTGTACCTGGCTATTTTGATGGCCCGGCTGGTGGGGTTGTACGCGCAGGAAAAATAACACGTAGCGAAAGGACACAGCAATGAATATCGCAATTTTGGGCAGCGGTAATATTGGCGGCACGCTGGGCAAAAAATGGGCGGCGGCCGGTCACGCCGTCAGCTTTGGCGCGCGCCAGCCCGCCGACGCCAAATACCTGTCGCTGCTGGCGGATGTTGGCGGCAACGGCCGCGTGGTCGCCATCGCCGAGGCGCTGGCCGCCAGCGACGCGGTGCTGCTGGCCATCCCCTCCGGGGCGGTGGCCGAACTGCTGGCCGCGCACGGCCCCGCGCTCAACGGCAAAATCATTTTGGATGCCACCAACCGGGTGGGCCAGACGGAGATAAACAGTTTGGCCGCCATTGCCGCCGCCGCGCCGGAAGCCAGCCTGTACCGGGCGTTCAGCACGTTGGGTTGGGAAAATTTTGAAACGCCGCGCATCGGTGGGGAGCAGGTGGACCTGTTTTTCTGCGGCGATGACGGCGCGGCCCGGGTGGCTGTGGAATCGCTGATTGCCGACATCGGATTGCGGCCGGTGTACGTGGGCGGCCGCGAGCAGGTGGGGGTCATCGACGGGCTGACCCGGCTGTGGTTTGCGCTGGTGTTTGGCCAGAAGCGCGGCCGGCGGCTGGTCTTTAAAATGCTGACCGAACAACCCGCCTAATCAACCGCAACCACCCCCGCGGCGATGAGCGAGTCGATTTGGGCGTTGGTGTAGCCCAGCAGTTCGGACAAAATGGCGCGGGTGTGCTGGCCCAAATTGGGCGCGGCTTCGGTGGGGATGTCCGGCGCGGCCGACAGGTGCGGCGTGGTGCGGGCAAACGTGGTCGGGCCAACCTCGGGGTCGGGTACGTTCACCAGCATGCGGCGGGTGCGGAAATGGTCATCGGCAAACACATCGCCGGCGGTGTAAACGGGGCCGGTGGGCACGCCGGCAGCGTTGAGCCTGTCCACCACTTCGGCCCGGGTTTTGTCGGCCATCCAGCCTTCGAGGATGGGCTGGAGCAACGCGGCATTCTCGGCGCGGGCGGTGCCCGTGGCGCTGCGCGGGTCGCTGGCCAGATCGGCCCGGCCCACGGTAGCGGCCAGCCGCTGCCAGATGATGTCGTCCGGCACGTTGAGCGCCACGTAGCCGTCGCGGCATTTGAACGCGCCGCGCGGCCACAAATGCTCCAGCTCGCCGCGGCGGGGTTCTTTGCCGGTGACGGCGTACAGCGTGACCATACGCTCGTTGAGGGCCAGCACGTTATCGAGCATACTGACATCAACCAACTGCCCCGCGCCGGTGCGCTCGCGCATAAACAGGGCCTGCATCACCCCGTAAGCGGAAATCATCCCGGAGTAGACATCGGCCATGCCGTACAGCGTGTAAGTGGGCGGTTTGTCGGCAAAACCGACCAAATCCATCACCCCGCTCATCGCTTCGGCCACAATATCAAAGGCGGGCCGCTGGCTGTAGTCGCTCTGGTAGCCGGGCAGCCGGCCAAAGCCGGAAATCATGGCATACACCAGCCGCGGGTTGAGCGATTTCAGCGACTCGTAAGTCAGCCCCATATTTTCCGTCGCGCCGGGCCGCAGATTTTCAACCACCACATCGGCGCGGGCAACAAGCTGGCGGACAACCTCCTGTCCCTCTTTACTGCGCAAATTGAGGGCCAGACTTTTTTTGTTGCGGTTGTAACTGAGATAGCCGCCCGCTTTTTTGACGCCGTTTTTTTCGACAAACGGCGGAATCGCCCGGCGGGGATCGCCGCTGCCGGGGCGTTCAATTTTAATGACCTCCGCGCCGGCATCGGCCAGCAGCATGGTGCAGTAGGGGCCGCTCATGTACTGTTCCAGCCCGATAACGCGGATACCGGACAGCGGGCGGGGGATGGGGTTGGTCATTGGTTTATCTCCTTATGAAAACAGGATTCAGGAGTCAGGAATCAGGAATTAGGGGTACGCCCCGATTCCCAAAAAGTCTGTGGGAGGAGTCCAAAACTGTAGTTTTGGACTCCCGATTTTAATTGTTGGTGTTGTCCCCTGGAGTCGGTCTAACTCCTGTGAAAATAGACGAATCTGCGAATGTAAGGGCGGTTCGCGAACCGCCCCTACGCTAAATTTTCATTCTTTGATGGGCTGTCGGGAGCATTTCTTCACCACTCACTCTCCAAGCCACTCCACCACGGTAGACACGCCCATGCCCACGCCGACGCACAACGTGGCCAGCCCGTAGTAGGGGCGCTTTTCCGCCGGAGCGCGGCGCTTCATTTCATGCAGCAGCGTCACCAAAATGCGCGCGCCGGAACAGCCGGTGGGGTGGCCCAGCGCGATGGCCCCGCCGTTGACGTTGGTAATGTCCGCCCGCAAACCGAGCTTTTTCATCACCCCCAGCGATTGGGCGGCAAACGCTTCATTCAGCTCAACCAAACCAATATCCGCCAGCGACAGCCCCAGCCGGGCCAGTAATTTTTCGGTGGCGGGCACCGGGCCGTAGCCCATCACCCCCGGATCAACGCCGGCCACCGCCGAACCGACCCAGCGGGCCATCGGTTTCAGGCCGAGTTCATCGGCCTTGGCGCGACTCATCAGCAGCAGCGCCGCCGCGCCATCGTTAATGCCGCTGGAATTGCCGGCGGTCACCGTGCCGCCTTTGCGGAAGGCAGGCCGCAGCCGGGCCAACTGCTCCAGCGATGTATCGAGCACGTACTGGCCGTTTTCCAGCCGGTAGCGCAGGTGCTCGTCGGTATCGATGAGCAGCGGGTCGCCTTTGCGCTGCGGCACCGGCACCGGCGCGATTTCGTCTTTAAAGCGGCCGGCATTGATGGCGGCAATCGCCCGGCGATGGCTTTCCAGGGCAAAGGCATCCTGCTCTTCGCGGCTGATGGCCATTTCCTGGGCAATGTTTTCGGCGGTTTCGCCCAGGCTGATGATGGGGTAGAGCGCGTCCATTTTGGGGTTGAGGTAACGCCAGCCGACGGTGGTGTCCCACATTTGCGGCGCGGTGAAGGTGGGCACTTTATCCGGTTTGGGCACGCTCCACGGGGCGCGGCTCATGCTTTCGACGCCGCTGCCAATGTAGATGTCACCTTCGCCGGCGATGATGGCTTTGGCGGCCTGGTTGACCGCCTCCAGCGCCGACGCACAGTTGCGGTTGACGGTGACGCCTGGCACGGTCGGCGGAAAGCCGGCCAGCAGCGCGGCCATGCGGGCCACGTCGCGGTTGTCTTCGCCGGCCTGATTGCCGCAACCGGCGACCACATCTTCAATCAACGCCGGGTCGAGGCCGGTGCGTTCGATGAGCGCCTGGCAGGTGTGAGCCAGCAGGTCATCGGGGCGAACGCTGCTCAGCCCGCCGCCGTAGCTGCCAATCGGGGTGCGCACCCCGTCGATAATGACAATTTCTTGCATGGGGTCTCCTTTGAAAGGAATCAGGGGTCAGGAGTTAGGAATTAGGGTCTCCTGACCCGCTCGTAAAAATTGTGATAGGAGTCCAAAACTGTAGTTTGGGACTCCGCTTTCTGCGAAGGCAGGGGCGCTTCGCGAAACGCCCCTACGAAAATAGACACTCTACAGCGATGTGACCAGCTCTTTAAAGCGATTGCACACATCGAGGATGGCCGGGCAAGTCTGCCGCAAAAACTCATCGCGGGGCAGGTTTTGGCTGTAAGCGGCCACCATCGCTTCGCCTTCGGCATCGGTCATGGCGTAGAGGTAGCTGGTTGAGAGGCGCAGGGTCAGTTCTTCCGGTTTGGCTCCAAAATCGGTGCCGGGCAGCGTGGCAATGTGAAATTCATCGAGCAGAAAATTGGCCAATTCCTGGCTGGTGCGGACGTTGTGCTTGCGGGCCAGCGCCTCGCGCCACGGAGCAAAGCTGGGGTACACGTAAAAACCGCCGCCCGGTTTGGAACTGGGCACGCCCAGCGCGTGCAGCGCATCGTACAGGTAAGTGGTAACGTAACCGTGAATGGCGGTGCAGGTGGTGGCATAGGCGTCGATGTCCGGGTCATCACTGTAAGCGACCACGGCGGCGTACTGCACCGGCGCGGCGGCGGTGGTCCACACGGCTCCGGCCACGGCGGCCATGTACTGGTACAGATATTCGCCAA
>CAYOXS010000212.1:0-10296 GCA_964407935.1 uncultured Caldilineaceae bacterium
CCCCCCCCGCCCCCGCCCCCACTGGTGGGGGTGGGGAGAATAATCCGGGGTCTGTGTGGGGCGGCTTGGCCCCCCCAAACTGACCCCCAAAGTCAAATCCCCCTTCTCCCCACCGGGGAGAAGGGGGATGAGGGGCAAAAAATACCGGTAAAGTATCTTCCCAAAAAGGCCTGGGTTGGCGATGGAGGTAAATCCAGTTACTTGCCCCAGGACAGCATGCGCTCATCCACCCCGCTGACGGAAAACTGAACATCGCCGAGCGCGCCCGGCGCAAACATTGGCCGCTGGTTGGAGCCATCGGCGTTCATCACGTAGATGGCCCACGCGCCGTCACGGTTGGACAGAAACCCAATCTGCGTCCCATCCGGCGACCACGTGGGCGAAACGTTGCTGCCCTGCGTGGCCAAAACAGTGCGCTCAGCGGTGTCCATATTGATCACGTGGATGGCGTACTGCCCGTCCGGCAATTTGTTGGCCACGGCCAGTTTTGTGCCATCCGGCGAAAAGGCCGGCGTCCGGTCGGCGGTGCCGTCAACCAGCAGGAGTTTCTCGTTCCGGTTGAGGTCAAGCTGAACCATGCTCACATCGCCGGAGTAGACCACCCGCCACGACTCGCGGGGGTCCCAGGCCGGGCCAAAGCTGTTGGTGTCGCTGTTCACATCCACAAATTGGCCGGTTGCCAGATCGAGCTTGCGTAGCTGCCACCACGGTTGGGGCGGCAGCGAATAGCAGAACTCGTATTTTTTGTCTTTGATGATGGTGCTGCGGCTCACATCGTAGGCGTCCGCTGGCAGGTCCGGGTCATCTTTAGAGTCGGAGGTTTTGCATTCACGGGCAACGTCGATGCGCCCGCCGCGCTGCATATTAAACACCAGCGCGCTGCCATCCGGCGACCATGCCGGCGATTTGGGTGTTTTGGCCGGGTGAACCTGGCGCTCGTTGCTGCCGTCGGCGTTGATCAGGTAGACGCCCTCGGTGAGGCCCCAGCGGGTAAAGGCCACGTGCTGCCCGTCCGGCGAAATGGCCGGGTCGAGCGCGCCCGCCACCAGCCGCCGCAAATTAGAGCCATCGGCATTGATCAGGTAGATGTCGCCGCCACTGGCGGTCATAAACGCCAGTTTGCTGCCGCCAGGCGCACTGGCGGGGCTGCCAGCCGGCGCGGCGTTGGGTTGCACGACCGGCACATCGGCCAGCGAGCCGGTCACTTGCACATAATCTTTCCAGCCCGATATCCATGCCGCCGAGCCATCGGCGCGTTTGATTTGCAGCCAGCTCTGGTCGGTGTTGGCGCTGATGACCTCAAATTTGTCACCCTGCATGGCCACGCTGACCACGTCGAAGCCGGTGCCGGGGCCGGTGCGCATGTTCAGCGCGGCGGTAATCACCTCGGCTTGCGGCGGTTGCTGGGCCAGCGCCGGCCCGCCGGCAAATATCCCCGCCGCCAGCAAAAGCATCAACAAAACTATAAAAATTGACCATCGGTAAAACTTCATTACGACCTCCTTCGCAATATGAAACATTGTTTTCATTTGTGCAATACGAAACTGGGCGGTCAAATATTCCCGGTTGAGCTATCAGTTTGGCGAGTTTCGGAGGTGCCGGGCGAGGGTCAGCAGGTCGTTCAGGGGGATGTTGGCCGGGGCAACCAGCCCGTAGCCCACCGCGCCGCTTTGCCAGATAATCACGGTGAAGCGCTCATCGCCGCCAACCCGGTAGCTGGTGCCGTCAATTTCGTGCAGCGCGCCGGCGTTAAAATCGCCGGGCTGCGGCACAAACAGAGTCAGCGATACATCCTGCCCGTTGCGGTCAAAGACCAGATGCGCCGCGGGCTGGTGGTGCACTTCGCCCAGCCGGCCGCCTTCCAGGCGTAGTTCCGGCAGGCTGGGCGCGGCAATGGCGAACGGCAGGCGCTGCTTGAACCAGTCGGCCACCCGGGCCGGATCGCCGCGCACATCGAGCAGGCCGGTGTTGTTCAAAAACAGGGCGTGTTTACCGCTCAATTCGGTTAAAACAGAGCTTTCGGCGGGCGCAGCCGGGCCGAGCCACAACAGCGCCGTCGCCGTAACCAGCACCAGCAGCAGCGCCGCCAGCGCCGCCTGATAGGGCCGCACCACCTGCGGCGACAGCCACCAGCTCCAAAAAGGCTGTTTTTTGGCGGCCAGTTGCGCGGCCACGCTGTGCCGTAACGACTCCGGCGCGCGGGTGGGCCGCATTCGCTGCTGCAACTGCCGGCGAAGCTGGCGCTCAGACTCAAGGGCGGCGGCCAGCGGCAGCTCCTGTTCCAGCCGGCTTTCAAAGGCGCGACGGGCGGCAGCCTCCATCTCATTGTCCAGAAACAGGTGGATGAGCTGGCGATCAGCCGGGCTGAGTGAAGTCATGGCCGGTACCCCCGCTGTTTGGCGTAAGTGAGCAGTTGCTGGCGCAGTTTGTGCCGGCCGCGGTGCAGCCGCGACATCACCGATCCCAGCGGCCAGTCCAGAATCTGGGCAATCTCTTTGTAACTGAACTCTTCAACATCGGCCAGCAGCACCGCCAGCCGCATTTCCGGTGGCAGTTGGTGCAGCGCCTGTTCAATTTCATCATCGAGCACGTATTCCAGAATCCGGCTGTCGAGCGGTTCATCGGTGGCCGGTTCCGGCATCTCTTCGGTTTCCAGACTCACGGTGACCGGCCGCGAATTCTGACGGCGGTAGTAATCGGTGAGGGTGTTGCGCAAAATGGCAAAAATCCATGGCCGAAAATTGGCGTTGGGGCTAAAAGTTTGCTCCGCCTGAATAGCTTTGAGCGCCACCTCCTGCACAATATCTTCGGCCAGCACCGGATCGCCGGTTAAAAACCGGGCCGTGCGGTAGAGCGTGTCCAGTTCGGCCAGCAACTGCTGGCTAAAGCTTTGGCGCGGGTTGGAGTTGGAATTTTGGCCCATAGTTGTGTGCTGCCTGTTGGTGGGTATTATAGCACAAACCGGCCGCGCCCAAGAGTGCGCCCGCGTATTTGGCCCGGCTTTTGTCAAACGGCTAACAATGGTTATACTGAGTCCATTCCAAACCCCGGACTGTGTTATGCTGCAACGTGATCTCCGCTGGCCAATTCTATTGCTGCTGATTTTGGCGGCGTCGCTGCTGGGCGCGCTGGTGTTTGGCCTGCAACTGCGTCGCAGCCAGCCGCCGCAGCCGGCCAACTTTTTGGCCGCCGACAAAGGCTACGGCGTCACCATCGATCTGACCCGGTACGATGACGACGCCGCCGACCGCACTCTGGCCGCGATGCGGGCCAACGGCCTCACCTGGCTGCGCCTGCCGGTCGATTGGGCCGCCGTTGAGCCGGAGCCGGGCCGGTTTGACTGGCGCAACCTTGACCGGGTGATTACTGCCGCCGCGCCCACCTTCAAGCTGATTGTGGTGCTGCAAACGCCGCCGGACTGGGCGCGCCCCGCCGGCTCCACGCCGACGACACCGCCCAGCAACTTCAGCGATTTTGGCCGTTTTGCCCGCGAAGTTGCCGCCCGCTACGGCGACCGCGTCGATTTTTACCAGATTTGGCACGAGCCAAATCTGAGCGCCAACTGGGGCGATCGCTACGTGGATGCCGCCGCCTACGCCAACCTGCTGCGCGAGACCGCGCTCAACATCCGCGCCGCCGACCCCACCGCCACTATTCTGACCGCGGCGCTGGCCGCTACCACCGAGGCCAACCCGCTCAACCTCTCTGAGCTGGCCTACCTTGACCGGCTGTACCGGGCCAACGCTGCCGACTGGTTTGACGTGGTGGCGGTGCAGCCTTACGGCCTGTGGACCAAACCGCTCGACGCGCCCGCGCCCGACCAGCCCAATTTTCGGCGGGTGGAGCTGTTGCGGCAGGTGATGCTGGCCCACAACGACGCCGCCACGCCGGTGTGGGCCACGGCTTTTGGCTGGGTGGCGCTGCCGGCCAACTGGGCCGGCCAGCCTTCGCCGTGGAGCAACGATCTGCCCTCGGTGCAGACTAACCGCACCGCGCAGGCCATCGATTTCGCCCGCGCCAACTGGCCGTGGCTGGGGCCGCTGCTGGGCGTCCGTTGGGACGCCGCCGGGCTGGCCGCCGGCGACCCGGCCCGCGGTTTTGCCCTCACCCAAACGCCGCCGCTGCTGGACGTGTTTCGGGCTGCCGCCGACCGCCAAAAAACCACCACGCCGGGCCGCTACCCCGCCGACCACCTGACCGGCCACTATAGCCCCGGCTGGCATTTTGCCGCCACCCGCGCCGATATTCCCCGCGCCGAACCGCGCACGCTGACCCTTTTTTTTGAAGGCACCCGGCTTGATCTGCGGCTGGCGCGCGGCCTGTTTCGCGGCTATTTGTGGGTTAAAATCGATGACCAACCGGCCAACGCCCTGCCGCGCGACGAGCAGGGCCGCAGCTACGTGGTGCTGTACGATCCGCTGGCCGCAGAAGCGGAGGTGACGCTGGCCCGCCACCTGCCGCCGGGCCGCCACACCGCCGTCATTGAAGCCGATGGCGGCTGGGAGCAGTGGGCCATTCTCGGCTGGAGCGTGGCCACCGAACCGGACACCCGCGCCGCTCAAACCGGGCTGGCGCTGGCCGCTTTGCTGGCCGTTGCCAGCGGCGGCGGGCTGCTGGCACTGGCAAATCGGCGGCGGGACCAACTTGTCCCTGCCGCGTCCCGGCTGGCGGCGGCTGCGCTGCGAGTCACGCAATCGGCTCAATCGATGTCCGCTGCGGCCGGGCTGGCCCTCACGCTGGCGCTGGCCGCGCTGCTTTATTTGCTGCCGGGCTGGCCGGCGCTGTTGCTGTTCGGCCTGCTGGCGGTGGGCCTGCTATTCCGCCCCGATCTGGGCCTGGCGCTGACCGCCTTTGCCTCATTTTTCTATTTGACGCCGATAAATCTTCGCGTAGCGAGTTTTTCTCCGGTGGAACTGGCCCTGGCGCTCACCGCCGCCGGCACGGCCTTTCAACTTTTGCTGGCACAATTCCCAATTCAAAATTTAAAATTTAAAATTTCCGCGTTCCGCGTTCCGCCTTCATCCTTTGACATGGCCGCGCTGGCGCTGGTGATGCTGGGGCTGCTCTCCACCCTCGCTGCCGGGCATTTTGCTGTGGCCCTGCGCGAGTGGCGCACCGTCATTGTTGAGCCGGTGCTGTTTTACTTCCTCATCCGTCTTAATTTTCGTCACAGTGCGGCTGGACAATCCCCGCCACTCATCACTCGTCACTCGTCACTCGTTGATGCCTTTGTGGCCGGCGCGGTGGCGCAGGCGGCCATCGCCGTGGCCCTCTACTTTTTCACCGACCGTTCCATTGACGCCGAGGGGGTACACCGGGCGCTGGGGCTGGGCTACGGCTCGCCCAATAATCTGGCGCTGGCGCTGGGCCGGGCCTGGCCGCTGCTGCTGGCGGTCGCGCTGCTGCCGGGCGCGGTGCTGTGGCGGCGCGGCTTGTACGCCGCCGGGCTGGCGCTGACCAGCCTGGCGTTGCTGCTGACTTTTTCCAAAGGGGCGCTGCTGCTGGGGCTGCCCGCCGGGTTGCTGGCGCTGCTACTGTTGGCGGCTTTTAAGGGGCGGCGGCCCAACTGGCGTAAACTGGGCGGGGCGCTGCTGGGCGCGGTGCTGCTGTTTGGGCTGGCGCTCATCCCCTTTGCCCGCACCGAGCGTTTTCGCACCACCTTTAGTTTTGAGGCCGGCAGCACCGCCTTTTTCCGCGTCAAACTGTGGCAGGCGTCGCTGCAAATGCTGGCCGACCACTGGCCGCTGGGCGTGGGGCCGGACAATTTTCTGTACCAGTACCGCAGCCGCTACATTTTGCCGGAGGCGTGGCAGGAGCCGGACCTCAACCACCCCCACAATTGGCTGCTGGATTTTGGCACGCGGCTGGGTGTTGGTGGATTGGTCATCATTTTTTGGCTGCAAGCGGCCTACTGGCGGGCGGCGTGGCGGCTGTACCGGCGGCAGGCGTCGCCGCTGCTGCTGGGGTTGATGGCCAGCATGGGCATTTTTTTAACCCACGGGCTGGTAGATAACTCATATTTTCTGGTGGATTTGGCGCTGGCTTTTTTCTTGAACGCGGGGTTGGTTCAGAGTCTGGCCGGCGAGTCAAGTTCCGACTGAAAGGCGTGGCCGTTTTGCCAGCCGGTTTGGCCGCTGGCGCGATAGTGTTCCAACCGGCGAAGGGTGATTTCGCAGAAAATGGGGTCGGTATCAAGGGTGAAGCAGCGGCGGCCGAGCCGCTCGGCGGCCAGCAGGGTGGTGCCGGCGTGAGCAAAAAAGTCGATGACCAGCTCGCCGGGCTGCGAACTGGCCTGCACAATCCGCTCGATGGCTTTGAGCGGTTTTTGGGCGTAACAGCCCGACACGTTTTCTTCCAGCCGGTAAAACACCTGCTGCACATCAACCCACACATTGCCGGGCCGAATGGTATCGGCTTTGCTGCGCTCTAAATTTTCGGTGCGCTGGCCGTTGACGGTTTTATAGTAGCCGCGCAAAATTTTGGGGATGTCGGTGTAGGTAACGTTGAACACGGGCCGGCCTTTGGCGTAATAGAGCAATTCCTGGCGCACGGCCATCCAGTTGTGCTGCGTGCCGTAGCCGCGCTGGTTGCGCATGGTGATGAATGACCTCGGCGCGAACTCCGTAAATTCCCGCATCAGCAGCATAAAATCCGGCAGCGGCTGAAAACCATCGTTTTGGTCCGCGCCCAGCCACACGTACAGCGCGGCGTCGCTGGCCAGCGCCTGTTCGGTGAGGCGCAGCCACCGGCGGCACCAGTCGATGTATTCTTCAATACTGCGGCGGGGGAAAGCGACCAGATTGTAGGGCGGATCGTGCACCGCCAGCGTGGCCGAGGCGTCGCTCATCACCTGCCGGATGTGGCCGGGATTGGCCGCATCGAGGCAGCCCACCCGGTGCCCGCTGCGCGGGTCGCACCAGATTTGGCCGGGCGACAGGCGGCAAAAGGGCAAAAGTTTGGCTCGCAGGTGGGGCGCGGTATCGAGCCGGGGCAGCGGGTTGTTGTTCACTTAATTGATGCTGTCCGCTTCCGGGCGGGCTTCCAGCGTTAGTTCGACCTGCTGTTCTTTGCCGCTGCGGATGATGGTCAGCATAATTTTTTTGTCAACCTCCCCGCGCCGGCTGAGAAACGAGATCAAATCATCAAACGAGTGGATTTCCTCGTCATCGATGGCGATAATCACATCACCGCCAATGGTGGTGTCGAGGCCGCTGTCGAGCACGATTTCACGGGTGCCGCTGCGCAGGCCGGCTTTGTCGGCCGGGCTGCCGGAGATTACCTGCACCACCAGCGCGCCGCCGGCTTTGGGCAAGTCCATCGCTTTGGCAATCTCGGCGGTTACGGTGTTGCCAGAAAAACCAATCCACGGGTGCTGGTACTTGCCGGAATCAATCAGGCCGGGCACCACCCGTTTGGCCAGATTGGCCGGCACGGCAAAGCCAACGCCCAAAAAGCTGCGCTCGCCGCCAAACGTATCGCGGCGGGGCACAATGGCCGTATTTACCCCAATCACCTGCCCCTCGGAGTTGAGCAGCGGCCCGCCGGAGTTACCGGGGTTGATAGCGGCATCGGTTTGAATGATTTCCGGAATGCGGAACGCGCCGTTTTCGGTGGGCAGGCTGCGGCCGAGCGCGCTGACAATGCCGCTGGTCAGCGTGCCGGCCAGCCCAAAGGGGTTGCCAATGGCCACAGCGCGCTGGCCAACCCGCACGGTGTCGGAGTCGGCCCAGGTGATGGGGCGCAGGCTTGCGGCGGGAACATCAACCTGAATGACGGCGATGTCGCTGTCGGGGTCCGCGCCAACAAATTCGGCGTCGACGGTGGTGCCGTCAAAAAAGGTCACTTCGATTTTATTGGCGTCGGCGATGACGTGGTTGTTGGTGACAATGTGGCCGGCGGAATCAACCACAAAACCGGAACCCTGCCCCTGAGTGGGAAAGAGTGAGGTGGCCGCCTGAGTGTCACTATTTTCCACGGTGATGACAATGTTGACCACGGATGGGTTCACCCGTTCGTACAGGTTGATCAGCAGCAACTCTTCGGCGTCGGCCTCGGCGATGGCGCCAGCCGGCAGCGGGGTGGGCGAGGGGGCCAGCGTGGGCAGCGATACCGGGCTGGCATCGGCTGCGTCAGCGGAGTCGGCGGTGGTGGCGTCGGTTGCCGCCGCTTCGGTGGTTTGGGATGTCGCGGCCGGGGTAGCGGCCGGCTCGGTGAGCGACAGGCCGGGCAACGCCGATGAGAAATTGCAGGCAGAAAACAGGATCGCTGCGATAATTCCGCCAATGATCAACTGTGGTTTTGACAAAGTGACCTCCTGCGAAAATAGGATTCAGGAGTCAGGATTCAGGAGTCAGGGTGTGCTCAATTGTGTCACCCTGAGCGAAGCGAAGGGTCTCCTGACCGGTTAAACATCAATTTTTACCCGTTCCACAGAGAGGCTTCGCCCTGCCGGGTACAGGCATTTCAAATCGTCAATCCAAAATCCAAAATCCAAAATCGTAAATCGTATGGTGCTTGTTTAGTATCATGCGATAATTAAACCCAAATGAAAAGGTTACTCCGGGCGCGGAATCAGTCGCGCCGGCCGCTCAGCCGGATGATCCAGTAGAGCAGTTGCAGCAGCGCGGCGATGGCCGCCACCACATACGTCCAGGCCGCGGCGTTGAGCACCTGCGTTACACCGGCCAGTTCCTGTTTGTCAACAATGTTGTACTGGTAGAGCAGTTGTTTGGCCCGCTTGCTGGCATCAATTTCAACCGGCAGGGTAACAAAGGCAAACAGCGCGGCCAGTCCATAACCGGCCACACCCAGCCAGGCAATATAATACCCCAACCCGCCGGACGCTTGAAAGAAAAATTCCAGCGCAAACCCGGCCATAATCAACAACGGGGCCAGGTTGCTGCCAAACTGAACCGCCGGCACCAGCGCGCTGCGCAATTGCAGGGGGGCGTAGCCTTTGGCGTCCTGAATCGCGTGGCCGGCTTCGTGGGCCGCCACCCCCACCGCCGCCACCGACGGCTGGCGGCCCACTTCTGTTGACAACCGCAACACTTTGCGGCGCGGGTCGTAGTGGTCACTCAGCCCGCCGCCGCGAGCTTCCTCGATGGCTACATCGTACAGGCCGTTGCTATCCAGAATTTCGCGGGCCGCCTGCGCGCCGGTTAAGCCGCGCATGGTGCGCACCCGTGAATATTTTGAAAATTTACCTTTGACCGCGGCCTGAGCAATCATTCCCAGCACCGCAGCAACTCCCATAAAACACCAAAATAACGGATCGAAACCGTAATAGTACATCAGTTAACCTCCAGGAAATGATGTATGTTGTAGAACGGTATTATACCCGGAGCCGGGTCTGGCTCAAAGCGTTTTAAAGCGATTCGGCCATGCTGCTGGTATAACGGGGCATAGTCAGGCAGAACTCGGTTCCCTCCGGCGCTGAACTCTCAACGGTCAGTTGTCCCTGGTGGAGTTGGGCCAGTTTGAATGCCAGCGGAATGAAGATACCTCCTTCGGTGAGTTTGCTGCGGCCGGTAGATTCAACCTCTACCGTTAAATCAAACAGGTGGGCCAGTTGTTCCATTGAAAGAACCGTTCCGGCGGCAGAAATGGTGAGCGCAACGTCGGACTCGGTGGGAGCGGCGCTGATGGCAATAGCGGTGGTGGTTTTTTTGGCCAGCAAAAATTCCAGAATATTGAACACGCTTTCTTCGATGCGCTCACTGTCAACAAAAACAGTCGGTATATCTGGGGTTGGTTCGATGGTGATTTTTGGGTGGGCCGGTGTTTTTTCCGGCAGGCTGCGGATGGCATTCGCCACAATAATGTTCAGGCTGGCCGGCTGCTGGTTGAGTTTGAACTGCCCGGCCTCGATTTTGCCCAAATTGACCACGGTGTTGATTAATCTGAGCAGGTTGGTGGCGCTTTGTCGGATGGCGGTAATGTCTTCTATCTGAATGTCGGTGAGCGGCCCTTCGATGCCTTCCAGCAGCAGTTCGGTAAATCCGAGCATCGAATTTAACGGGCCGCGCAGATCGTGAGAAAGGTGGTAGGTTTGCAGCGGCTGGTAAGTTTTGGCCAGTCGCTCAGAGGTTTGACTCATCGATACGTGTCCTTTTGCTAAAGTTACCTCATTTTACCACACGCATCGGCTTTTCTCAATTGACTTTCCGCCGCTCCTTTGCTAAAATATGCCCTGCCTTTTGCCGAGGAGGGATGGCAGAGTGGTCGATTGCGGTGGTCTTGAAAACCACTGAGGCCGCAAGGTCTCCGGGGGTTCGAATCCCTCTCCCTCCGCCA
>CAYOXS010000213.1:0-10255 GCA_964407935.1 uncultured Caldilineaceae bacterium
CAATGCACTCCAGCCCCAGCAGGGCGCAGGCGGTGGCGCTGCCCACGCCGTGCTGCCCGGCGCCGGTTTCGGCCACAATGCGGCGTTTGCCCATCCGCTGCGCCAACAGCGCCTGCCCCAGCGCGTTGTTGATTTTGTGCGCGCCGGTGTGGGCCAAATCTTCCCGCTTGAGATAAATTTTGGCCCCGCCCAGATAGCTGGTGAGCCGCCCGGCGTAGGTTAGCGGGGTGGGCCGGCCCACGTAGGTTTTGAGCAGATAGTCCAACTGGGCCTGAAAGCCCGCATCTTTTTTAACGGCTTCGTAGGCCGATTCCAGCTCGGCCAGCGCCGGCATTAATGTTTCTGGCACAAACTGCCCGCCGTAGGGGCCAAATTTACCTTTTGAAGTGGCTATCTCTGTTGCCATTCAATACTCCTTTTTCGTGTTTCGTGTTTCGTGTTGCGCAGAAAAACGGAACACGCAACACGTGACACGTAAAGATTTACCCAGTTTTAGCATTCTTGATGAATTCCCGCACTTTATCCCAATCCTTCCGTCCCTTTTCCGCCTCAACGCCGCTGCTCACATCGACGCCCCACGGCCGGACGGTGCGCACGGCCTGGGCCACGTTCTCCGGGGTGAGACTGCCCGCCAGCAGAATATCATGCTGCGTTGCCACTTCCGCCGCCAGCGACCAATCGGTCACCTGGCCGGTGCCGCCGTAGAGGGTGGGGTGGTAGGCGTCCAACAGCAGGCATGGGAGCGAGGAGGCAGGGGCGCAGGGAAGGTACGCTTGTACCATCGCTTCGCCTGCCTCACGCGATGGCGGGCGCAGAGCTTTGTAGGCCCGGCCGGCCAGCGCCGCCACAAATTGCGGCGGTTCGTCGCCGTGGAGTTGGGCCGCATCCAGCCCGCAAAAATCCAGAATTTCCTGCACCCGCCCCAACGACTCGTTCACAAACACGCCGATAAAAAGCGGGGAGTGAAGAGTGAGGAGTGAGGAGTGCCTGACTCCTGACTCCTGACTCCTGACTCCTGACTCCTGACTCCTGACTCCTGACTCCTTCAGTTGAGTCACAATCTCACGCACTGTTTCAGTTTTCACATAACGCGGACTGGCTTCGTAAAAAATAAAGCCCAGCAAGTCGGCCCCGGCTTCAACCGCAACCCGCGCGTCCGCCAGATTGGTCAAACCACAAATTTTTACAAACGTCACCGTGTCACCTCGTTGCGGCCTATCGTAAGTCAATTGCACCTCCCGTGGCAAATTGTCACATCACATCAGCAAAAGTATACTATCACTACCTTTAAAATTGACCCGTGATGCACGATCAGATTTTTCATCCCGCTGTTGACTGATGGCAATGACTCCCAAACAACTGCAAGAATTCAGCGTATATGTGCCGCCCACGGTTGCCCGCCGCTTATTTGAAAATCCGGGCTGGCAGCCCGGCGGCAGTTGGGACTACTTTTTTGCCGCCGCCCTGTTTGCGGATATTTCCGGCTTTACCCCGCTGGCCGAACAACTGGCCTCGCAGCGCACCCGCGGCGCAGAAGAACTGACCGCCATTCTCAACCAGGTTTTTGAGGCGCTCATTTCTACCGCAGAAGCGCACGGCGGCCGGGTGGTTAAATTTGGCGGCGACGCCCTGACCATCATCTGGCCGGAGCCGGCGGACCATCTGGGCCGGGCCGCCTGGCGAGCCGTAACCGCCGCGTTTGCCATGCAAACCGCAATGGCCGCCTTCACCACCGTTGTAACCAGCCAGGGCAAGTTTGACTTGCGCATGAAAATTGGCGTCAGCGCCGGCCAGGTGCTTGAAGTTCACGCCGGCGGGGTGTTTGACCGCTGGGAATACGTGCTGGCCGGTGAGCCAATTACCCGCATGGGCCGGGCCGAAAATTTGGCCGCCGCCGGTGAAATTGTCGTCGATACGGCCATCTGGCAGTTGGTAGCCGGGCTAACCGCCCCGCCCAACCCGTCGCCCCCCTCTTTTGTAATTGGCCGGCCCGCCGCCAGCGACTTTTATTTGCTCACCCATTTACAGGACGGGCCGCCGCCTCAACCGTTGCCCACGCTCAACTGGGCCACCCTGCCCGCCGAGGACGTCGGCAAAGTGGCGGCCACGCTGCGCGGTTACATGCCGGGCACCATCTCCAACCTGCTGGAGTTTGGCCACCGCGACATGCTGGCCGAACTCAAACCGATGACCATCTGCTTCATCAACTTCACCGGCCTTGATTACGCCGCCGACCCCGACGCCGCCAGCAAGCTCAGTAATTTTGTGCGCGACGCTCAGGAAGTTGTCTATTTTTATGAAGGCAGCCTCAACAAACTCTCTGTTGATGACAAAGGCAGCGTGCTGCTGGCGCTCTTTGGCGCGCCGCCCTTCTTTCATGAAGATGACGAAGTACGAGCCGCGGCCTGCGCCCTGAGCCTGCTCAAAGTGGCCACCCACCACCAGTTAGCCGCCCGGGTGGGGCTGGCCGCCGGCTCGGTGTTTGCCGGGCCGCTGGGCGCGCCTCAACGCCGCGAGTATACAGTGATCGGCGATACGGTCAATCTGGCGGCGCGAATTATGCAAAACGCCGAAAATCAGGAAGTTTGGGTCGATGGCTCGGCCTCTAACCAGATTTCCCGCTTTTTTGAACTGACCGACCTGGGCCTTGTAACCGTTAAAGGCAAAGCCGAACCGCGCCACCTGTTCCGCATCCTCCGCGAAAAGGAGCAGGACCGGCAGGACACCTCAGCCAGCTACCTGCTCACCGAACTGACCGGCCGCGATAAAGAAATGGAAACCATCAACCGGCTTGCCGACCGCGTGTGGGACGGCTACGGCCAGATTTTGCTGCTCAGCGGAGAGGCAGGCATCGGCAAAAGCCGGCTGGCCGGCGAAATTGTGCGCCGCTGGCTGGAGCGGGGCGGCTCGCCCCACACCGGCGACTGTGTCAGTTACGGCCGGCACACCCCCTACCTGCCGTGGCGCGGCATTTTGGGCACCATTGTTGGCCTCTCGCCGCGCCTGTCGCTGGAACAGCGCCTGACCCGGCTGGAAAATATGCTGAGCCGGCTGCCGCTGCCGGTGGTTAGCGCCGGCGGTTCGGTAAACCCCGGCTACTGGCTGGATCGCCTGCCGCTGCTGGCCGGTATCTTGGGGCTGGAATGCGCCGACAACGAACTGACTCGCGGCCTCAACCAAACCCTGCGCCGCGACAACATTTTTGCCACCATCCGCGCCATCGTTCTGGCCGAAGCGCGCCAGCGCCCCACCCTGCTTGTGCTGGAAGACATCCACTGGAGCGATGAACTATCGCTGGAACTGGCCGCCGGCCTGGCCGCCGAGCTGGCCAACGCGCCCATCTTTTTGATTCTGGTCCACCGGCCGCTGGGCAACCAGATACCAACCGCTTACCATCGCCTGCAAACAATGGCCGGCGCAGCCCACCTGCACGTCAGCGAACTCGACCCGGACGCCAGTCTAAAACTGGTCAAAAACAAGCTCGGCGTGTCGCGGCTGCCCGCGCCGCTGGCCAATCTTATCCGTGAAAAAGGCCAGGGCAATCCTTTTTTTACAGAAGAGCTGGTCAACGCCCTGCAGGATATGCAGGCGTTGCAGGTGGTAAACGGCCGCTGCGAGCTGACCGGCAATCTGGATAAGCTGGAACTCCCCGACACTGTGCAAAAAGTGGTGCTGGCGCGTATTGAGCGGCTGCAGGAAGAAGAAAAATTAACCCTTAAAGTAGCCGCCGCCATTGGCCGCACCTTTCAGCGTGACCTGCTGGAAGCGATCCACCCCTGGGCCAGCGGCGAAACGCTCACCCAACACCTGGCTCATTTGCAGGCCGAAGACTTCACCCGGCCCGAAAGCCAGGACAACGACGCGGATTTTTTGTTCAAGCACGTCATCACTCAGGAAGTTGCCTACGAAACCATGCTCCACGCCCAGCGCCGCCAACTGCACGCCACCATTGGCAACATTCTGGAGCAGCGATACAGCGGCCGCGACAGCGAAGTGATCGACCTGCTGGCCTATCACTTTGCCCGCAGCGAAGATCGCCCCAAGGCGCTGAAATATCTGCAATTGGCCGGCCAAAGTGCGCTTAAAGGGCATGCCAACGCCGCGGCCATCAGCTATTTCACCGACGCGCTGGCCATAGCCACAGAAATTGACAATGTTAAAGTACGGTTCTACTTGCTGGCCGGCCGCGAACAGGCCTACAACCAGTTGGGCAACCGCGCCGCCCAGGCCGATGATCTGGCCGAAATGGAGCAGTTGGCCCGCGCTCACGGCAATCCACTCCAGCAAATCGAAACCGGTAACCGGCGGGTGCAACTGGCCACCAATCTGGGTGATTACAATACCGCCCGCCAGGCCGCCCGCGACACATTAACGCTGACTCGCCAGCACAACGAGCCGCTGTGGGAAGCCCGCACGCTCACCAACAAGGGCATCACCTGCTGGCGGCAGGGCGACTACCCCACCGCGCAAAGCTGCATGCAAGCAGCGCTGCAAAGCCAGGGTGCGCAGGACGATCCGCAGCTCAAGGCTACCAGCCTCAATTACCTGGGGTTGATCTACACCCAAACCGCCCAGTACGAACTGGCCCGGGCCGATTACCGCCAGGCGCTTAACCTGTACCGGGCCAGCGGTGACCGGGGCGGCGAAGCCGGCTGCGCCAACAACATTGGCCTGCTCGAAGCCAGCCTGGGCAATTTTCAGCAGGCCGAGCAGTTTTACAGCCAGGCATTGTCCATTTGCCACGCCATCGGCGACCGCCTGCGAGAGGGCATCAGCCTGAACACGCTGGGGCAGGTGAACACCCTGCTGGGCCAATATGCCCTGGCCCGGGAGCAGCTTTCGCACTCGCTCACCATCCGGCAGGCTATTGGCGACCGGCGCGGCGAGGCCTTTTGCCTGCACGATCTGGGCTATCTGTACCTGTTTTCCAACCGCCTCGACGAGGCCATCGGCATATTCCGCAGCGCCTGCAACCTGCGCCACGAGTTGGGCGAAACCGGCAATTTTGTGGCCAGTTTGGCCGCGCTCGGTGAAGCGCACCTGACCAAAGGCGATGTGTACCTGGCCCAACACTGTTTGCAGCAGGCCGTTGATTTGGTCAGCCAAAATTCCGGCAGCGGCGAGTATCCGCTCCAGTATGTGTGGTGGATGCACGCCCAGGTGTGCCGGATAGTGGGCCAGGCCGCCGCAGCGCAGGATGCCCTCCGCCAGGCTTATCTGCTGGTCAAAACCAAAGCCGACCGGATTCAATCCCCGGAACTGAAACGTAGTTACCTGGAAAATGTGCGGGTTAACGCCGCTATCATGGCCGACTATGAGCGGACAACTGCCAGCGACTAACGGCCCGCCAGTTCCCGCACTCTCGCCCCCACATTCTTTGCTCTGACCAGCGCCTCGCCCACTAAAATCGCGTCGATGCCTGCCTGCGCCAGCCGCCGCACATCAGCGGCGGTGTGAATCCCGCTTTCGGCTACAAAGAAAATGCCGGCCGGCACATACTGGCGAAGTTCAATGCAAAGATTCAAATCGACGGAGAAATCGCGCAGGTCGCGGTTGTTCACTCCGATCAGGCGCGGGTTGAGCGGCAGCACCCGCTCCAGTTCGGCCCGGTCATGCACCTCGATGAGCGCCGTCATGCCCAGTTTGCGGGTGAGCGCCAGCAAACTGGCCAGCTCAGTATCGTTGAGCACCGCCGCAATCAGCAGCAGGGCATCGGCCCCGGCGGCGCGTGCCTCGGACACCTGGTAGGGGTCAAAGATAAAATCTTTGCGCAGCAGCGCCGGCCGACGAGCGCCCATCGACGCGTGCAGCGAGTCGCGGATTTGGGTCAGATAGTCCAGCTTGCCCTGAAAATAACGGCTGTCGGTGAGCACAGAAATTGCCGCCGCGCCGTTTTGGGCGTAAGTTGTGGCCAGCTCCAGCGCGTCAAAATTGTGGCGCAGCAGCCCTTTGCTGGGCGAAGCCCGTTTCACCTCGGCGATGAGCGCCACGCCGGGCCGAGCCTGCAGCGCCGCCACAAAATCGAGCGGTTTGGGAGCCAGCGCCGCTTCGGCCCGCACCTCCGCCGGCGGACGGAGCTGTTTTTGTTTGGGCAGCTCTTCGGTACGTTTGTATTTGATGATGTCGTCTAAAATAGTCATTTGCCATCCCACCTTATTACGTGCTGCGTGTTCCGTTACACTTGCCACGCAACACGCAGCACGCAACACGGATCATATGAGAGAATTAAAAAAACAGATCACAAACTTTTTATCCACCCGCACCGCCGAACTGACCGATTTTTGCGCCCGGCTGGTGCAAACCCCCTCCGTTAACGGGATTGACCCCGAACGCCCCGTGGCCGAGTTGATTGCCGCCGAAGCGGCCGGGCTGGGGCTGCCGGCCCAACTGCTCGGTCTGCAGCCGGAGCGGCCCAACGTCATCGTCAGTACCGCCGAAAGCGGCCCCACCGGCCTGCTGCTGGTGGGCCACACCGATACTGTGCCCCCCGGTAACCCGGCCCGCTGGACGCACCCGCCCTTTGGCGGGCAGATCGATGGCGGGCGGCTCTTCGGCCGGGGGGCCATCGACAACAAAGGCGGCATCGCGGCGGCGCTGTACGCGCTGGCGGCGCTCAAGGCCACGGGCGCGCTGGCAGCCGGCCGGGCACAGTTCATCGGCGTGCCGGATGAGGAAAGCGGCGCCACCGGCACGCTGGGCGTAAAATTTCTGGCCCAACAGGGACTCATCAGCGCGTCGGGCGGAATTTACGTTTACCCCGGCCTCGACGAGCTGCCGATTGGCCATCGCGGCGTGACCCGCTTTAAAGTGACTGCCGCCGGCCGGGCCGCGCACACCGGCATTTCGGGGCAAATCGGCCAACCGCCGCCGGGCGAAAACGCCGTGCTGGCCATGGCCGAGCTGCTCCTGGAACTGGAACAGGCGGCGCTGCCGCGGTCGCAAACGCCCTATTTTGACCGGTTTGCGGCGGTCATCAATCCGGGCACCCTCATCAGCGGCGGCGTCAACGTCAATATTGTGCCCGATTTTTGCGAGGCGCTGATCGACGTGCGCACCATCCCCGAATTTGACCTGCCCCAGGCCGAAGCGACGCTGCGGCAGGTAATGGCCCACGAGACCACCCGCCGGCCCGCCATCCGCTTTGAACTTGAATTGTTAACGTTTTTACCGCCGGCGCTGTCCAACCCGGCCGCGCCGCTGTTTGATTGCGTCCAGCAGGCCGCGCAGCAGGTTACCGGCGCGATTCCGCCCAAAGTGGTCTGCGGCCCGGCCAACGAAGGCTACCTGTTCATTGAACAGGGCATCCCGCTGGTGTGCGGCTTTGGCCCCACCGGCGCTAACGCGCACGGCGTTGATGAATATGTTGACCTCGTCAGCCTGCCGGACGCCGCCCTCATTTACGCGCTGGCAGCCGTTCAACTGGCCGCGCATTTGCCGGAGGAGGGTCAATGATAGCAGCTCTGTTACGCATTGTGCTGGCTGCGCTGGCGCTCGACCCCGTTAGCGCCGCCGATGTGTGCGCCAACCCGGACATTCGCTTTGCCGTCATCGGCGACTTTGGTCTGGCCGGTCAATATGAAGCGGACGTGGCCAATCTGGTCAAAAGCTGGAACCCCGATTTTATCACCACTGTCGGCGACAACAATTACGAGAGCGGCTCCGCCAGCACCATTGATGCCAATATTGGCCAGTATTACAGCGATTATATTGGTAATTACAGCGGCAGTTACGGGCCGGGCGCTGTCAGTAACAATTTTTACCCGGTGCTGGGCAACCACGATTGGGTCACCACAACCGGCGGCCTGCCCCAACCCTACCTGGATTACTTTACCCTGCCCGGCAACGAACGCTACTACACCTTTACCCGCGGGCCGGTGCAATTTTTTATGCTTGACAGCGACGCCCACGAACCGGACGGGATCACCAGCGCCTCGCCGCAGGCAGTGTGGCTGCAAACCCAACTGGCCAGCTCAACCGCGCCGTGGAAGCTGGTAATTCTGCACCACGCCCCGTATTCATCGGCCAACCACGGCTCGCAGCCCGCGCTGCAATGGCCGTACCGGCAGTGGGGCGCAACCGCGGTGCTGGCCGGCCACGATCACACCTACGAACGGCTGAATGTTAACGGCCTGCTTTACTTTGTTAATGGGCTGGGCGGCAAAAGCCTGTACAATTTCGACTCGCCCGTGGCCGGCAGCCAGGTTCGCTACCGGGACAATTTTGGGGCAATGCTGGTGACGGCCAGCAATACGTGCCTGTCGTTCCAGTTTATTACCCGCCAACACACCGTGATTGATAGTTACACCCTGCGCAACGATTTGCCGCCGCAGGTTTACCTGCCCATCATTCTTCAGCAGAATTAGAAAGTTTGCGGACAAAAACCCGCCTGAGGGAATAATTAAGCGCGGTGCGTGTTGCGTGTTCCGGCCTGGCCAAAATACGCAACACGTAACACGCAGTATTTCATCCCCCATCCCGCTATATTTTACATCGCGGCCCGCTGGGTGAAGGCCACAAACTTGTGTAGCACATCCAGCGCCGCGCCGCTGTCGATGCTGTCTGTTGCCAATTTGATGCCCGCCGGCAGGTTGGCGGCTTTGCCGGCGGCCACCAGCGCCGCGGCAGCATTGAGCAACACCACATCGCGGCGGGCGCTCTTATCCCGCCCGCTGAGAATATCGCGGGTGATCTGCGCGTTTTCGTCGGCGGTGCCGCCCAGCAGTTCGGCGGGGTTGCCCCGCTTAAAACCCAATTCTTCCGGGTTGAGCGTTTCTGTCATCACCTGCCCATTTTGCAGCCGGCTGACAGTATTTGGCCCGGTGGTGGTCAGCTCATCAAGCCCGCCAAAACCATGACACACAAAGGCGCTGGTCGCTCCCAACCCGCCCAGCACTTTGGCCAGCGGCTCGGTCAACTTGGCCTCGTACACGCCCATGCACAGCGATTTGGCCCCGGCCGGATTGGTCAGCGGCCCCAGCACGTTGAACACGGTGCGCACGCCCATTTCCCGGCGCGGGCCGATGGCGTGTTTCATGGCCGGGTGGTGCTTGACGGCAAACATAAACCCCAGCCCCACCTCGTCGATGGCGTCGGCCACCTGCTCCGGCGTTAAATCCAGGTTTACCCCCAACGCCAGCAGCACATCGGCGCTGCCGCTTTTACTGCTGGCCGCCCGGTTGCCGTGCTTGGCTACCTTTTGCCCGGTCCCGGCCACCACAAAGGCGGTGGTAGTGCTGATGTTGAACGTGCCGGCCCCATCGCCGCCGGTGCCAACAACATCCACCAACTGCTCCGGCGGGGTGGCCGGTTTCACCTGCACCGCGGCCCGGCGCATGGCCCGGGCGCTGCCGGTAATTTCCGCGACGGTTTCACCCTTCATCCGCAGGGCCATCAAATACGCGCCAATCTGGGCCGGGCTGGCCTCGCCGCCCATAATTTGCGACATCACTTCTTCGGCCTCGTCAATATTGAGCGATTCGCCGCTCATCACTTTGCCGATGGCCGTTTTGATGGGCATCACGTAAATGGGCGGGGCCGGCGCTTCGGCGGGCGCGGGCGGGGCCGGCGCTTCGATGGCGGCCACGCCGGCTTCGATTTGCAGAAAGTTATGCAGCATTTCGTGACCGTATTCGGTTAAAATTGATTCCGGGTGAAACTGCACGCCGACGACCGGGTATTCTTTGTGGCGCAGAGCCATCACCTCGTTGGCTTCACCGCCGCGGGCCAGCACTTCCAGACTGTCGGGCAGGGGGTCTTCAACAATCAGCGAGTGGTAACGGGTGGCGGTAAACGGCGTGGGCAAATTGTGAAAAATACCCCGACCGTTGTGCTCAATGGCCGAAACTTTGCCGTGCATCAAATCTTTGGAGCGAATAATGTGGCCGCCAAACGCCTGCCCAATAGCCTGATGCCCCAGACAAACGCCCAAAATGGGAATTTCCTGATAAAAACGCTTGATCACATCGATGGAAATGCCCGCGTCGTCCGGCGTGCCCGGCCCCGGCGAAATGACAATCTGGTCCGGTTTCATGGCGGCAATCTCATCGAGCGTCAACGCATCGTTGCGGAAAACTTCTACAGCGTAGCCCAACTCGCCCAGATATTGGGCCAGGTTGTAGGTAAATGAATCGTAGTTATCGATTAAAAGGATCATTAGCTCCTCCTGCGAAAATTGCGTTGGTTACCCTCACCCCCGGCCCCCCTCTCCCTGTGGGAGAGGGGGGATTGTTTTTGGGTGGGTGACGGCAGGCGCTTC
>CAYOXS010000214.1:0-10244 GCA_964407935.1 uncultured Caldilineaceae bacterium
GCAAAGAGTGGGGCTGGGTAGGCGCCATGTTCCTGTGGAACCTGGATTACAACGTCACCGCCGGCAACACCGAGCTGGCCAACTTTGGCATCGTTGGCACGGCCACTTACGATGCTCTGGCCAATATGCCCAAATAAGATAGAGGTTTTTAACGGATGACCCAACAACGTCATTTGCAACCACAAAAAAAAGAATTTAACTACTGGCTGCTGCTGCCCATTGTTGGCGGTCTTGGCCTGGTAGTCATGTTACTGTGCGCCGCCGCGTTTGCCGCATACGCCATTTTCTTTTATGACCCCAGCGCCCCGGCGAGCCGTCCCGCCGCCACCGCCACGCTGGAAATCGTTCGCTTTTCACAAGATGGACAGGCTCCGGCGACCACGCCCGCCCCTGTCCAACAGCCCGCCGAAACCAACGCTGCGCCGCCGGTTGAACAACAACCGGTTGAACAGCCCACCGAACAACCGGCGACCGCTGCGCCAACTGATCCCGGCAACTCGCCCGAAGCCAACCCTGGCCCCGAATCAGCGCCAGAACCGGCCCAACCCGCCGCCGTTGCGCCGGTGATCAACAATGCGCCGGTTACAATGACCTCGCCGGATTATGGCATGCAGGCGTTTCTCTTTTGGCAAGCGGAAATCGCCGACCGGGATTTGAAACTCATCGAAGACGCCGGTTTTCACTGGGTTAAACAAGAGTTTGCCTGGCGCGAAATTGAGCCGGTCAACAAGGGCGAGTTCGATTGGAGCCGTACCGACCGGATTATGGACCAGGTAGATGCGCACAACCTCAAAGTGATTGTGCGGCTCGGCGTGCAGCCGCAGTGGGCCGGCGGCGGCTACCCGGAAATTGGCCCGCCCAACAACCTGCAGGATTTTGCCGATTTTGCCCGCGCCGTGGCCGAACGCTACAAAGGCCGCATCGATGCCTACCAGGTTTGGAACGAGCCAAACCTGGCCCGCGAATGGGGCAACCGCCCGCCCAACGCCGGCGAATATACCCAAATGCTCAAAGCCGTCTCGGAAGCCATCAAAGCGGTAGACCCCTACCCCATCATCATCAGCGCCGGTATGGCCCCCACCACCCGCAACGACGATGTGGCCCGCCCGGATGTATATTACATTCAGGAAATGTACGATGCCGGCGCGGCCCAATATTTTGATGCGCTGGGCGCACACGCGCCCGGCTACGCCTCGCCGCCGGAAATGGACCCCGCCGAAGTAGCTCGCACGCCCGGCCTGGCCAACCCCGGCGACTTTAAACCGGAAAACAACGTGCCGGAGGAACTGCGCCGAACCTACTGTTTCCGTCACGTTGAAGATATTCGCCAGATCATGGTCAAAAACGGCGACGAAGCCAAGAAAATTGTGCTGCTGGAGTTTGGCTGGACCATCGACCCGCGGCCCGACTCGCCCTACAAATGGCACGCCGTTTCGCCGGAGCAGCAGGCGCAGTATTTCATTCGCGCCTACCAGTACGCTAAAGCAAACTGGCAGCCCTGGATTGGGGTAATGAGCCTGATCTACGTGGCCGATCCCAAGTGGACAATGGACGACGAGCAAACCTACTGGAGCATTGTTTATCCCACTTACCCGGAACTGACTGCCGCCCCGGCCTATTTTGGCCTGAAAGATATGTCAAAATAGTTTTGAGTTTTGAGTTGTAAGTTTTAAGTTTTGAGTTCGTGTTGAGTGTTTGTCGTTCGCAGGGTCGCAGGGTCACAAAGTCGCAATTCGTAAATCCAAAATCGTAAATCATAAATCGCCATTCGCCATTCTGCTGAGGAGGAAAAGTGAGATGATGCATAGCTCAAATTCAGCCTTCAGCCTTCAACCCCTGTCTGATGAGGCGCAATAATTTTTACCACCTGCTGCTGGTGTGGCTGTTAGCTACACCGGCAGTTTTGCCTTTGGCCCACCCCACCCTCACCCACAGCGCCGACGGGCTGCTGCATCTGTACCGGGTAATGGCCCTGGCCCAGGCGATGGCTCAAGGCCACCTGCTGCCGCGCTGGCTGCCGGATTTGGCCTACGGCTACGGTTTTCCGCTGTTTGTTTTTTACGCCCCGCTGTCGTACAGCATCACCGCGCTGTTAAATTTTGTCCCCGGCCTCACCGCGACCACGGCCTTTAACCTGTCGCTGGGGCTGGCCACGCTGCTTGCTGCCAGCGGGCTGTACCTGTTTGCCAAAGCGCTGTTTGGGCCAAAAGCCGGCATTCTGGCCGCTGTCGCCTACGTTTACGCCCCGTTTCAACTCTACAACACCCTGTTCCGGGGCAGCCTGCCCGCCGCCTGGGCCATGGCCCTGTTTCCCTTTGTTTTCTGGAGCTTCACCCGCCTGCTGCAAACCCCCAACCGGCGCGACACGGCACTGGCGGCAGTAACGCTCGGAGCGGCGCTGCTCACTCACAACACGCTGAGCCTGCTGTTTGTGCCGCTGCTGGCCCTTTATCTGCCGCTGTATTGGTGGCAAACCGGGCGCAGCCTCCGCTCCGGGGCGCTGGCGCTGGCCGCGCTGGCGCTGGGAGCCGGGCTGGCGGCCTTTTTTCTGCTGCCGGCGCTGGTTGAAAAACAGTTTGCCCAGGTTGAACGGGTCATCATTTCTCCGGATTTTGATTTCCGCTTCAACTTTGTGTCGCTGGCGCAGTTATTCTCGCTGCCGGCCCCGGCCAATACCGGCCTGCTCAACCCGCCCGCGCCGTTAACGCTGGGGCTGGCGCAGTTTGCCCTGGCGCTGGCCGGGCTGGTGGCCGGTGCGGCGGCTTTGTATAAAAAACGATTACCGGCCGCTGCCGCGCTCACCGCCATGCTGTTTGGCGGGCTGGTGCTGGCCGGCGCAATTTTGATGATGCTGCCTGCCTCGCTGCCCATTTGGGAGCGCCTGCCGCTGCTGGCCTTTATTCAATTTCCACATCGACTGTTGGGGCCGGCGGCGCTGGCCATCGCCCTGCTGGCCGGACTGGCCGTAGCCGCCGCGCCGGGCCGTTTCTGGCTGACGCTGGCCGGGGCTGGCCTCATCGTTATGACCGCCGCGCCGCTGCTCTACCCGCGTTACCGCACCGATTTGCCGCCCGCGCCCTCAACCCCGGATATGTTCGCCTACGAGCACCGCACCGGCGCTATCGGCACTACCTCGTTTGGCGAGTACCTGCCCATTTGGGTTGAGCAAACGCCGCCCGACTCGCCGCTGGAGGCGCAGTACGGCCCGGGCCGGGCCATCGACCGGCTGGCCCGCGAGTATTTGCCCGCCGAGGCCGTGGTTCACGCCGTCACGCCCGGCTTCAACCAGATCGACGCCGATATCTGGTCGCCCGTGGCTTTCCGGGCCGTGGTCAACGCCTTTTATTTTCCCGGCTGGCAGGCTCAAATCGACGGCCAGCCCGCCGCCGCGCGCCCCTTCAGCGAGCGCGGCCTCATCGCCGTAGAAATGCCCGCCGGCCGCCACACCCTGCGGCTGGAATTTACCGAAACGCCGCTTCGCCGCGCCGCCAACTGGCTGTCGCTGGCGGCGCTGGCGCTGCTGGCCGGATTGGCGCTCGCCGGCCCAGTCTCGCCCTCGGCCAAAACCATCGCGGCGAGTGCATTTGCGCCGGCGCAACTACTGGCGCTGCTGGCGCTGGCTGTCCTGCTCATCGGGCTAAAATTGGCCTACCTTGACCGCTTTAGCAGCCCGCTCAAAATCCAGTTCGATGGCGTTAACGTGGCCCAGGCCGGCGTGGCCCGGCACGTCAATTTTGGCGACCAGATCAATTTGCTGGGCTACACGCTCGCCGCGTCATCGGCCCGGCCCGGCGACGCCTTTCAATTGACGTTTTTCTGGCAGGCGCGGCAGCCGCTCGGCGTGGATTACAGCGCGCTGGCGCAGTTGGTTGATGACGCCGGCAATCTGTACGCCGGGCAGGACAACCTGCACCCCGGCGGTCTGCCCGGCAGCCAGTGGCAGCCGTGGGGCTTTGTGCAAGATGAGCACACCGTACCGCTGCCGCCCGGCACCCCTCCCGGCGATTACTGGCTGGTGACCGGCCTGTACAATCCGGCCAACTGGACGCGGCTGCCGGCGCTGGCCGGCGGCGACCCCGGCCGGGCTGATGTCATCGCTGTGCCGGTGACGGTTGCGCCGGCCCTGCGCCAGCCCACCCTGCCCGAGTTGGGTATCGCCTGGCCGGCGACGGCGGAGTTTGGCTCGCTGCGGCTGCTGGGGGCCACGCCGGAACGCGCGGCTATCGTTCCCAACGATTTTGCGCGAATCGCTGTTTTTTGGGAGGCAATTTCCGCGCCGGTTGAAGATAGCCGGATTGCCCTGCAACTGGTTGATGCCGCCGGGCAGGTGGCGCTGCAAAGCGAGCAGCAGCCCTCGCACAACCGCTACCCCACTACCCGCTGGGCTGCCGGCGAGCGCGTGCGCGACAACCACGCCCTGTGGGTTCCCGCCGATTTTTCCCCCGGCGACTACAGCGTGCGGGTGACGATATTAACGCCCGCCGGCCAACCGGCCGGCCCGTGGGTGGAGTTGGGTACGCTGCGCTTGCCCCAATAGCAAATCGGTTAAATACGCTGATAACGCGATATGGCCGCCATTTGGCGCTGAAACGGGGATTTTTTGGCGCAAACCGGCCAAAGCCGGCGAGTTTGAGGCCAATTATCTGTTTGTTTGTGACAAAAGCTGCAAATTGAGGGCGATAATTTTTACTCCGCCCAAATCATACTATAATTTCTAATTCAAGGGTGGCCCCCGCCGGGCCACTTATTTTATTTCGAAACACCAGAAAGGGAACAAGATTAGATGTACGCAACCCAAACAAATTATCTGTCACCCAAACTAGAAGCCAGCACCAACCCCGACAAGGGTGGTTTTGGCGTATTTGCCCGCGAATTTATCGCTGCGGGCGAACTGTTAGTAGTCTGGGGCGGCGAGGTTGTGACTGGTGAACAACTGTACCAGTTGCCAGAACGTGCCCGGCAGCACAGTTTGCAGGTTGATGAAGGGCTTTACCTGGTAGCCACTCGGCCGCCGGAGCCGGCTGATTACGTTAACCATTCCTGTGAGCCAAACGCCGGGCTGCGCGGACAGATAAGCCTGGTCGCTTTGCGAGACATCCTGCCCGGTGAAGAGGTCTGTTTTGATTACGCTATGACCGACAGCAGCCCCTACGATGAATTTATCTGCGGCTGCGGCACTCCCTCCTGCCGAACCCGGGTTACCGGCAACGACTGGCGGCTGATGGAGCTGTGGGAGCGCTACGACAACCACTTTTCAACATATTTGCTGCACCGCATTGAAAAACTCAAGGCCGGGTATATTTCTATGCCGGCCTGGGTAACAACTGTACCAGAATCAAGCAACGGCCAGCACTGATAATTGAACCAACAAAAAAAAACCGCAGGGGGAGAAACTCCCTGCGGTTTTTTTTGCGGCTGCGGTTTGGCCGCTATTCCTCAACATTCACCGAAACATCGGCGGGCACTTCAACCATAAGCTGATCGCGCTTTACAAAAATCAGCCCTTCTTCTTCGTTGTAATCAACCACAATCACATCGTGGTCTTTAAATTCGCCTTTGAGCAGCTTCACCGACAGCGGCGACTCGACCTGCTTTTGCAGGGTGCGGCGCAGCGGGCGCGCCCCAAACGCGGGGTCAAATCCCTGTTCGGCCAGCCAAATCCGGGCTGCCGGGGTCAGCTCGATGGTGATGCCGTGTTCGCCCAGCCGGCCGGCAATCTCTTTCATCTGCAAATCGACAATAGCCGTGACCTGCTCTTTGGTGAGCGTGTGGAACACAATGATTTCGTCGATGCGGTTGAGAAATTCCGGCCGGAAGTGCTGCCGCAGTGAATCCTGAATATCACCCTTGAGTTTCGTGTCGTCAAACGTGCCCTGATCGCCGCGCTGCCTAAAGCCGAGCGTGCCGCCTTTGGGGCCAAAAGCGGTGCCAATGTTGCTGGTCATAATAATGACCGTGTTGGTAAAATCAACATTCCGGCCGTGGCCGTCCGTTAACCGGCCATCTTCCAGAATTTGCAGCAACGCATTCCAGACATCGGGGTGGGCTTTTTCAATCTCATCAAACAGCACCACCTGGTACGGGCGGCGGCGCACCGCTTCGGTCAGTTGGCCGCCTTCATCGTAACCCACGTAGCCCGGCGGCGAGCCGAACAGGCGGCTGGTGGTGTGTCCCTCGCGGTATTCGCTCATGTCTATGCGCAGGAGGGCGTCCTCGTCATCAAACAAAAACCAGGCCAGCGCCTTGGCCAGCTCGGTTTTGCCCACGCCGGAACTGCCCAAAAAGAGAAAACTGCCGCTGGGCCGGCGCGGGTCTTTTAAGCCGGAGCGCGCCCGCCGGATGGCATCGCTGATAGCGTTGATGGCCTCATCCTGACCGATGATACGTTTGTGCAGGGCATCTTCCATCCGCAGCAGCTTTTCGGCCTCGGTTTCCAGCATATCATGCAGCGGAATGCCGGTCCAGTTTGAGACCACCTCGGCAATGTCGCTCACCTTCACCACCTCGTCCAGGTTTTTTTCCTGCCGCCAGGCCTCGTATTCGGCTTTAAATTCATCGTCCAGCCGCAGCCGTTCTACTTTTACCTGCGCGGCAAATTCCCAATCCTGGTTCTGGCCGGCCTCGTTTTCGTCCTGTTCCAGCTTGCGCAGATGTTTCTTCTTCATTTTCAACTCGTCGGGCATGGAGTAAATGGCGATGCGCAATTTGCTGGCAGCTTCGTCAATCAGGTCGATGGCTTTATCCGGCAGGTGGCGGTCCGTAACGTAGCGGTGCGACAGCCGGGCCGCGGCCTTGAGCGAGTCGTCGGTGTAGGCCACGTTGTGGTGCTCCTCGTAGCGGTGTTTGAGGCCGCGCAACATTTCGATGGTCTCTTCAACATTCGGCTCTTCAACAAACACCGGGGCAAAGCGGCGTTCCAGCGCCGGGTCTTTTTCAATGTACTTGCGAAACTCGTCCAGCGTCGTCGCGCCGATGCAGCGCAGTTCGCCGCGGGCCAGCGCCGGCTTCATCATATTGCCGGCGTCAACCGCGCCCTGAGCCGCGCCCGCCCCAACCACTGTGTGCAGTTCGTCGATAAACAGGATGATTTCGCCCTGCGCCCGCTGAATTTCTTCCAGCGCGTTTTTGAGGCGCTCCTCAAATTCGCCCCGAAACCGCGAACCGGCAATCATCGCCCCCAAATCAAGGCTGACCACGCGCCGGCCCATCAAAATTTCGGGTACATCGTCATCGGCTATTTTTTGGGCCAACCCTTCAACAATGGCAGTTTTGCCCACACCGGCCTCGCCGATGAGCACGGGGTTGTTTTTGGTGCGCCGCGACAGCACCTGAATCAGCCGTAAAATTTCGGTGTCGCGGCCAATCACCGGGTCCAATTTGCCCTGATGGGCCATCTCGGTCAGGTCGCGGCTGTATTTTTCAAGGGTGCGGTAGCGGGTTTCGGCGTTGGGCGTGGTAACTTTTTGGCCGCCGCGAATCTGCTCAATCATATCGATGACGCGGGGCTTGGTGATGCCCATTTCCTGTAACACCCGCGCTGTGGGCGTGCCGCGTTCGCTGCAAACCGCCAAAAACAGATGCTCGGTAGAAATGTACTCATCCTGCATGGCTTTGGCTTCTTCCTGAGCGTTGTCGAGCACGCGTTTGAGCCGGGGGGTAATGTACACCTGCCCCACGGCCATATTGACCATGCCGCCTACTTTGGGCGCCGCCGACAAAATCTGATCGATGCGGTCCATCACCATTTCGGCGTCAATTTTTAACCGTTCCAGAATTTCCGGAATCAACCCGTTGGGTTGTTCCAGGAGCGCCAAAAAAAGATGCTCGGTATCGGCCTGGGAATGCTGGTAGCGCTGTAAAATTTCGTAGGCGCGCATGGCCGCGTCCTGGGCGCGTTCTGTAAATTTATCAAATCGCATCATATTGGGATTTACCTCAAATTTTGCTAATAACCTGAGTTCGGGAATTCTCTAAAATGTCATTCTGAACGACCGAAGGGAGTGAAGAATCTCCCTTTTTAGGCTAATTTTGCCGGCAAAAGCGAAGATTCTTCGTCGCTACGCTCCTCAGAATGACGGTTATAATTAATTTCCGAACTCAGGTTAATACTCCAAAGTGTCTGCTTACTGTACCAGCCTTTTACTAGATTATCATTAGAATTAGACGCGGTCAATAACCATTTAGGCACTCCTACGGCGTTACATTGAATTTATTCATGGCGATGTCGAGGCCATCGACCAGAATTGATTTGATGGCCTCAACCGCGCGTTCGTAGGTGCTGACCATAGCCGCCCACTCATCGGGCTTGAATTTTTGCAGAACGTAGGCTTCGGCGGGCATTTGGCCGGGCGGACGCCCGATGCCGAGCCGGATGCGGGGAAATTCCTGGGTGCCCAGGTGCTGGATCAGGCTGCGCATGCCGTTGTGGCCGCCGGGGCCGCCCTGTTTGCGGATTTTCAGAACGGCCGGCGGCAGGTCCAGATCATCAAAGGCCACCAGAATTCGTTCGGGGGGGATTTTGTAGAAGCGAGCCACCGGGCCAACGGCTTCGCCGCTGAGGTTCATGTACGTTTGCGGCTTAACCAGCGCCACTTTTACCCCGGCCAGCGAGCCGCGGGCGATGGCCGCTTTGCTGCGGCTTTCGTCAAAATGAAAGCCGGGGTTATCGCGGGCAATGGTATCGAGCACGTGCCAGCCGGCGTTGTGCCGGGTATCAAGGTATTTGCTGCCGGGGTTGCCCAGCCCAACAATCAACCACTCAACCGGGCCGGATTTTTGGGCCGAATCGGGGCGGCCAAACAGCGGAAAAGAAGGTGACATCGCGCAGATTATTTCCGGCGGCGCCGTTCCATGAATCCCAGCGTCAGCCGGCGCAGCGCCGATAAAAAGGCGAACAGCAAAAAGAGCACCACCATCAACCCGCCGCCGTACAGGCAGGCATCGCGCAGCGGCGACACCGAAAAACCGGAGACGGCAGGAATGATCGACTGCTCCTCGCCGGGGTCTTGCAGCGGCGGCGAGGTAGGAATGGGCCGGGGGGTTGCGGTTTCAACAACGGGCAAATCAATGACAATGGTCGGGGTGGGCGGCAGCGGCGTGGGCGTGGCGGTGGGCGGGCCGGCCGGCTGCTCCTGGGCATCGGCCGGGGCGGGCGTGGGGGTATCGGTGGGCAGCGGCTGGGTATTGGCCACTACCACCTGCTGGGCAAACGCCTCGGAGTAGTTGCCATCGAGCCGCACCACGCGCAGCCGGATAGTGTAGCTGCCATCTGGCACCAGCGCGGTATCCCAGTTTTCCAGCACGCCGTTTATCACGCGCTCCTCGTGAATAGCGCCGATAATCTGCCACTGGTCGCCGGGTATCGGCTCCGGCGAAACCTCCAAAATGTAAAATTGAAAGGAAGGATAATCGGCGCTGCCGGTAATTTGCACCGTGCCGCGCACCACCGCGTTGCTGGCCGGGCTGGAAATAACGGCCAGGTCTTCGCCCTGGGCCACAGCTAAACCACCCGACCCCATTAATAGAATAAGCAGCAAGGCAAAAATTGATATTCGTTTTGGTAGCATAGGTTCACACGTCAGATTATTTGAGGGATGAGTTCTCAGAATTTGTATTATACCGCAATCGCGGCGGGCCACCCAACTGCCAGGCAGCGCCAAACAAATGATTTAACCGATGATGTCTTTCAAAGTTTTTGAGTGTAACACGAGAAATAACTAATGACAAACTTCACAGGCACCGGCATTGAGCCACAAAAAACAGCCACCCGCAGGGGTGGCCGGGGGACAACGGTGGCCGGCGGCAGTCAGTTTCCAACCAGATGGCCGGTTACCACCAACCGGCTGGCGTAATGGTCATCCTGCCAGTCTCTGCACGTAATCAGCGTGATCCGGCCCACTGTTGAGGGATAGGTAACTTCGATATCATCCGGGGCGACCACCTGCTGGTTATCGATGATGTACTGGTAGCGGATGCCGCTGTCCACCAGCCACACCTCGTCGCCGGGGGCTAACTGGTCCAGCCCGGCAAACGGCCCCGCCGAACCATCGGCCAGCGACACGTGGCCGGCCAGCACCATATTGCTGGCTGCGCCGGGCGCGGCGGTGCCGGCCAAATGGCCAACTTCCTGGCGCAAATGGTCAACCTGCCAGCTCTGGCCCACAATTGGGGCCGGAATCACCGGCGTATCCAGACTCAGCCGGGGGATGGCCAGCCGCGTTTGGGCCGTATCCGGCGTGGCCGGG
>CAYOXS010000215.1:0-5885 GCA_964407935.1 uncultured Caldilineaceae bacterium
CTGCCGTCTCCCACAAAAAGAATCCCCCCTCTCCCGGAGGGAGAGGGGGCAGGGGGTGAGGGTCAGCCAACTCTGTTTTCAAAGGAAAAAACTATGCAAATCACCCCCCGCTTTGTTGACCTGCTGGCCATTTACCGCGCCGAGCTGCTGGAGCGCACCGTCCCCTTCTGGCTGCGCCACGCCCTCGACGCCGATAACGGCGGCATTCTCACTTGCATTGGGGACGACGGCCAGATGCTCAGCAGCGACAAATATATGTGGTCGCAGCTCCGCGCCATCTGGACCTTCTCCGCGCTCTATAACCGCATTGAGCCGCGCCCGGAGTGGCTGGCCGCCGCCCGCCACATTTTTAAATTTGCCGTTAAACATGGCCGCGACAGCGACGGCCGCTGGGTTTTTGCGGTGGATAAAGCTGGCCGCGTGTTGCAAGGGGCCAACAGCATCTACGCCGATGGCTTTGCCATCTACGGCCTCACCGAATACGCCCGCGCCAGCGGCAGCCAGCAGGCCATCGATCTGGCCCTGGCCACTTACGCCAACGCGCAGGCCCGGTTGGCCCGCCCCGGCAGCTATCAAACCGAGCCGTACCCGCTGCCGGAAGGCGTCAAGGCGCACGGCGTATCAATGATTTTTGCCAACGTGTTTGACGAACTGGGCCATTTTCTGGGGCGACAGGACATCATCGACGCCAGCCTGCACCACGCCGCCGAGGTAATGGACGTGTACCGCCAGCCGGCCCGCCGTCTGCTGCTGGAATTTATGAGCCTGGACAACACGGTGCTCGATTCGCCGCGCGGGCGGGCGGTGGTGCCCGGCCACGCCATCGAAAGCATGTGGTTTATGATCCACATTTTCCAGAAACAGGGCGACAGCGAACGCATCCGGCAGGCCGTTGAAACCATCAAATGGCACATTGAGTTGGGCTGGGACGAAGAACTTGGCGGCATTTTTCTCAGTGTTGATGCCGGCGGCGGCGAGCCGTGGTGGAAGTTTGCCGGCAGCAAAATCTGGTGGCCGCACACCGAAGCGCTCTACGCGCTGCTGCTGGCCTACGAACATTCCGGCGAAGGCTGGGCGCTCGACTGGTTTGCGCGGGTGCACAATTACGCCTTTAGCCGCTATCCCGTGCCCGGCCACGGCGAATGGACGCAAAAGCTGGACCGACAGGGGCGTAAGTTCACCGAAACCGTGGCCCTGCCGGTGAAAGACCCGTTCCATTTGCCCCGCTCGCTGATCTACTGCGTTGATGTGTTGCAGCGGCTCAGCCAGGCCACCGCTTGACTCCGCCCGTGGCGGGGTTACAATAAACCGGCCAAAATCAATGGCAGCCTGGTAAATATGACTCAACCCACCCTCACCACCCGCCAAATACTGCACACGTGGTGGCCGCTGGCCGCCAGTTGGCTGTTTATGACCACCGAACTGCCGCTAATCAGCGCGGTGATTGCCCGGCTGGCCCACCCGGAAATCAATCTGGCGGCCTGGGGCATTGTTTTTTCCACGGCCATCATCATTCAGTCGCCCAGCACCATGCTGCTGGCCGCCTCAACCGCGCTCAGCCGAGATTGGGACAGCTACCGCAAATTGCGCCGCTTTATGCTGACCATCGGCCTGCTGCTCACGGTGCTGCACGCCGCGCTGGTGTTTACGCCGCTGTACAACCTGGTGCTGGAACGGCTCATCAGCATCCCGCCAGAAATCACCGCCGCCACCCGCCTGGGGCTGGTCATTATGATTCCCTGGAGCTGGGGCACGGCCTACCGCCGTTTTCAACAGGGCGTGCTGATAAGGTTTGACCACTCCCGCGTGGTCATTTGGGGTTCGCTGATCCGGGTGGGGATGGACAGCGTGGGGCTGGCGATTGGCTACTGGCTGGGCGGCGTGCCGGGGATTGTGGTTGGCACGGCGGCCATCATTGCCGGCGTGCTCAGCGAGGCGCTGTACACCGGCCTGCGGGTGCGCCCGGTGCTGCGCCATCAGCTTAAACCCGCCCCGCCCGCCGCTACCCCGCTGACCGCGCGCAGTTTCTTCAATTTTTACCTGCCGCTGGCGGCCACGGTGCTGCTGATGCTGCTGGTGCAGCCGCTGGTCAGCGCCGCGCTCAGCCGCATGCCCAACCCGCTGGCCTCGCTGGCGGTGTGGCCGGTGGTCTTTGGCCTGCTGACCATGTGGCAGAGCACCGGCATCAGCTACAACGAGGCCGTTATCGCCCTGCTGGAAAAACCGCAGTCTGTGCTGGCCCTGCGCCGCTTTACCTGGGTGGTGGTGGCGCTGGTCAGCTTGGGCCTGCTGCTGATGGCCGCCACGCCGCTGGCCGAACTTTGGTTTGTAGACGTGGCCGGCCTCTCGCCGGAGTTGGCCCAACTGGCCCGGCTGGCGCTGGCGCTGGGGCTGCTGCTGCCCGGCCTGCGGCTGCTGCAAAGCTGGTTTCAGGGCGCGCTCACCTTTAGCCGCCGCACCCGCGCCATTTCCGAGGCCGTGGCGCTGTCGCTGGCAACCAGCGCGGCGGCGCTGTGGGCCGGCGTGGCCTGGGGCCGGCTCGATGGGCTGGTGGTGGGCGTGCTGGCCATGAGCGCCGGCTACCTGGTACAAACGTTGTGGCTGTGGTGGCGCAGCCGGGGCACCCTGCTCGATATTGCCGCCAGAGACAGCCGGCCCAGTCCGCAACACACGCCCGTACCGGCCCGCTGAAAAAATTAAACCGAAAGGCGCACCGATGACCCAACCCAACCTTTTATTTTTAATCACCGACCAGCAGCGGGCCGACACCACCGAGCCGGCCACCGCCTGCCAGATGCCAAACGTTGAGGCGCTGGCGGCGCGCGGCGCGCGTTTCAACCGCTGCTACACCGTTAACCCCATCTGCTCGCCCACGCGGGCCAGCCTGCTTACCGGCGTGCTGCCCCACACCCACGGCATGGTCGATTGCACCCACGCCGTGCCGGAGTACCGGGCCGGCTTCAACGCCGATCTGCCGGTGTGGCCGGCGGCGCTGCAACAGGCCGGCTATCACACCGGCTACTTTGGCAAGTGGCACATTGAGCGCAGCAACCGGCTTGAAAATTTTGGTTTTAACGAATACGACGTGGACAAGTACCATCAGGTGCTGGGGCTGGTAGAGCGCGATGAGCAGATGTCGCCGCGGGGCGTGGTTGCGCAGCCCGGCTACCGCGATTTTCTGCTGTACGGCGTGGTTGGCGCGCCGGTTGAAAGCACCGCCGAATACCAGCTTTACTCGCGGGGCATTGAGTTTGTTGAGCAGGCTGCCAAAAATCCGGAGCAGCCGTGGGCGCTCTTTCTCAGCACAGAAGCGCCGCACGATCCCTACGTTGTTCCCCGCGACTATTTTGAACGCTACAACCCGGCTGATATTCCGCCGCCGCCCAACTTTAACGATGACCTGGCCAATCGCCCGGCCATCTACCGCCGCATTCAGCAGGTGTGGCAAACCGTGCCGTGGGACGACTTTGCCCGCGCTACGGCCTGTTACTACGCCTTCTGCTCGCTGGTGGACGACCAGATTGGCCGGATAGTTGACTTTCTACACGAAAGCGGCCAGCTTGACAACACGCTCATCGTTTTTACCTCTGACCACGGCGACTACATGGGCGGCCACCGGCTGATGCTCAAAGGCATCCCCGCCTTTGAAGAAGCCTACCGCGTGCCGCTGATTCTGGCCGGGCCGGGCATCCCCGCCGGGCAAGAGCTTGACCAGATTGTCAGCCTGCTGGACCTGCCGGCCACACTGACGCAGCTCACCGCCGGGCAGGATTTCACCGCCGGGCAGGGGCGCTCGCTGGGGCCGCTGCTGGCCGGGCCAACGGCATCGGACTGGCCCAACGAAGCCTTTGCCGAGTGCCACGGCCAGCGCTTTTACTACACCCAGCGGGTGCTGTGGCGGGATAATTTTAAGTACGTGTTCAACGGCTTTGATTTTGATGAGCTGTACAATCTGGCCGTCGACCCGCACGAACTGACCAACCTGGCCACTGAACCGGCCTGCCAGCCGGTGCTGGCCCAAATGGCGGCCCGCATGTGGCAAATTATCCGGGATACCGGCGACGACAACCTGCTGAAAGCGCAGTACGGCATGTTCCGCTTTGCGCCGGTTGGCCCCGAATGGAGGAATCAAAATGACTGAACCCGCGGCCATCCCGGCCTCAATTGTGTGCGCCTACCTGTACGTCATCAGCCGCTATGGCTACCCGCCGCCGGCTGAAAACACGCCGGCCTATCTGGAACAGATGCACGCGCTGGGCTTTAAAAGTGTAGAACTGGAAGGCATCCGGCGCGATCACCTGCTGGCTATGTATGATCGCCGCGAGGAGATTGCCGCCAAAGTGGCCGCGCTGGGGCTGCGCGTGCCCTATTTCTGCATTGTGCTGCCCGGCCTGGCCGCCGCCGAGGCCGGCGAGCGCGCCGAAAATTTACGCCTGTTTGAAAAAGGCTGCCAGATTGCCGCCCGGCTGGGCGCGCGCGGCGTGCTGGATAACGCCCCGCTGCCGCCCTACGTTTTCCCCAATGACATCCCCATTGTGCGCCATTACGAAGAAGAAACCCTGCACGCTGCCCACTTTCCGCCCAGGCTGTCGTGGCCGGTTTACTGGCGGGAAATGGCCGCTACTTACGGGGCCGCCTGCGATATTGCCGCCGGCTTTGGCCTGACCTACCAGATGCACCCCTGCCTGGGCGTGCTGGCCGCCACCACCGACGGCTTTTTATATTTGCGCGACGCCGTGGCCCGCGACAACCTGCGCTTTAACCTGGACACGGCCAACCAGTTTGTGCTAAAAGACAACCTGGCGCTCTCGCTGCGGCGGCTGGCCGGCAGCATTGATTACATCCACCTGTCAGACAACCGCGGCGCGCGGGTAGAGCATTTGCCGCCCGGCCAGGGAGCCATCAACTGGCCGGTGTTTTTTGACACGCTCAACCTGATTGGCTTTGAGGGCGAGATTGGGCTGGATATTGGCGGCGAGGAATCGGTGGTGGGCGATATTGACGCGGCTTACAGCCAGGCGGCGGCCTGGCTGGCGGCGCGCTGGCCGGGGCAGGGCGATGGCAACTCAGCCTGATTCCGGCTGCGGCTGGCCCGCCGGCCCGGCTTGGCCCACGCTGGGCCAGGGCCAGGTGCACGTGTGGTGCGCCAGCCTGCAACAGCCCGCGCTGCAACTGGCCGCGCTGCGGGCGCTGCTGGCCGCCGACGAAATTGAACGGGCGCAGCGCTTTCAGTTTGAGCACCTGCGCCGCCATTTTATAGCCGGGCGGGGCCAGTTGCGATTAATTTTAAGCCGCTACGGCGCGGGCGCGCCGGATAAGCTGGCGTTTAACTACGGCCCATACGGCAAACCGGCGCTGGCCGGCCAGCCGGCCCTCCATTTTAACCTGGCCCATTCCGGCAACCTGGCGCTGCTGGCCATTGCCCGCCAGGAGTTGGGCGTAGATGTGGAGATCATTCGCCCCCTGCCGGATTGGGAGGCCATTGCCGGCCGCTATTTTTCGGCGGTGGAGATTGAGCAGTTGGCCGCAGTGCCCGGCCCGCAACGCGACCAGGCGTTTTTCACCTGCTGGACCCGCAAAGAGGCGTTTCTCAAAGCCACCGGCGACGGGCTGTCCCGCCCGCTCGACAGTTTTTCGGTGACGCTGCGCCCCGATGAGCCGGCCCGCTTTTTGCACATTGTCGGCGAACCAGCCGGCGCGTGGCGGCTTGTGGCGCTGGAACCGGCGGACGGATACACTGGCGCGCTGGCTGTTCGACAAGGGGATTGGCAGATCAACTGCTTTGCCAACACTTAAAATGGACAGGATTAACAGGATTTGCACGATTCTGTCCAAATTTCTGAGCAACAAAAAAGCGTGGAAAAAATCCACGCTTTTTGTTTGAT
>CAYOXS010000215.1:5985-10218 GCA_964407935.1 uncultured Caldilineaceae bacterium
TCCAAATTTCTGAGCAACAAAAAAGCGTGGAAAAAATCCACGCTTTTTGTTTGATTGATAATCGGGGGTTTAGTAGCGACTACCGCCACCACCGCCGCGGCGATCACGGTCACCACCGCCACTGCGGGGGCCACCCGGGCCGCGACCACCGCCGCCCCCGCCACCACGGCGATCTCGATCACCGCCGCCGCGGGGGCCACCGGAACCCCGGCCGCCACCAAAGCCGCCACCGCCGCCGCCAGATCGTTCACGGGGCGGGCGCGCTTCGTTGACCGTCAGCGGGCGCTGGTTGAATTCGTAATTGTTAAAACGTTCGATTGCCGCCTGGGCGGCCTGTTCGGTTTCCATTTCCACAAAACCAAAGCCTTTGGAGCGGCCAGTCATGTTATCAGTGATGATAACCACCGAAGCAATCGGACCGGCTTCGGCAAACAAACCACGGAGTTCGTCTTCGGTTGTGGAATAGCTCAAATTGCCAACATAAAGTTTTTTGTTCATGGCAGTTTCTCTAAAATAATAGGCCGGCTAAATAGAAACAACGTTACTGGCTTGCAGGCCTTTGGGGCCACGCTCAATGGTGTATTCAACCCGCTGGCCTTCATCGAGGGTTCGATAGCCATCGGACTGAACTGCGGAAAAATGCACAAAGACATCTTCGCCACCTTCGCTCGAGATGAACCCGTAGCCTTTGCTTGCATTAAACCACTTTACGGTGCCCTGAACTCGTTCGGACATGATACAGTTTTTCTCCTTACACACTTTCATTGAATTAAATAAATTATGCTTTTAGGCCCAAAAAGCCACTCCCGTAGAAAAAAAGCAACCGCCTCATACCTGGTGGTTGCTTCAAAACCGAACAGATACTTTCTTCGCCTAATGAATTAGACTATATCAGATTGATCGCGCTCTGTCAACTTTGAGATACCGTTACGAAGGCTATTACCGCCCAATACTGGCTATATCACCAGATTTTGCAGAGGCAGCGAACCGAATATACCTTCGATTTCACGTTGGATATCAGGATCACCCAGCGCCGCGCCAATAACCACAGAACAACAGCAGCACAGAATTACAAATAACAACAAAACCGCACCGACGATAATCCACGTTTTCCGTTTGTCTCGTCCGCCACCGGCAGCCGGCGGCACTTTTTCAGACACATGGACATCATCCTCCGCCCCGGACGGGACAGCAGCCTGCGGCAGTTTAGGCATAGGCGACGGGGCGGCCTCATCAGGCTCGGTCCCGGATAGCACCTCGGCAATCTGAGCCTGGTCCACCGCCAGGGTTTTTTCCTGGGCAATCAGGTCTTCCGGTCTGGATAGAATGGTCATATCGTCTTCGGCCGGCCTGAAAATACGGCCAGCCATCGTCGCTTCAATATCTTCCGGCCCGTCCAGAGGCGTACCACACTCGGCGCAAAACCGGGCATCGGCATCATTGGGGGCACCGCAAGTTGGGCAATTCATTTTGTCTCCTCTACACTGGTGTTGGCACACGATTGATTTGTGATGGTAAACAAACAAACGCCCGCAGGCGTTTGTAAATTTTACCAGAAATACTACAAAACTCAATAAAACGCGCTGGCGTCGTGTTCACAAAGCGGTTTGTGTTGCAACGCACCCCCAGCCCGGCACAAAACAAAAATTGAATTGCCGCCGCAAAGTTAAAAGCACTCAATTGAGTGTTTTTTTTGTAAAGCCGCCGGGGATGATGTCTGTATTATCGCACAAGTTATAGTGGGGGTGTTGTGGCAACCACAATGGATTGTACACAAAACCTTAAAATTTGAGAGAATTTTGTAATTCGCCCGAAATTCCCAAAATTCTCCTTGACAAATTGTTACAACGGGAGTAATATTTTCATACAGAACTTTTGTTCGGCAAAGCAAAAAATGAAACCCATTTTAATAATGGAAAATTTTGTTTTTTGCTTGAATTGGTATGAACACAAGTTCTGAGTTTGTAAGGTACAATTTTATAGATTCGCCAGCCTACGGGCTGGTTAACGGCGGAGCAACAAGCTCGTTTCCCTCCCTCTACGGAGAAGGAGGTTAACGGGCTTTTTTTGTTTAAAATTCTTTAGCTAAAAGGAGGCACCATTAATGCAGAGTTTGGAATTTATCAACGCTCGTTTTGATAGCGCCCTGGCGCGCCGGGCACGGGTTGAGGCCGCCCGGCGAAATATCTCACGATCCGAGTTAGTACGCCAAGCCGTGGCTGAATTTTTGCGGTTGCTGGACGAGGCCGAAAGCCGGCAGGGGGTGAAAAATGTTGAACTTATCAAGTAATCTGCATCAAATTTATGTACTGTTGCTGGAATTGGCCAATGAGGATGAACAGGAAACCGCCGGCGCGCTCACCCGCCAAGATGAAATCGCGCCAGCAACCAAGACAACCGCGCAAGCCGCCCGGCTAAGTGATTCTACCTTTGCCCGGCCTCACCCGCAAATGAGGGGGCAATGATGGCCATAAAATCAAAACCGCCGGCGGCAACCGGCGGCGACAACTGGGAGGAGAAAGCACAAGTGTTCGAGTTATCTGATTGTACCACACAAACCGCGCAACCGTCAACCGCTTTTGATGCGCTGCTAATTCAAGCCGTTAGGAGAATGATATTTGATCCGGGCAACTATGACCGGCATTTCAGGATATGGCTTTCGTTGTCGGCGCTCGTCAACCGCTGGCCCTGGCCGGGGGTGGGGCGATGAGTGAGATTTATATTCACAGGACCGATAAGGACGCCGAAAGCGGCAACAATTTCACCAGGATAGATAACCGCGTCATAGGCAACACGCACTTAACACCATTGGCACGGCTGGCGCTTGTTTATCTGCTTTCAAAACCGGACGATTGGAAAGTGAGCGATGCCAATTTAAGACGGTATCTTGAATGTGGTGTCACCAAATTGCAGAGCGTAATTAAAGAGCTTAAAACGGCTGGCTATCTTGACCGGCGGCAGTTAAAAGACAATGGCAAGTGGAAAACGGCACCTACTCACATTTATGAATCCCCAGAGTTAAATTACCGTTATTCATTTTCTGAACATCAGAATGTGAACGACGGTAACGGATTATCAGACAGTGAACGTCAGAACTTGAATAGTTTTAATAACGACGGACTAAGTAACAATCCAAAACTAACAAATGAGGAAGGAACAACTGAGAGAGAAATAAGCGCAAGCGCTTGTATCACTCACGATGATACTTCCTCTTCCTTTTCTGAAAAATTAGCTCAAAAATTGTTAGACATTGGCGCTGTTAAATCATTAAAAACTGCCACGAGGGATGCTGATAGTCTTTTGAAAAAATATAGTTTTGCTGCTATTGAGGCCGCTATAGTTATTGCAGTTGAAAAACAGCAGGCTACCACAAAATACATTCGTGGCATTTTAGAGAATAAGGCGGCAGCGGCATTAGATAATTCCCCCGTTGGTATCTTTCGACGTGAAACGCAGATCAAGGGCGATATAAAGCCGGCTATCTTGGAATGGTTGGAAAAAGAGGCGAAATATTCACATTACACGCCAGAATTTTTGGCCGCCGTTATTCGGTACGTTGATTCTGGCGCTTTTGATGGATTAAGCATTTTTGATGTCAACGATTTTGAAAATACATCTTGGGAATTGAGAACGCCTGAGAGGGTTTGGTATAGGTACACAGCAGCGGACAAAAGCCGATTTATTGTCACGGACATAGAACGGAAAGCTGGTGACAAAATAGCCTTCGAGAAGGAAAGCACCATACAACAAGTTCAGGCGATCCATAAGGTGGTTAAACAGATCAAACAAGAATTCGGTATTGATGCCGAATGTGAGAATCAGTATTAAAAAGGCGCTATATGTTCACCATTCAAAAGCAACCCGCCGGCACCACCTGGCAAACAGTAGGGGCCGAACCCACGCGGCGCGAAGCAATGAAAGAACTTCACCGGCTGGCCCTGGCCGAACCTGGCCCGGCTTGGCGGGCTGTTGATACCAAAACTGGCACGGCTTTACTATACCCGGCTGGGTATTTTCAAAAACAAATTGTTTAGCTTAAGGGAGGTTTTAGAATGATCGAAAAAATGCAAGGCGAATTAAACGCAATCGCCCACCAAACAGAGGTAGAAAAGGCGAAACTATACCGGGGGGATGGCCGGCCTATGTTCGCAGAGGATACCCACAAAGAACGGCTTGCGGCCATTGCCGAACAGCAAGCCGGCAAACTTGCGGCGCTGCTGGCCAAAACAGAGT
>CAYOXS010000216.1:0-10202 GCA_964407935.1 uncultured Caldilineaceae bacterium
AACGCCTACTTTGGTCATCAGCCCGGCAAACAGGGCCAGCAGCGCCGCCGGAGCGGTGTGGTACGAGGCCGGCAGCCAGAAAAAGAGCGGGAAGGCCCCGGCCTTGATGCCAAACACCACCAGAAACAGCATCGCGAGTGTGGTTACCAGCCCCGGCGGCAGGGCATCGAGCTGGCCGGACAGATCGGCCATGTTGAGCGTGCCGGCCACGCCGTACAGCAGCCCCACCGCCGACAGAAACAGCATCGACCCAAACAGGTTGATTGCCACGTATTTGAACGCGCCCTCCAGTTGGTCGCGCCGGCCGCCCAGCGCCAGCAGTACAAACGAGGCGATCAGCAGCAGCTCAAACCAAACGTACAGGTTAAAGATGTCGCCGGTGAGAAACGCGCCGCTCACGCCCAGCAGCAGCAGGTGCAGCAGGGCCGAATAGCCAAAATGCTCGGCGTGCTGGCTCACCGTGGCCCGCCCGTAAATGATGACGCCCAGCCCCATCAGTGCCGCCAGCAGCACCATCAACGCGCTGAACAGATCGGCGGCCAGGGTGATGCCGTAGGGCGCGGGCCAGCCGCCCACGCGCACCACCTGCACCCCCTCGCGCCAGACCAGCGACAGCAGCGACAGCGCCGCGACCAGCAGCAGCGCCGCGCCGCCCAGGTTGATGCCGCGACGCAGCGCCGGCCACCGGCGGGCCAGCAGCACGCCAATGGCGGTGAACAGCGGAACTAAAATTGGAAGCAGTACAAAAATATTCATCGGGTCTCTCACTAGATTTCGGTGGTTCGCAGTTGGTCCAGGTCATCGGTGCCGGTGGATTGATACAGGCGACGCATCAGCACCAGTGCAAAGGCTTGCAGCCCAAAGCCGATTACAATAGCCGTAAGTATCAGCGCCTGCGGCAGCGGGTCGGCAAAGGGAGCGAGCAACTCAGTTGCGCCCGCCGGGATCAACGGGGCCTGGCCATCCGTCAGTCGGCCCATCAAAAAGATGAGCAGGTTGGCGCCGTGGCCCAGCAAAATCAGCCCGACCACCAGTTTAACGATGCTGCGCCGTAGCAGCATATAAACGCCGCCGGCAAACAGCCCGCCAATGATGATTGCAAATAGAAGTTCCATTGTTTGTTGTCCTTTGTCCGTAGTCCGTAGTCAATTGCGGTCTCAGTTCTTCATTCGCAATCCGCAATTCACAATTCGTTGGTCTTCCGCATTTCAATCAGGGCAAAAATAATGGTCAGCGTAATGCCGATGACCACCAGATACACGCCCACATCAAACAGCAGCGGCGTGCCCAGCTTGCCGATGACCGGCAGAGGTTGTTTGGCCCACAGGCCGGTCATAAAATCCAGCCCCACAAACAGGGCCGGTAGGCCGCTAACCGCCGCCAGCAGCAGCCCCACATAAATCAGCATGCGCGGGTCGAGGCCCAGCGTTTGCCGGGCCGGGTGCAAGCCCAGCGCCAGCGCGTACAGCGTGAGCGCCGCGCCGGCCACCAGCCCGCCCACAAAGCCGCCGCCCGGCTCGTTGTGGCCGCGCAGCAGCAGGAAAATCGAGAACATCAGCAGCAGCGGCACCAAGTAGCGGGTCGCGGTGGATAAAATCAGCGAGTGCATCGGCAAATTCCTTTCTGTTACGCGCCCAACTCGGAGCGCAGTTGCAGGTAGCTAAACACGCTGTCCCGCGACAAAAACCCCAACACCCGGTTGTTATCCACCACCGGCAGTTGCGACACTTTGGCCTCGTCCAGCAATTGCAGCGCGGCCAGCAGCTCGGTGGACGGCTCAATTTTCACCATCTGCTCAAACGGCTGCATCACCTGTTGCGTGGTTGTAAACCGCCATTTACGTTCAGGGATGGCCCGAATGTCGCTGAGCGTAATCAACCCGCGCGCCGCGCCGTCGTCATCAACCAAAAACGAACGCTGGCCGTTTTTCAACACGCCCTCTTCCACCAGTTGGCTGAGCGGGGTGAGGCCAGACACGCGGGCAAATTCGCGCTGCATCGCCTGGGCCGCGGTCACGCCGCGCAGCGTCTCTTGCAAGTGCGATTGAGTGAGCGACGAGGCCGCGGCGTTTTGCAGGAACCAACCAATGAAAATGAGCCACAAACCATCGAAAAAGCTGCCGTTGAACGCGATAAATATGCCCACGGCGATGAACCCAAAGGCCACCAACTGTCCGCTCACACTGGCCGCCTGCGTGGCCCGATGCAGGTTGTCGGTTTTCCACCAGATGACCGCCCGCAAAATGCGGCCTCCGTCCAGTGGAAAGCCGGGGATGAGATTGAACGCGGCCAGCATTAAATTGATGCGGGCCAGCCAGATGCTCGGCGCGGCCAGCAGCGGAATGTGCTGATCCAGCAGGTAGAGGCCGCCAAACAACGCCGTCAGCGCAAAGCTGGCCACCGGTCCGGCGGCCGCAATGCGAAACTCGGCGCCGGCGCTGCGCGGCTCGCGGGTCAGTTCGGCGACGCCGCCAAAAATAAACAGGTTGATGGCTTTGACCGGCAGCTTGTTACGCAGCGCCACCAGCGCGTGCGCCAACTCATGCACCAGTACCGAGCCAAAAAAGAGCACGCTGGTAATCGCGCCCAAAATCCAGTAGACCGGCGCGGCCAGAGTGGGGTACTCTTGCGGAAAGTAGCCCGCCGCCAGCGACCACGTAACCAGCCCAAAAACGATAAACCAGCTAAAATGCAATCCAATGGGGATGCCCCAGATGTGTCCCAATTTAATACTTGCGTTCATTGTTATTTTATCTCCCCAAAACGAGTAATCACCAGTTTATTGTTTTAACGCGCGCTGCTTCAGCAGGGCGTAAATGCCGATGGCGGCCACAGCCAGCACCGTAATTTCGCCCAGCGTATCCAGCGCCCGAAAATCGACCAGAATGACGTTGACGATGTTGCGCCCCTGCGCCAGCGTGGCGCTGTTCTCCGCGAAAAAGGGTGTCAGCCGCGAGGTCATCGGCACAGCGAGGGTGGTTAGCGCCAGTAGAGACATCAGCCCGCCCACCGCCAGCGCCACCAGCGCATCGCGGGTGCGGCCAGCGAGGCTGCTCAGCCGCGAAAAGCGGGGCAGGTGGACCAGCGTCAGCACCAAAATGATGACGGTCAGCGTTTCTACGGCCAGTTGGGTCATCGCCACATCCGGCGCGCCGAAAAAGACAAGCAGCAGCGCCATGCCGTAGCCCACCACCCCCAGCGCGGTGATAGTAGCCAGCCGCGAGTTGGAGACCACCGCCGCCAGCGTCGCCAGCAAAATAACCCCTGCCAGCGCGGCCTCGTGCGGGCGCACCGGCGACCAGTTGACCGCGATGGTCAGCCCGTGGCGCGTGAGCAGGGTAAAACCAACCAGCCCGGCGGCAGTCAGCGCGATGGTGAGCAGGTACCCGCGCAGATAGCCGTGCTGCAACAGGCGGGTGTGGCTGACCGCGCCGGCCCGCAAGCCATCGAGCGCCAGGCTGTAAATTCGCTCCGGGCCAACCGCGGCCACGGTGTTGGCCGGCGAAACCAGGCGGCGCAGCGGGTTGCGGGCCACGTACAGCCCCACCCCACCGGCCAGCGTGAGCAAGCTCAGCCAGAAAATGGTGTTGATGCCGCTCCAGGCGGCCACTTTCACCTGCACCAGTTCGGCGGCAATGGCCGATGCCGAGGTGACCAGCAGCGGCTTGAACAGGCTATCCGGTGCAAATTCCAGCAGAAGTACCAGCAGCAGTCCCAGCCCCCCCAGCAGCAGCGGCCCCAGCCACAGGCTCGGCGGGACTTCATGGGCGTGTTTTGGTGTTTCGGCCGGTTTGCCCCAAAACGGTTTGATGGCCAGCAGCCCGGCCACTACCACGGTAAAAACGTTGGCCAGCAGCACCGACCCGGTGAGCAGCCAGCCTGCCGCCGGCGCGGTCAGCGCCGCTTCGTAGATGAGCTTTTTGCCGATATAGCCCACAAACAACGGCAGCGCCCCGGCCATTGACAGGGCGGCTATGGTAACGGCCACAAAGGTGACCGGCATGGCCCGGCGCAAGCCGCTCAGTTGGGTCAGGTCGCGGGTGCCGGTTTCGTGGTCAACCGCGCCGGCGGCCATAAACAGCGCGCCTTTGTACAAGGAGTGGACAATCAAAAAGATCACGGCGGCTTTCACGGCCACCGCCGTGCCGACACCCAGCAGCAGCACCAGCGTCCCCAGCGCGCTGATGGTGGAGTAGGCCAGCACGCGCTTCAGATCGATTTGCTGCCAGGCCAGATACGCGCCCAGCAGCATCGTGATGGCTCCGGCGGTAGTCAGGCTGATTTGCCAGGCCGGCGTGCCGCCCAGAATCGGGTTGAAGCGGGCCAGCAGGAAAATACCGGCCTTGACCATCGTGGCCGAGTGCAGGTAGGCGCTGACCGGCGTGGGGGCAGCCATCGCGTTGGGTAGCCAGAAGTGAAACGGAAACTGGGCCGACTTGGTGAACGCGCCCAGCAGCATCAGCAGCACAATCGGCAGGTACAGCGCGTGCGACTGCACGGCATCGGCCTGGATCAGAAGCGCGGCCAGTTCCCAACTGCCGCCCACCTGCCCCAGCAGCACCAGCCCGGCCAGCAGCGCCAGCCCGCCCAGCCCGGTGATCAACAGGGCTTGCAGCGCCGAAGCTCGGGCGCTGGCCTGGCGGTGGTTAAAGCCAATCAGTAGGTAGGAACTAAGGCTGGTCAGTTCCCAGAAAATGAACATGGTGATGATGTTGCCCGACAGCACCAGCCCCAACATGGCGGTCATAAACAGCAGCAGGTACAGGTAAAAACGGGCCAGCAGCGGGTGGCCAGCCAGATAACCGCCGGCGTAAATCATCACCAGCGCGCCGATGCCGCTGATCAGCAAGGCAAAAACCAGGCTGAGGCCATCAATATAAAATGAAAGATTGACCCCGAAGCTGGGCACCCAGGGATAGCTGGCGGCGATGACCTCACCGGCGGAAACGCGGCCAATGAGGCCGGCAAAATAGACGGCCACCGCCAGCGGCAGCAGGGCGATGAACCAGCCCGGATTGAGCCGCGCCAACCAGCTTTTGCCGGCGGTCAGTTTGGGGTCGGAAAGCAGGGCTTGAGACATGATTTAATCAATCCTTAGGGATAAGAGCTGACAGGTTTGCCCAACCTGTCAGCTCTGGTATCGCGGTTAGCGCAGGCCGGCGGCCCACAGCGCTTCGGGGCGGGCCAGGGTGTGCAGCCGCCTGATGCGTTCTTCGGTGTGGGGGTGGGTGCGGAACAACCCGCTCAGGCCACCCTTGAGCGGGTTGACGATGTACAGGGGCGCGGTAGCCGGGTTGACATCCAGCGGGGCGCGGTTGGCGCCGGCTTCCAGTTTTTGCAGGGCGCTGGCCAGCGGCAGCGGGTCGCCCAGAATTTCGGCCCCGCCGGCATCGGCGCCGAACTCACGCGAGCGGGAAATGGCCAGTTGGATGAGCAGCGCGGCGATAGGGGCCAGGATAATCATCACCAGCCCGCCGAGCATGTCACCCAGGCCGCCGCCTTCTTCCTCATCGCCGGCAAAGCCGCTCATGCCGAAAATAAGCGCCCATTGGGCCATTTCGGCCAGCATGGTGATGGCCCCGGCAATAGTGGCGGCGATGCTGGCAATCAGCGTGTCGCGGTTTTTGATGTGAGCCAGTTCGTGGGCCATCACGCCGGCCAGTTCATCGTAATTGAGAATACGCATGATGCCGGTGGTGGCGGCCACGGCGCTGTGGGCCGGGCTGCGGCCGGTGGCGAAGGCGTTGGGCGCGTCAGTCTCGATGAGGTAGACGCGCGGTTTGGGCAGGTTGGCCCGCGCCGCCAGCTCCTCAACCATGCGGTGCAAGTCGGGCGCTTCGGCGGGGGTAACTTCGCGCGCGCCGCTCATGCGCAAGGCGATTTTATCAGAGAACCACCACGCGCCCATATTCATGGCGATGGCCAGCCCAAAGGCGATGACCATGCCCGCCTGTCCGCCCAGCGCCGAGCCGGTGACCACCAGCAGCCCGGTGAGGGTGGCTAACAAAACAGTTGCTTTAAAGGTATTCCATAGTTTCATTGTTATCTCCTGGTTGATAGAATCAAAGATAATAGTCGTTTTCTTGTTTTGGTTCAGTGACGGGCCAATTTAACTTCTTCCAGCGCCGCCAGGTAATCTTGCAGGGTGTGGACTTCTTCATCAATCTCAGTCAACAGCCGGCGATAATCGGCGACCTGACGGGTAGACTGACCGGCCAAAATCTGCGAGTAGATGGTTCCCAGCATCGAGAGCGTGCTTTCGATTTTAACTTCTGCCATTTTGATGTTTCGTTGCAGCGTTTCCAGCGCCGCCAATTGCTGCCGTCGATTGGCCAATGTCCGCTCGAGTTCAGCCTTCATCATCGGGTCTGCCTCACGGGGCAATCGCACTTCGAGGCTGGCGATAGACTGCGGAACCTCTTTCAAATCGTGGTGGATCAGCTTATTCTGCCGAAAATCCTCAATTCGCCGGGCCAAACTGGTGATGGATGTGGTCCACACCTGCATGTGCGTCGCCAGTTCCCGCGTCCGATTCTGCTGGTCTCCGTTTGCTGAGTCCCACCCCAGGCGATCGATTTCAGCCTGATAAGCCTCGGCTCGCTCAACGTATGCCCGCAGCGTGTCGTCTGAAAATCTGGCTGATGCCACCGCGTGCCGTTCCCCCTGACCGTTGTGAGGGCGTCTATCTACCGTTGATGCCGGTTGTGGTTGACGCAGGTCAGAACGTGTGCCGGCTAAGTGAGTGAAAATAACGATGAAAAAGCGTAAGAGCGGCGCCAGTTTTTTCCAGCGTAATTTCTTACGCAGCTTTTTGGGCAATTGCCGATCAATATTTTCGAGAATGGCCTCGGCACTTTGGTTACGTTCGAAACTGGTTTTGGTCAGCACGGCATCAATTAAACCCATTTTGACCTCCCGCTTGAATTTGAGCCAGCAAGCTTTGTCGGGTGAGCGGGTGCTCGTACAAAATGGTCAGGTGTTGCAGAGATGCTTTGAGATCCTGGTCATCCGCCAGTGAGTAATGCTGACCGGAAAAAGTGATGACTTTTTTTGCAGCCAACTCTCGGATTATTTTTTCCAAAAGTGGGATATCCCTCAAATGTAACCGTTCGGCGAAGCAACGAATAGTTCCCTGAGTTTCAGGGTTTTGATAAAGCAAAAGCAGTAAATTGAGTTTTTGGATCGTGTCGATTTCCTTTGAGTGAATAAACTCCGATACTGGTTTGATCATTACCATCTCCAAAGTGGTTAAAATAAAAATAGGCCAACAATCGTCCCCTTTTTTGGGGTAGATTGCTGGCCTATCTTACAACTCGTTGGCTTTTAGCCGACGCTTTGTCTAATCTGCCTGCTAGGTTTTGTCAATATTATATCAATGTTTTTGATGGTGTCAATAGGTGTTTGGCCGTTCTAATGAAACTCTAATATTTGGCCAAGGGTTAACCGAATTTCTGGGTCAAGTCAATATCCACCGTGATCACAATAATGCGTTCGCCGGTTTTGGTACTCATATCGGTGTGCAGGCTGACCGGTTCACACCCCAGGGTGTCGCGCACAATGTCATCAAGCAATTGGCGCGAACTTTCAAACAACTGGCGGCGCGTTTCTTTAACCAGCGTCTGCCCTTCGCGGTTTTCGGCCAGCTTTAGCTCCGCCAGTGTTAGCACACCGCGCAACCGTACCAGGATCATATCCTGCACAAAAAAGCTGCGAGCTTCCAACGGCCCGCGTCCCAGATATTCCTTCTCAAACTTGATGATGGCCGTTGTAAATTCGGCCTCAAGTTGGCCACGAGTTTTTTTTAGCATTGTGGTGCTCATACCCCTTTATGGTTGGCCCATATCTTCTTAAATAAGGGAAACTCCTTATGATTGCCCCGAATTATAGGGAGAAATTATGGTTTATAATACCTGAATTATTAACCATTACACAAATTTTCGAGTTCACCGGTTTACCCTAACCTATGAATGCGGCGATAAATGCCAGCAACGTAAAACCCAACTCAATTTCATCAAGTGTTGAGAGCAAGTTTCATTGTTGGTTCTCAAGGTTAACTGCTTGTTCGGTTTCAAAATCCATACATGCTACACATATAATGGCTGTTGGTGGCGATTGGATTAAACGAGAGCATCATTCGCCTGAATATTTGTCCGAAATTCGTTTAATACAACACTGACCTATCCCCTATTTGATGGACAGAAAGTTAAGAGACAAAAGCCATAGTTGCTTTTCTGATGAGGCACGGTTTGAGTCAGATCAAATACAGCACACTCCCGCCGTTGTTCGGCGGGAGTGTGCTGTAGCAAATTCAAAGCATCACCGATTTGAACAAAATTTCCTCATTCTAGCCACCTGAGCACAGCCAATGTCTGTGGACAATGGCCATACTCGAGCGGATCAAGTGACCACCTCACCTGCGCGAATGGTTTTACCGAAAATCGTTAAACATAACACAGTCCCGCTAAACATCGGCGGGGCTGTGTTGTTGCTTTGAGTAGTTCGACAATGTTAAATTAACATAATTATGAAGATAGTGCTATAACTAACCGAATGAGCAAAAAAACAACCTCAATGTAGAAGCCGAGCGATGGGGGCTACCCACTGCCGACATGGGCCAACTGGGGCACCGGTTCAAGCAATTCACTGAACGGTTTCGTCCGACGATGCGCACCCAAACCCATGACACCAGCGATTATGGGGTGGCCTACCTCAGTGGGTTGCTGCGGTTACAGAAAAGCCGCACCTATACGGCCATCAGCCGTGAACAAGCGGTACTAATGCAAAATATGCAGCAATTCATGAGTGACTCTCCCTGGGTAGGGAGCCAGACGATCGCCCAGGTGCAAGCCGAAGTCAGGGCTCACCCGGCGTTTGGGGAAGCCATATTGGTGCTGGATGAAAGCGCGGCCGAAAAAAGTGGTGTTCACGGTGCGGGAGCCGGGCGGCAGTACAATGGACGACGGGGCAAAGTTGACCTGTGTCAGGTGGGTGTCTTTGCGGCGCTGGTCACGCCGCAAGCCTGGTTATGGGTGGATGGTGAGTTGTATCTGCCGGAAAGCTGGTTTGAGCCGGAACAAGCCAACTTGTGTAAAAAAGTTGGGGTGCCAGAGCAGCAGCAGTTCCAAACCAAACCGCAACTGGCCTGGCAGTTAGTGCAACGGCAACGGCAGTGTGGCCTCCCCTTTCAAGCGGTGGCGATGGATGACCTGTATGGTCGCAATGGGCCCTTGTGCCAGCAGTTAGATGAGGCCGGGATCGAGTACTATGGCGATATTCCGGCCAACACTGTGGTCTACCTGGACTGCCCTCAACTGGAAAGCCGACTGACCAAACGCGGCAAAGTGGCCAAACGCAAACGGATTGTGGCTCAACACTGCTACCTGGTGCGAGAGTTGGTCGACCACGAGCAAATCGAATGGCTGATCCTGACCCTGCGCCCGACTGCGCGAAGTCATCATCTGACTGATCGCTGGGGGCGTTGTCGGGTCTGGCTGGTTGACGGTGAGCGCCGCTACCAGCGGTGGCTGCTCATCAGGGACAGCAGGCGGCAGTTCACCTTCAGTTTGAGCAACGCCCCGGTCAAGACCGACTTGCGGACGATGGCCTGGCGCAAAGCACACCGCGTCTTCATTGAGTGCAGCAACCAGAACAGCAAAAACGACTTTGGCTGGGATGAACTGCAAGCGGTCAAATATCGGGCCTGGCAGCATCAACTGGCTCTGACCATTTTGGCCAGTTGGTTTGTAGCCGAAACCCGGTTAGTTTGGCAAAGCCGTCTGGTTCAGGATCCGGCCTTGCTGGCACAGTTTGAAACTGATGTTTTGCCCTTAGTATCGGTTAGTAATGTGCGTAGCCTGTTGCGGGCGGCTTTACCGCTCCGTCAACTCTCTCCGGAGGAGGCGACCCGTCTCGTGATCGAGCAACTTGGTAATCGCGCTGGCTCTCGTCGATCTCGCCTCATCAAAGTCGCCCCTCCAGAAACTTAACATTGTCGAAGTAGTTGTCTTTTTAAGCCAATTCCCAGCCAACCACAATAAATACGGCGCGGAGTTATTTTTTAGGCTCAATAGAGATTCCAGGGAGATGAGATAATTTGCGAAAGGAGGTAACTACTAATCTGGCTTAGTTCGACTTTGTACATTTAAGTAGTGTAACAAACGGTATTTAGCAATCGATGCAGGAAAGGAGATGGGATTTTAAGCA
>CAYOXS010000217.1:0-10197 GCA_964407935.1 uncultured Caldilineaceae bacterium
CAAGCTCCACTTCCGCGCCAAAAATACCTTCCAGCGCCGGCCCAATCCCCGTACCGGCCGCCAGGTGACACGAGCCGCAGCCGTTATCGTTGAACAGGCGCTTGCCGGCATCCACCATCGACTCGCTGGCGACGTTGCCGCTTAGCCAGCGCTCGTATTCCTGCTGGCCCATAGCCACCACTTTGCCAATCATCTGCGAGTGATCCGTGCCGCAATATTCGGCGCAGAACAGGTGATATTCGCCGGGCTGGGTGGCCTGAAACCAGAGGGTAGTGTATCGCCCCGGCAGCACATCCTGCTTGAGCCGGAACGCCGGGATGTAAAAACTGTGAATCACATCCTGCGAGGTCATAATCAGTTTCACCGGCTGGTTGATGGGCACATGCAGCTCGTTGATTTCACTTTTGCCCAGCGGGTGCTGAATCTGCCACATCCACTGTTTGCCAATAACGTATATTTCCAGAGCGTCATCGGGGGCGCGGTTGATGTCGTAATAAACAAACGCCGACCAGCCAAAAATGCCCATCGCCATTAAAAAGGGGATAAACGACCAGCCAAACTCAAGCGCCATACTTTCGTGCAAAATATTGGAGCGGTCGATTTTGGCGCTGCGCCGGTAGCGAATGCCAAAATACACCAGAAATATGGCAATGAGCGTGGCAAAAATAATGCTGAGGCCAACCAGTGTAAAGTAGATCGAGTCGATACGGGCAGCCATTGTGGATGCTTGCTCAGGGAAAAATGAGAAATTATCCATATATATTCAACCTCACCTCAAAGAACTGCAGATTAACAAGTAAGTGTTAGACCGGCCGGGGTGACGATTTTCTGCTATCCCGGCGAACCATAAAAAATACCGCCCCCCCCACCAGCGCCACCGTGGCCACCCCAATAATCCGAATAATATTCATAATGGCCAGGGTGTACTCCCCGGACACCGGATCGTAGTGGTAACAGGCAAGCAGCAACTGGTCTACCGGGGAGCCAATTTTGTTGGCGGCCGCCTCAACCAGCCCCAGCCGTAGCGTTGTAGGCGGAAATTCTATCCCGTAAAAGTAGCGGGACACCCGGCCTTCTGGCGTTAAAATTACCACCCCGCTGGGGTGAGCATACTGATCAATTTCAGCGTCGTAAACGTATTTAAAGCCGACGGTATCAGCAAGCTGTTTAATGCTATCTTCCGGGCCAACCAAAAAGTTCCAGCCATCGGTTGAGGTTGAACGCCCGTAATCCATCATCGACGCGCGGCGCTTCACCTCGGCAATGTCCGGCGTTTCACCGGGATCAATGCTGACAATGAGCACCGTAAAATCCTGGCCAACGGTAAAATCCAGTTGTTTCAGGCTTTCAAACAACCCGTTGCGCACCAGCGAGCACAACATGGGGCATTCGTAGTAGCCCAAATCCAGGATGATGGGTTTATCGCCAAAATAATCACCCAAAGTGACCGCTTTGCCGGTTGAGTCGGTAAAGGACAGATTGGCCGGTACTTGCGCATCAAGTTTTTGCTCAAATCTTACCTGGGTAATTATGTCTTGCGGCAAGGGGCCCTCAGCCAAAACCGGCGGCGCCCAGACCAACAAAACTAAAACAATCCCTAAAACTTTAGCTTTGAAAGATATCATAACTGACTCATAGAGCCGGTGGCCTACTTGGGTGGTTCGCCATCCTCCGGGGTAAGCAAAATGATGGCTTCATCGATGGGCACCCGGACGATACCGGCTTCCTGATTTACCCAGCCGTAGGTGGTCAGAGTTTTTTCTTCCTGGGCGCGCAGGTCAAGCATTTGCTGCTCGCCGGTTGTGCCGTCGATGGGGTTGGGCTGCAACCGGGGCGCGGGCGGCGTGGGCCGAACATCAAGCAGCGGCAGCGGGGTTGGCCCCAGGGCTTCGCGCCGGGTTTCAAGCCCGCCCAGAATAATGGCAAGCAGTCCCATCGCCCCCACGGTTACCACCAAGATGAGAACAGCCGAACCGGCCAGCCAGGAGAGTTTAAGGTCTTTCTTTTCGTATTCAACGCCCTCATTAGTGAGCGGCACGTGTTCGTGGTCAGTCATGAGCAGCAGCCTCCTTCAATGTCTGGCTTGCCGGGCTATGGGTATCGGTGTGAGCGGATTCAAACCGCGGGTCGTGCAGCGGCAGCAGCGATTTCCCGGCCAGGAATCTTACAAACAACCACACCCAAATGCCGCCAATGCCGGCTACCGTAAAAATACTCATCCAGTTAAAGTAAAAGCCTTGCGGATAAAATGTCGGCATCAAAATCCAGTACAGGTCGACAAAGCGCATGACCAGCAAAAACAGCGATAGCCCAATCAGCAGGTTGATATTGCGCTTGTTTCGGCGAGACAGGAGAATGAGGAACGGCACAAAAAAGCCAAAGGCCATCAGCACCATTGCCGGGAACTGCCAGCCGTTCTGCGAGCGAATAAAGTAAAAGGTGATGGTTTCCGGCAGGTTGGATGACCACAAAATGAGATATTGCGAGAATGAAACGTAGGCCCAAAACGAGACAAAAGCCAGCAAAAAGTTGCCCAGGTCGTTAAATATAAAAACGGTGGCCTGCTGCCCCAGGGCTTCGTCGCGCTGCGACATAAAGCGGGTGAACAAAATGGCGGCGGCGATAGCAAAAATGGCCGCGCCGGCAAAATAGATGACGCCGTACATGGATGAGTACCACATGGGGTCGGTGCTCATTAACCAATCAAAGGCGGCAAAGGTTGTGGCCAGCACAAACAGGATTATACCCAGCGCACTGAGGTTTTTCAAGCGAATACTCAAACGCGGCTCGGCGGTTTTATCCTGTTGCAGCGACCACTTGTTGAGCAGGTAGGCCAGAACGCTCCAGATGACAAAATAGAGCACGGTTCGGCCAACAAAGAAGGGGATGTTGAGCCACCAGCCGGCTTTGTAAGACAGCACGTGAGATTCGGCGACAAGCTCGGGGTTGGTCCAGGGGTAGAGCCAGGGCATGCCCACGAGGATGGGGATAAAAAACAGGGCCATCACCGGCAGAGTCATCGCGCCGGTTTCCAAAAAGCGGCGAATGGTGAAGCCCCACTGCCCGCCGGTAAGCTGGTGGATTAGCAATACCCCCATACAACCCAGCGCCAGTTGCATCCAGTAGACATAGCCCAACAGGTAGGCCTGAAAAAACTGCTCGGTGCTGAGCGCCGCGCCGCCGGCGGCCACAATGATTCCAACCACGCCAACAAGTATTGAATTTCTTTGTAATCGCTTTAACTGCGGGTGCAGTTCTGTGTGGTTCATGCTGTACCTTCCATACAGGTTGTTACTGTAACTGAGACTCAATTTGCTGACGCGCGTCTGCCGGCAAGCTGTCGAGCGGAACATTTTGGCTGTATTGCAGCGCCCGAATGTAGGCCACAATCGCCCAGCGGTCGTCCGGGTTTATGCGCGAGGCGTAGCTGTACATAACCCCAAAGCCGTTGGTCATCACCTCAAAAAAGTAGCCGTCCGCCGAATCAATCAGCCGCGGATCGTGGAATGAGGGCGGTTTCTTTAACCCGCGCTGCACAATCATCCCCTGGCCGTCGCCCACCCGGCCGTGGCAGGGGGAGCAGAAAATATCAAATTTTTCCTGGCCGCGCAGCAGCGTGGCGCGATCAACCGTAATCGGCATTTGCTGCACATAGCCCGTTTCGGTGATTTTGCCGGTGTAATAGATGGGGTCCATTTTAATTTCACCCCAGCGGCCGCGCGGAATGGTGTTGGCCGGAATTGGCCGCGCCGACATGCCATCGGCCCACAAAGCGCCGGAGTCCAGCGGCTCGTAGCGGGGTTGAACGCGCATGTGCAGCGGTACCAGATCGCAGCCGGCCATCAGCAGCACGGCGGCGGCCAAAAATACAATACTCTTTAGGGTTAGTCTATTATTCATAAAGTGCTTTCCCTCTTGGAATGTCACTCGTATACTTTGGTGGCTGGGTCCTGCTCCACCTCGTAAACGCCGTCGGCCCCCAAACTCTCCAGAAAGGCGCGGGTCTTTGCCAGATCAAAGCGCGGGTCGGTTTGCATAATGCACAGGAAAAATCGGTCTCCTGAGGCCAGTTGAAACCGGGGCACGCTGAAAACCGGGTGATAGGGCATAGGCAGGTTGTTCAGGGCGATCATCCCCACCACACCCAAAATGCCGGCGCCCAGCACGGCCATTTCAAAGGTGATGACCATAAACGACGGCCAGCTATTTAATGGGCGCGCGCCAATATTGAGGGGATAGGCAATCACCGAAGTCCAGTATTGAAGCAAATAGCCGGTAATGCCGCCGCCAAATGCGCCAAGCAGGACAATATAAGGCACCCAGTTACGCTTAATGCCCAGCGCTTCAGACAACCCCTGGATGGGGAAGGGCGTGTAGGCATCGATATGCCGGTAGCCGGCCTGGTACACCTGCCGGGTTTTGGCCAGCAACTCGTCGGCATCGTTAAATTCGGCCATCAAACCAAAATAATCAGGACCGCTAGTTTCTGCTGCGCTCATACTCTCACTCCAAAAATTAGTGGTGGGATTCTTGATGATGGATCATTTCTTGCATCTCAAACACCGAAATCATCGGCAGCGTGCGCACAAAAAGGAACAGCAGCGTCAGGAACAACCCCAGCGAACCAAACATTAACGACAGGTCCCAGGGGGAGGCGCTGAACAGCCCCCACGATGTTGGCAGAAAATCATGGGTGAGGCTGACGATCACAATCATAAAACGCTCCAGCCACATGCCGGTGTTGATAATGAGCGAAATGATGAACATCAGCCACATGTTGGTGCGTACCCGCTTAAACCACAGAAACTGGATGGACACGATGTTGCAGGCAAACAGGAACCAGATAAAAGGCGCGTACGCACCGGTTAACCGGTAATTCATCATCGAGACTTCATAAATGTTGCCGCCATAATAGCCGGTAAAAAATTCGGTGGTGTAGCCGTAGCCCACAATCAGGCCGGTGGTGAGCAAAACCTTGCCCATCACATCAAAGTGCCGAACGGTGATCATATCTTCAATGTGGTAAATTTTGCGGATGGGCACCAGCAGCGACACCACCATGGCAAAACCGGAAAAAACCGCACCGGCCACAAAGTAGGGCGGCAGTACCGTGGTGGTCCAGCCGGGCACCTGCGAAATAGCAAAGTCGAAGCTGACCACGGTGTGCACCGAAACCACCAGCGGCGTGGCAATGGCTGCCAGCAGCAGGTACAGCGCCTGGTGGCGATCCCAGTGGCGGGCGGAACCGCGCCAGCCCAGTGACCCCATCCCGTACAGCACTTTCAGTACCGGGTGTTTGGCCCGATCACGCATGCCGCCCAAATCGGGGATGAGGCCCACGTACCAGAACAGGGCCGACACCGTGGCGTAGGTGGTAATGGCAAACACATCCCAAGCCAGCGCGCTGCGGAAGTTGGGCCACATGCCAAAGGTGTTGGGATAGGGCATAATCCAGTAAAAAACCCACGGCCGCCCCAGGTGTAAAATGGGGTATAGCCCGGCGCAGGTTACGGCAAACAGAGTCATCGCCTCGGCAAAGCGGTTGATTGAGGTACGCCATTGCTGGCGCAACAAAAACAAAATAGCCGAAATAAGCGTGCCGGCGTGCCCAATCCCAATCCACCAGACAAAGGTGACAATGGGAATGGCCCAGGCCACCGGCATATTATTGCCAAATATCCCAATGCCGGTGGCAAACAGGTAGGCCACCGAGATCAGGTACATCGTCAACAGAATTGCGCCCAGGCCAAACCCAAACACCCAGCCGATTGGAGTCCGCACATCCAGCACAATGTTACTGATCTTTTTGCTGATTGAGTCATAATTGTGGCCCGGTTCAAGAATATGGGCATCGGCCGGTACCGGCACATCTTGCGATTGGCTAAGTTGCATATGTTTGCTCCTTGCTGGCAGTTAAACCGCCTGGATGATGCGTTAAATTAACCGTGCTGCTCGGCTGCGGCGCCGTTTTCGCCGGCCAGGGCCGGGTGCGGATTGGTCATTTTGGCCAGGTAAGAGGTGCGCGGACGCACGCCCAGCTCGGTGAGCACGCCATAGTTGGTTGGCTCCTGTTTGAGTTTGGCAACCTGGCTGTTGGGGTCGTTGGTATCGCCAAAAACAATCGCTTTGGTGGGACAGGCCGACTGGCAGGCAGTGATCACTTCGCCATCGCGGATACGCCGATTTTCATTTTTGGCGGCAATCCGGGCGTGGCTGATGCGTTGCAGGCAGTAAGTGCATTTTTCCATTACGCCGCGAGTCCGCACCGTTACGTTGGGGTTGCGCACGCCCTTGAGCGATTCGGTGGTTTCATCCGAGTAGTGCAGGTAGTTGAAGCGGCGCACCTTGTACGGGCAGTTGTTAGAGCAGTAACGGGTACCGATGCAGCGGTTGTAAACCATCACGTTCAGCCCTTCGTGATCGTGAACCGTGGCGTTGACCGGGCAAACCAGTTCGCACGGAGCCTGCTCGCAGTGATGGCACATCATTGGCTGCTGATAGGTGTGGGGGTTATCCAGATCGCCAGCAAAGTAGGTGTCAACCCGAATCCACTGCATTTCACGCCCCACCAGCACCTGATCCTTGCCAACGACCGGGATGTTGTTTTCGGCCACGCAGGCGGCCACGCAAGCGTTGCAGCCGTTGCAGGTGTTCAAATCAACTACCATCCCCCAGGCGTAGCTGTTGTAATCCCATTCTGGCAGCAGCGTCAGATTGGGGTCTACTTCGTGCTCGCCAATGTGCTGCACAAACTCCGGGTCTTCGTGGTACATGGCCAGCGTGCCGGCGCGAACAGGCTCGCGGCCTTCCATATTCCAGTGCATTTGGGTAGAAGCCAGGCGGTAGGTATCGCCGCTTTTGCGCAGCGTGACACCCTTGCTAAACCACGCCGCCGCCGATGTGCGAATGCTGTAGGCATTAGCTCCAATGCCATCGCCCACCCGGCCGACACGCTGGCGGCCGTAGCCCAAAAACATGGTAGCTACGTTTTCACCCTGGCCCGGTAAAATCCAGACCGGCGCGTACACTATCCGGCCATCGAAATCAACCACTACCACATCCTGCGAGGTCAGCCCAAAGGCCGCGGCCGTATTTGGGCTTAACAACAGCGCGTTGTCCCAGGTGAGTTTGGTAATCGGTTTGGGCAATTCCTGCAGCCAGCCGTTGTTGGAAAAAGAGCCATCGTAAATGGTGGGGTCTGGCCGAAATACAATTTCCAGCCCCTCGCTATCCGCGGCAGGCTCCTGCTGCAACGCCGCTGTAACATTGGTCAAATTGACCGAGACCGTTTTGGCCGGCAGCGCTGTATTGGCCACATATCCGTTAAACAGTGCTTCTTTCCAGGCCTGATCATCAACTCCCTGGTCAGTCCAGTATTGGCGCACCAGATCATATTCGGTGGCATCGGCCTGGCCCAGCATCACGGCCATCATTTCAACCGAGCTTTTTGTGGCCGGGTAGAGCGGCTCAACCAGCGGCTGGATGAGGGTAGCAGTGCCGTCGTAGGCGCGGGCATCGCCCCAGCTTTCCAGGTAATGTTTGGCCGGCACGTGCCACTGGCACAATGCCGATGTCTCATCTTCGTACAGGCTCAAATGCACGCGGAAGGGCACTTTTTGCATGGCCGCAATAAAGTTCAGATCGGCCGGAGCGGAATACACCGGGTTAGCCTCAAGCACTACCAGCACGCTAACCACGCCGCCGGCCATATCCTCGGCCAGTTGGCGCAAATCAGCGGTCTGGTTGGCCGGCGCGCTCACCAGCGACTCAGTGTGGACCACGGTATTGCCCACGTTGCCCAGCTTTTCGTTGATGGCGTGCGCCAGGGCATGCACCAGCCCCGGCTGGCCCTGACCGGCCAGCACAATGCTTTCGCCGGGGTGGGCCTGCAAATCCTCAACTACTGCGGCCACCCACTCGGCTGAAATTTCCGGCAGATCGGCGGGCGCGTCTACACCCACCCCCAATTGCGCGGCGATGGCCTGAGCCACAGCCTTGATTTTGGATGATTGCAGCGGCAGGCGGTGATCGGCCAGGGTACCGGTCATGGAGGGCGTGCTTTCAGCCAGATACAGCCGGTTCATATCTGATTTATCGCGGCGAACCCGGCGCGCTTCGGCAAAATCGTGGGCATAGCGCACATCGCCGGCAGTGCCGGGGGCCATAAAATCGGCTTCCAGCGAAACCACAACTTTGGCCCGGTCAAACCGGTACACGGTATTAACATCCTGCCCAAACGCCAGTACCGCGCCTTCGTAGGCATTGTCGCGGTTTACGGGATCGTACTGAATGATTTTGGCGTCGGGATATTTCTCAACCAGTGCCCGCAATTGCGAGGCCAGCAATGGCGAGGTAACCGTGCCGGTGAGCACTCGCAAGCCGCCGCCGCCAGTCATGCCCTGCGCTGAAACTTCAACAATGAAATCACCCAAAAACGAGTCCCAGGCGCTGACCAGCCCGCCGTTAGTGACCGTCTGTGAGCGATCGGGATCGTACAGGTTCAAAATAGAGGCTTGGGCCAGGGCGTTTGTGCCGCCCAAACTGCCGGGATGGTCCGGGTTGCCTTCAATTTTGGTGGGCCGGCCCATGTTGCTTTCGGCGACAATGCCGGTGGCCACGCCGCCTAACTGAAACGCGGTGGCAAAATACAACGGCTGCCCCGGCACAACTTCTTCGGGGGCTTTAATATAAGGCACAATCTTTTTGGCCTGCTGCGGTGAGCACGAGGCCAATCCCCCCAGCGCCAGCGAAGCGCCCATCAACTTTAAAAAGTTGCGGCGACCAATAGGGTTTAACCATTGGTCTGCGCCCTGGGGAAATTCGTGTTCTAAAAAGTCCTGAAACTCCTCGGTTTCGGCAACTTCTTCCAGGCTGCGCCAATATTTTTTACCGTTGGCTTGAGACAGACGTTCTCTAATGGCTGGTAAATTGAAGTTTTTTCTCATAGAACCCCGCTTAACGATGACAGATTGAGCAGTCGTCCAAACGGCCGACTTCAATTCCGTATTCTGCAACCAGTTGCGCCCCCAGCGTGGCCTGATCGGTACCTTCTGGCGGCTGGTATCCCATAGTGGTTATTTCGCTGTTTGGTCTGAGGTAATCTTGCGGCGCCCGGTGGCACTGCAAACACCACTGCATTTGCAGGGTGTTGGCCTTGGCTACCAAAGGCATATTGTCAACCCGCCCATGGCAGCTTTCGCAGCCAACGCCGTTATTTACGTGAGCGCTGTGATTAAAATATACAAAGCCGGACAGGTTGTGAACCCGATTCCATTCGAGGGCAGTTTGGTTTTGCCAACTGGCCCGTACCGGTTCAAGCATGGGGGCTTCGGTCCAAACTTGTGAGTGGCAGCCCATACAGGTTTCGGTGGGGGGTATATTGGCAAAGGATGATTCATCTACCGAGGTGTGGCAGTAGCGGCAATCGATGCCAAGCTGACGGACGTGATGCAAATGGCTAAACGGCACCGGTTGTTCGACCGACACCCCAACATTTGTCATAAAAGGTGATTGTACAAAATAGTACCAGGCACCACCCAAAGCCGCCACCAGCAGGCCCAACCCAATAATGGAAGCTTTGGCAATGGTGTTCATACTAGGATGAAAAGTTTGCTTCATAGCATGCCCTGTCCTTGAATGATGTTTACCATTGTGTTACAAAAACTGTTGCAGTGAGGGAAATAATCTCGCAAACGAGACCCAACCTCTTGTCGATTTTTGGTTTACAAAAAATGGAATAAACCGGGAATAAACTGTACGGTAGTTTGTACAGTAGGCACCGCTACCGGGGCTGTAGCAGATTACCGACGCTTTACTGGCCCAGAACATCAACGCAACGTCTTGGAAGCGAGCTGTCTGGGGCAGTAACATAATACACTATACACACTTTGTTAGTATTTCAAAACGAAAGTCGGCAATTGTGAACTTTGTCACCCAAACTGCGGCCAACGTATTACCAAAAAGTGGTTTGTTCCTAAAATTGAGTAAACGGACAAAAGGTTGTGGTAGGCATTAGCGGGCTAAAAATACACTATTTTTTAGTATTATGCAAAATTTAGTTTTGGAAATTTTGTAGAAAATTGTATAAAAAATACTGATTTGCTGGCGCTTGTATTAGGATAAGTTATGGTCTGCCACACCTGTTATGCTTGAAACCGTTGTGAGAAAGTAACTACTTCGACAATGTTAAATTAACAT
>CAYOXS010000218.1:0-1623 GCA_964407935.1 uncultured Caldilineaceae bacterium
GTGTTTCGTTTACGGCGCGTTTTTACGCAGCACGCAACACGCAATACACGCAAGCCAGTAAGTGGTGAAAAATTTGTGACACTATTTATCGCCGCAGCCGCCGCTCTTCCCAAATACGGGGCGAGTTGGCCAGCGTATGCCACACGCCGGCCAGCGCCATGGCCACATCAATTCCAAAAAACAGCGGCACCCAAACCAGCCGCAGCCAGACCGCCGCCGGCTGGCCATCAATTTTGAGGGCGGCGGCAATTTGCCCCAGCGGCGACAGCAGGCTCACCAGCAGCGCGAGTCGCGCCGGCCGGCTGCCCACCAGCGAAAGCGCGCCCGCCGCCACCAACGCCAGTCGATCCAGATAGCCCAGGGCAAAAGCAAACAGCTCCAGCCGCAGCCGCAGCGGCAGCGATGGGTTTCGCCACAACGCGCCGGACTGGCTGGCCGCCACATCGTTAAAGCCCCTGGCCCAGCGGGTGTGTTGCTGCCAGTACCCAGCCACCGACTCCGGCGCGCGATGGCAACTGACGGCAGCCGGGGTAAAGCGCAGCCGCCAGCCGCCGCGAGCCAGTTTCAACGTGATGTCGGTATCTTCCAGCAACGCGCCGGGCTGAAAACCGCCAACCTGCTCCAGCGCCGCCCGGCGATAGGCGCAGTTAGACCCCAAAATGGCCGGCGCCAGATTCAGCCGGTCTTTGGCGCGCATGGTCACCTGCTGGTGAACCAGCCCTTCAAAGGCCGTGTAGCTGGCGGCCGGGCTGGCCAGCAGATTGCTCACCTGCCGCCGGCCGCTCACTCCGGCCACCGCCGGGGTGCCAAACGGCGTCACCAATTGGCGCAGGGCGTCGGGGTGGGGACGCTCATCGGCATCATAAACGGCGATAATTTCGCCCTGCGGAAAGCGAGCCAGCGCCGCGTTCAGCGCGCCGGCCTTGCCCACCGTTTCCGGCAGCGACAGCAAATGCCAGTTGGCGCGCTGATCCAGATACCGCCCCACCAGCCGGGTAACGCCATCGCCGGAGCCGTCATCCACAAAAACAACCGTCAATTGCGACGCCGGGTAATCGAGCCGGGCCAGCGCCGCCAGCAGCTCCGGCAGCGCCGCCGCCTCGTTGCGAAACGGCACCAGCAGCAGCACTTCGGGCAGTCCCGCGGGGGGGTCTTCGGTGGCCGAACGGCCGGCGGTCAGCGCGACCCAGGTAAAAAGCCAGCGCCGGACGGCAAACAGCAGCAAAACGGCAACCACCGGCCAGGAGAGCAGATTGACAAGTTTGCGCATCACGTTTCGGTTTTGAGCGGTCGGCCCAGCAACAGGCCGGCGGTATCGGTTTTGTGGACGGCCAGCGCCGTTTGCCACACGCGCCACTTCTCGGCCAGCGAAACGGCCCAGCGGGCCGCCTCGCGGCGGTCGGCCAGGCCGCGCCGCAAGCGTCCGGCCAGCGAAGTTAGCGGCGGCTGCTGGCTGCGCCGGAACAGGGCGTCCGCGGTCAGGTGGTCAATATAGTGTAACAGAGCCGGCGCACAGGCCAATTTTAGTTCGGCCAGCGGGCCGGGCGGCACGGGCGTGCCGTAAATTTTGGCCGCCCAGGTTAGCCCGGCGACCACATACGGCTCGGCGCGCGCCCGGCGGCT
>CAYOXS010000218.1:1723-10166 GCA_964407935.1 uncultured Caldilineaceae bacterium
GTGCGGTCGGCGGCGGCGCTCAAATAGGGGTTGGGCGTCGCGCCATCGCCGCCGGCCCGGCGAAAAGTGCTGAGATGTTTGGTGATGCCCGGCCCCTGGTCGGCGGCTTTGGTTTTGCCGCGATAGCCCAGCGACTGGAGCAAAGCGGCCACCCGGGGGAGGTCATCGGGCTTAAATAACAGGTCGATGTCGTTCATTGGGCGCAGGGCCGGCTCCGGGTAGACCAGAGGAGCCAAAATCGCTCCTTTTAAAACGATAACCGGGATATTTTGCCGGTGGCAGGCGGCCAGAATTTCGGCCAGTTGGCCGGCAATAGCCTGATTGCGTTGGGCGTGAGCCTGGCGGGTTACCGCCAGTTTGGCCAGCGCCAGCGGCGGCGCGGCAAGCTGCTGCTGTTCAATTTGCCAATGCAGCAGGGGAGCCAGGCCAACAATAATGGCTGTGATCGCCGCCGAGTCCCAGGTTTCGGCGGTCAGCGCCGGGGTATTCCCCGCCAGAATATTGGCAATGATTTGAATAGTGGCTGGTGCGGATTGGGCTGGCGTTTTTTCAGACATTCGCACTTGCGGTACAATTTGATCACACAGGCTTAAAAAAGGCGCGCTTTACTCATCAGCCTACTACCTAAACAAGAGTCAGCAACTGGCCCCCTCTGGTTGCTGACTTTTTTATCCAGAGAGGAATCTTAAACTTAGTGCGAGCTAAAGGTAACGGACTTTAATTCAGCGTGTTTTTTAATCGCGGGCTTGCTGTACTTTTTCATAAAATGAGACTCCTTTCTTCTGTTAATGCGAACCATGAAAAATAGAGCAAGCGCGCCTTTGTCAAACCCGTGTTGGATGGGTTGTTGTTATATTGCGGTCACAATAGTTCGGGTCAACAGTGTTGAGAGCGGAGTGGAGAGCAGTTAAGCAATTATACACGAAATAAAACAAGTCAACAATCATTAATTTTTCTGAATCAGCCGCCATCCGGCTGGGGAGTGGCATAGTCGGTGGGTTGCGGCTCAATTTCTGCGGGGGTAGCCGTGGACTCGCTGGTGGGGGTGGCAACAACCACCCGCGTGTTTGTTGGTGAGGGCTGCGGCATCGGGGTAGCGGTGGCGGCCGGCAAAAGCATGTCGGCGTTGTGCTCCTGAGCCGGCGGCGGAGTTCCCGGCGAGACGGCCTCGGCGGGCAGGGTGTAGAGCAAAATATAGGTGCCGATCCCAAACACAATAGCCGCCGTCCAGGCCGTGTAGGCGGCCCACATCCAGTAGCGCAGCGAGCCGATTTTGCGCGGCAAAATCTTCCAGCCGGCTAACATACAGTAAATTGATAATACCTGGGCCACCGTACCCAATATTGAATGCCCCAGGCTCACCGTTAACGGCAGCGGCGCAATGCCGGCCGGTATTTCGCCGATGATAATGCCTACGCCGGGTGCCATCCACAGGGCGATAAACACAATATTCAACACAACCACCGGCGTTTGCAGCCAATCGTGCAGTTTGTATTTACGCTGTAATTGGGCCACCACGCCGGCGCTCAGCACCAGATAAAAAAGAATCTGCACAATTAGCGTGATGTCTCCCAGCAGATAAGGGCTAAAAAAACCATTCCCACTCGCCGACGTTTCCATAACGAATCTCCTGAATCTATCACAAATTGGGGGATTGGCAGCCATTATACCCATAAGTCGCTGGCAAACGCAAGAAAAATTTCTCAAACAAATTGTTGACACACAAGAACACTTGTGCTAAAATAATTTGCATCCAATTCGAACAAATGGTCTATGATGAGGAGGTAATTAAACTGTGTCCAAGGTTAATGAATTAGATGGCAAGGAAAAGGCGTTGGCGGTTGCCTTGGGTGACTTGAAGAAGCGGTTTGGCGAGGGCGCGATCATGCGCCTGGGTGAACGCAACGAGCTACAAATTGAAACTATCCCCACCGGCTGCCTGTCGCTGGATATTGCGCTGGGGGTGGGCGGTTTGCCCAAAGGCCGGATTGTCGAGATTTACGGCCCCGAAAGCTCCGGTAAAACCACGCTCTGCCAGCACGTGATCGCCGAGTCGCAAAAGCAGGGTGGCATCGCCGCGTTTGTTGACGTGGAGCACGCCTTTGACCCCACCTACGCCGAAAAATGCGGGGTCAAAATCGACGACCTGTACGTGTCGCAGCCGGATACCGGCGAGCAGGCGCTGGAAATCACCGAAGCGCTGGTACGTTCCGGCGCGGTCGATGTGGTTGTGGTTGACAGCGTGGCGGCGCTGGTGCCCCGCGCCGAAATTGAAGGCGAAATGGGCGACTCGCACGTGGGGCTGCAAGCCCGGCTGATGAGCCAGGCCTTGCGAAAATTGTCCGGCACGGTCAAGCAGAGCAACTGCCTGCTGATTTTCACCAACCAGCTCCGGCAAAAGATTGGCGTGATGTTTGGCAGCCCGGAAACCACCACTGGCGGGATGGCGCTCCGTTTTTACGCTTCGGTGCGGGTTGACATTCGCCGCATTCAGGCTATCAAAGACAGCGGCGAGGTGATCGGTAACCGCACCAAAGTAACCATCAAAAAGAACAAGGTTGCGCCGCCGTTCCGCATCTGCGAGTTTGACATTATGTACAACCAGGGAATTTCCAAATCCGGCGATATTCTGGACATTGCCGTGCTCGAAGGCATTGTTGACAAGCGCGGCGCGTTCTATTCGTACGGTGACCAGCGGCTGGCGCAGGGCCGGGAAAATGCCAAAACGTATCTGGAAGCCAACCCCGATCTGATGTTCACCATCGAAAATAAAGTCCGTGAGACCAAAGACCTGCCGATTCTGACCCCACCGGCCTTTGCCGAAGCGATGGAAGAAGTTGAGGCCAGTAAAAAGAAAGCCGTGCCCAAACCCGCGCCGCGCAGCCGCAAATCCGCCCCGGCCGAACAGGCTGCCCTCGACATCGACCTGGACGAGTCGGGCGATATGGATGACGACGCCGTTGACATCGATATGGGCGATTAATAAGAGTTAACCGGTTTTCCTCCGCGGCAATCCGTCGTGGCTGCAACAGCCGTTCAAGACCCCGCTTGAACGGCTGTGTTGCGTTTGGCGGGCAATTGACAATTACCCCCATCAAGGGATAATAAGCCTACCTATTTGAGGACTCCGGTATCATATTTGATGAACTATCGATTGTTCGCCTCCCTGAAATTTGGACTGGCCACAACCGGCGGGCTGCTGCTGGTGATTGGGTTAGTGGCCCATCTGGCCGCAGCCGGGCCGGTCATCTCGGTGCAGGGCGTCAGCACAGACACCTGGCCCGGCCACGAAACCACTCTCCAACTGGAGCTGCTCAACCACACCGATCAGGTGCTGTACAACGGGTTCATCTCCGCCACCCTGCCTGCCGGTCTGGCCTACGTGCCCGGCTCAACGCAGGTATTCGGCGAAGGCTGGCCAATGGCCAGCAGCGAACCCATCAGCAGCGGGCAAACCCTGATCTGGGGGCCGTACAGCCTGCCCGTCGCCGGAGTGACCGCCCACAACCCGTTTGGCATTCACACCCTCATGGACTCGTGCAGCACGCCGCCGGGACTTCATCTGGACGGGGCCAAAACGCTGGTCGGCAGCGGCGGCTACGTGACTCAGCTTTTTTACCCCATCACCACAACCACCACCGGCCCCAGCGATTGCGCCATCAACTTTGTGCAGGAAGCCTACAGCCGCAATCTGATTCCCATTTTGCGGCTGCAGGGTGCGCGCCATAACGGCATCTGGCAGGCGCCCGATCCCGGCCCAAACGGCGATTACGCCGAAATTGCCCGGGCTTATGCCGATTTTGTGGCCGGCCTGCCCCGCCGAAACACCAACCCTCTTTACATTGTCGTGTGGAACGAGCCGGATTTGTGGATTGAGTGGAGCAACGCGCCCAACGCCGCCCAGTACGCCCGCTTTTTTGTGGCCGTATCCAACGCCATCCGCAACCTCGGCGACGCCCGCATTCGGCTGGTCAACGGCGCGTTGACCCCCGGCAACCCGGCCTTTTTGGAAGCCATGCTGCGCGTGCCCGGCTTTCGCGATGCGTTTGACGTGTGGGCCAGCCATTGTTACCCCTACAACCACCCGGCCTGGTACAACAGCCACAACGGCACCGCCCGCTACCGCACCTACAGCATCGATTGCTACCTGGATGAAATGAGCATCATCCACCGTTACGGCCGCACCAATTTCAAAGTGATGCTCACCGAAACCGGCTACCCGCTCGGCGACAAAACCTTTGGCTTTGAGGGCTTCCCGGCCATCAACGACAGCAACCGCGCCGGTTACATTACCAGCGCCTTTAAAGACTACTGGCAGCGCTGGCCCGAAGTCGTGGCCATCACCCCCTTCGAGCTGTCCGACCCGGCCAACTTTTGGGTGAGCTTCGACTGGATCAAATCGACCCACCCGTTTACGCCCTATTTGCAATACACCTCCGTCAGCGCCCTGCCCAAACCGGTGGGCCAGATTGAGCCATACGGGGTTCAGGTGATGTTCAAAGCCCGCGCCGCTAACGATGCCACCCCCGGCGATTACGTTGTGCAGCTTGCCGGCAGCGAGGCCGGCGGCAGCAGCGCCGCTGCCAATTGGGTCACGGTCACGGTGCGCGCCGCCGCGCCGAGCCACACCTATTACCTGCCGGTCATTTTTAAGCGACCACCGCTCACCGGCCCGTGGTATTTGGCAGCGCAAACATCCCCGCCGGACGGGGCGATTGTCCCAACCCACATTTTAACCGCCGCCGGGCCGCTTGGAGTGCAGGCCGCACCGGCTGTCCGCCGGCTGTCACTCGGCGGCGAGCCACTGGCGCTGGCCGTAGTTGATGACACACTCGGCGCGGTGCTGCTCAGCGATGGCCGGCTGCTGCGACTTGATCTGGTCGCGCTGGCCATCCGCGGCACTATTTTTGTGGGGCCGCAGCCGCAAGCGTTGGCCCGCGGCGATGCAGCGCAGCTTTTTATCGGCCTCGATGGCGGAGTCGCTCAGGTTGATCTGTCCGGCGGGCAGATTCTCGCCGTCACCCCGCTACCGGGCCGGGTCACCGCCCTGGCCTGGGATGCGGCCGGCGGGCGCTTGTTTGCCGCCGACGCCCAAAACGACCAACTGCTGGTGCTGGCCGGCAGTCCGCCGCGCGTCACCCGCTCACTGCCCCTGCCCGAACAACCCGGCCCCCTTGTTTTTGACGCCGCCGCCAACCGGCTTTTCATCGCCTTTCCGGGGGCAAAACGGGTGAGCGCCTTTGACGCCGCCAATTTGGCCGAAATAAACCGGGCGCAGATTACCGGCGGGCCAATTTTGGATCTGGCGCTGGATGCGAATCGCCGCCGGTTGATTGTGCTCAACGCGTTGGCCCCCGGCTGGCGCGGCCTCACCCTGCTCGATTCCGAACTGCGGCAGTTGGCGCTGGCTGCCGGCGCTGATCTGCGCAGCGCGCCGGCGCTGGCGCTATCGTCCACCGGCCACCTGCTGCTGCCCGAAGCCGGCGGGCTGGTTCAAATTGATGGCGATTCGCTGGCGGTTGGGCCGCGCCTGCCCCTGCCGGCGCTGACCCCGGCCGGAGGAATCGCCCCGACCAGCCGCGCCGTTTACCTGCTCGATGTGGAAAGCCAATCCCTGTTGGAGGTGAGCCAGTGACCGCCGGGCCGTCGCCATCGGCCAGGGAATGGCGCTGGGCGGCCGGCTGGTCGCTGGCGCTGGTGCTGCTCAGCGCCGCGCCATATCTGCTGGCCGGGCTGGCCGCGCCGGATGGCTGGCGCTTTGCCGGCCTGCTGGTCAACCCGCTGGATGGCCAATCGTACATAGCCAAAATGGAGCAGGGCGCAACGGGGAGTTGGCTTTTTCACCTCACCTACACCCCCGAGCCGCACCCGGGGGCCTTCACCTTTTCATTTTATCTGGCGCTGGGCCATCTGGCCGGACTGCTGTCGCTGCCCAACCCGCTGGTTTTCCACGCGGTGCGGCTGCTGGCCGGCTGGGCGATGCTGCTGGCCGTGTTTAAGTTTGTGGCGCAGGTCACGCCTCACCCCGGCGAAAGGCGGCTGGCCTTTGGGCTGCTCCTGACCGCCTCCGGGCTGGGCTGGCTGGGGCTGCTGCTGGGCGCTTTCCCCATCGATCTTTGGGTGCCGGAAGCGTTTGTGCCGTACAGCCTGTACGCCAACCCCCATTTTCCGCTGGGGATTGGGCTGATGGCGCTCATTTTCAGCCAGATTTTGCAGGCCGATGCTGCCCGCGCGGTTGACTTTGGCGCTGCGGCGCTGCTGGCCCTCGTGCTGGCGCTGGTGCTGCCTTTTGCCCTGCTCACGGTTTGGGCCGTGCTGATTGTGTTTTTGGGCTGGCGCTATTTTGCCGCTGGCCGCCGTTTGCCCGTGCGGCAAAGTTGGCTTACACTGAGCGTCGTTGCCGCGTCGCTGCCGGTGATTGTTTATTTTTACTGGGTCTCGGTCAACAACCCTATTTTCGCCGGCTGGAGCGAGCAAAATATCACGCCCGCGCCCGGCATCATCGATTTGGCGCTGGGCTACGGGCTGGTCGGGCTGCTGGCGGTGGCCGGCGGCTGGCGAGTTATTCGTCAAAAAGAAAATAATCCCGGCGAATGGCTGGCGCTGCTGTGGGCGCTCACCACGCTGGGACTGGTCTATTTTCCATTTGAACTCCAGCGCCGGCTGATCACCGGCCTGCATGTGCCGCTGTGTATTTTGGCCGCGCTGGGGCTGGCTCGCTGGCTGGCCGGGCTGAACCTGAAACCGCGCCGCCGGCGGCAAATTGTAGCGAGCGTCATCGGCGTGGGCGCGGCCGGCACGCTGTTTGTCTGGAGCCTGCCGCTACTGGCCGCGATGCAGTCGCCCGCCAGTTCGTACGGCAGTTCGCTGCTGTTTGTGCGCGCCGACGAGCAGGCCGCCTTCGACTGGCTGCGGAAAAACGCCCAACCCGATGCCGTGGTACTGGCGTCGCCGCGGGCGAGCATGTTCATTCCCGGCCAAACCCGCGCCCGAACCTACTACGGCCATCCATTTGAAACCATCGACGCTGCCGCCAAAAAAGCGCAGGCCGAAGCCTTCTTTCGGGGAGAACTGGCCGCGCCACCAAAGCCGGTCGATTTTGTGTTTTACGGGCCGGCGGAGCAGGCGCTGGGCCGGCCGGCAGCGCTCAACCAATTGCCCGTGGTTTACGCCAACGCCACGGTCACAATCTATCAGAATATCAGGGGAACACAATGAAACACGTGGAGGCGTCTTCGGCAATGATCGGCACATTTATTCTTGGACTTGTTTCAATTATGCTCCTGTCGGCGGGGCAAACGGCTATCAAATTTGGCCTCAACGCCATCGGCGGGGTCAGCCTGGCCGATGGCCTGTGGGGCATGCTCAAAATTTTCCAGACGCCGTGGGTTATCGCCGGTTTTCTGTTTTACGGCATCTCGGCCATTCTCTGGCTCGATGTGCTGTCCAAGCTCGATTTCAGCCTGGCCTTTCCGATGGTCGGGTTAACCTACGTGTTTACCCTGCTGATTGGCCGCTTCTTTTTTGGCGAGTCCTTTGGCTGGGAGCGCGTGCTGGGCGTGGCGTTCATTCTCTCCGGCGTTTTCTTTTTGATCCGCAGCGGCAGCGCGGGCCAGTGACCGCTGATGTGGCCCCGCTTTAAACGCGACGCGCCCTATTTGCTGCTGCTCGCGGCGGCGGTGCTGGCCCTGTTTTGGCCGGCGCTGATCAACCCTTTTCTGGTTTTGCACCCCACCTTTGGCCAATTCTCCGATGTGATGGTCATTCACTGGCCCAAAGCCCGGCTGCTGGCCGAAAGCTGCCAGGCCGGCGAGGGCTTGCCGCTGTGGACGCCGCTCATTTTGAGCGGCATGCCGCTGGCGGCCAACCAACTGGCCATGCTGTTTTATCCTCCGGCCTGGCTTTTTTGCCTGTTCCCCACCGAACCGCTATTCAACGGCCTGTTCATTTTTCACCTGCTGCTGGGCGGCGCGGGCGTTTACGTTTTGCTGCGCCAACAATTGGCCGTTTCACCGCCGGCGGCGCTGCTGGGCGGGTTGACGTTCAGCCTCAACGCCAAATGGCTGGCCCACGCCGCCGGCGGGCACGTGAGCCTGGTGGGCGCTATCGGCTGGCTGGCATGGACAGTTTTGGCGGCGCATGGCCTGCTGGCGGCCAAAAGCTGGCGGCGGCGGCTGGGTTGGGCGCTGCTGGCGGCCGTAACGCTGGCGCTGCAAATCACCACCCACACTTTGCCGGTGATTTATTCGGTGTATTTGCTGGGCGCGATGGCCGTTTGGCAACACCTGCAAGCCGGCTGGCGCAATTTTTCGGCGCGGCACCTGGCCGAATCGGCGCTGTGGTTGGCCGGGGTTGGTGTGGCCGCGGCCATGCTCGGCGCGGCCCAACTGTTGCCGCTGCTGGAACTGGCCGGCTATAGCAACCGCGCCCTCAGCCCGGCGCA
>CAYOXS010000219.1:0-1853 GCA_964407935.1 uncultured Caldilineaceae bacterium
CAGCCGCACCAGATGCCAGGCCAGCGGCTGGCCGCGCCACGGCCACTGCTCATCCAGCGTGTGCAGCACGTGGTTAAAGCCCAGACCGTCGGTGGGGATGTGGCGCTCCGGCCGGGCGTCAACCCGGCGAATGTCGGGTAACGAATCTTCGCCCACCAGGGCGATGGGCCAGGCAGTGAGCCAGTAGTAGAGCGGGGCCAGCCCGCCTTTGAAGCCGGCTTCGCTGCGTTCGGCCTCGGTTAGCGGCGGGTGGCCGGCGCGGGCCACAAACCGCAGGTACTGGTAGTGGTCGGTTTCGTCATCGGCTTCACCCAGCGGCAGCACCACCGATTGGTAGAGGGTGAGCGCCGAAAATACGGCCAGAATGAACCAGAGGATTCTGGATTTTCGATTTTCGATTTTCGATTTTCGATTTTCGATTTTGGTTTGGGCGGACTGGTTCATGGCGTCACTCGCAGCGTACCCAAATTGACGGCGTAATCCGGCAGCGGGCCGGCGGGGCCAAAGGCGGGCAGGCGCTCGCCGGTGGCCGGGTTGTACAGCCCGGCCAGCAGCCGGTACTGGCCCGGCGGCAGCGCCGATGTGTCCAGCCGGTGGGTATCGAGCACCACTTCGCCGGGCGCCCACAGCGAGGTGGGGTAATCGCCCTGCACCGGCGGGCCATCGAAGCCGGCCACGTATTGATTGGTGTCGGCATTCCAGGCCTGCAAAAAGACGGTGAAGTCTGTGTCAAACTGGCCGGTTGCCTGCCAACTGAGCGTGACCGCCGACTGGTCGGGCGCGATGTTCCAGCCGGTCAGCGTGGCTTTATCAAAAAAATTGACCGGCTCAGCGCCGGGCAGCGGTTGCGGCCACTGCCACGGCACCAGCTTGACCGCGCCGATGACAGGCTCAACCGGCGCGCCGGCAGCGTTGACCGCCGGTTTGCCCGGCAGGCCGGGTTCGTGCAGATTGTAAATGCCGGCGGCAATGAGCAGCCGGGCCGGCGCGTGGTCAAATTCAGCCTGCGGCGCGATGGGCACGGCAAAGGTATCGGCCACAATGTCGCCGGGTTTTAGCAGGGTGGTGGGCCACTTGCCGCCGCCGGGGTAGCTATCGATCTGGCCAATAACCTGCCGCTGCCGGCCCAACAGGTGAATAAACAGGCTGTAGTCCAGCGCTGCGGGCTTGAGCAACTGCCAGTAAAGGGTGATGGGCAGCGTTTCTGCCGGGCGCACGGTGCGGGCGGGCAATTGATAGCCAATCAGTTTAACCGCGCCATCGTAGGTAAAATTGACCGGCTGGAGGTCGGCGGGCAGGTCGGCTTCGGTGAGCAGCGGCGGGCGGGCGTAAGCCGGAGCGATGGTGCGCAGCGGCATGACGGCGGCAAAGGCAAACAGCGCTAGCCCGATGGCCGCGGCCACAAACCGGCGGGCGCGGGCGGGCAGCCACCAGGTTAGCCCCAGCAATCCCAGCGCCGAAATAGCGGCGATGGCCGGGTACATCAGCCGGCCCTGCCCGGCGGGTTGGGTAATGTTCCAGCCAATGAAGCCGGCCAGCATTACGCCGGCCCAGGCCAGCAAGAAAATAAAGACGGGAATGGAGACGAGTTTGGTTGGTTGTGTTGCGTGTTGCGTGTTGCGTGTTGCGTGTCGTAAATCCAAAATCCAAAATCTAAAATCCAAAATTGTAAAGGCGATGAGGCCGATTAGCGCGGCCAGCGAGACCCAATCGAGGATGGGGTAAATCCAGGGGTCGGCCAGAACGTTGACGCCGCCAAAGAGCGCCCAATAGGCAATGCGAAAGCCTTCAAACTCGGCGCGGAGGGTAGCCAGCGAGGGAACCTGCTCGCGCTGGCCGGCGGTTTCGCGCAT
>CAYOXS010000219.1:1953-5692 GCA_964407935.1 uncultured Caldilineaceae bacterium
CGCGCTGGCCGGCGGTTTCGCGCATCACTTGCAGGGCAAAAATATCGCCGTGGTAGAGCATCGCGTTGCGCAGATAAAACCAGCCGGCGGTGAGCAGAAAAACGGCAGTGAGAGCGGCGCTCCAAAGGAGAGCGTTGCGCCAAAATGCAGGTGATTTGTAGAACGGGTGGCGGATTGCGGTTTGCGGTTTGCGGGTGGCAGCGGCCAGCCAGGCCAGTCGAGCCACGGCCAGCGGCAGCAGGCCAAAGGCGTACAGTTTGCTCAGCGCGCCCAGGCCAATGAGCAGTCCCAGCAGCGCCGCGTAACCGGCGGGCCGGCTGATTTCTTTATTTTGGCGCACCAACAGCAGCAAGGTGAGCGTGCAAAACATAATCACGGCGTTGTCGTTGTTAACCGAGGCCGAAATGAAAATGAACATCGGGTTGAAAGCGGTGATGCTCATAGCTCCGGCGGCCAGCCAGCGATTGCCGCAAAACAACCGCAGGGCGATGGCATAGGCGGCGGCCACGGTTACGGCGGCCATCGCTATAGAGAGAAAGCGGCTGAGATGCACCGCCAGCACCGCCCCGCGCCACGGCCACTCCTGGCCGGGGGGGTGGATGACAATGTTTTTGTTGTCCGGCCGCAGCGGGTCGCCGATGGTGGTGTGGGGGTTGTACCAGAAAACATCGTCCCAGGCGCCGGTGTTTATCCAGCCGGTAAGCGCGGCGGCCAGCGCGTAGTACAGCGGCGGCTGGTTGCCCTCGTGGCTCCAATGGATTTGGGCCTCGCCGGGCTGCTGGATGGGCAACTGGCCGGTATCGGCCATGTATTTGACCACCGCGTAATGGCGCGATTCGTCGCCGGCTTCAAACGGCGGGGTAACCAGGCTGTAAACAACGCCCAGAGCGATGAACGCCAACAGAACCGCGATAGCGAGCGGGTGGGCGGCGAATTTTTGAATGGCGAATGGCGAATGGCGAATGTTGGTCATAGTTGCAAAGTTGGGTCACCCTGAGCGAAGCGAAGGGTCTCCCCCGCCGATGGGTGCAGAGACTCTTCGCCTTCGGCTCAGCGTGACATTCTTATCTTCGAGGCTTGAAGTTCAGCTCCTCATGCTTTACTGCCTACTCCCGGCGGTAAACGGCCCGATGATGGCTCCCGGTTTGGTTGCACCCGTTGGCGATAAATTATACCACTGGCCCGGCCCTTCGGTGCGGTAGGGCAAAATTTGCAGCGAGACCGGCCCGATGCCGGCGGGCAGCGGCAGTTCGTAAAAATCGGCCACAACCTCGCCGGCAGACCAGAGCGAGGTGGGGTAGCTGCTCAACACCGGATGCTGGGCATCTTTTTTGAAAATTTCCTGGCCGGCGGCGTCCAGCAGCCGCAGCGACAGGGCGTAGTCCCACACAGGTTTTTGGGGCGCGCGCCAAACCAGCGTTACCTGCAAAATAGCGCCATTGCCGGGCCAGCGCGGCCAGAGCTGCGCCCGGTAGCCGAGTAGTTCCAGCTCGTTTTCAAAATTGACGGCCATTGGCGTGATGTTTGGCGGCGCGGATGTTTGCGGCCGGTCGCCGAGATAAATCAGCGGGCCGGCCATGCTCAAATTGGGCGTGCCGCTGAGATCGGTGGTTTTGCGGGTAAAATAAATGGGTTGGCCGGCGGCGCGGGCAGCGGCCACCTGCTCCGGCCAGCGGTCGAGCGGCAGGCGGGCAGTCACATCCCGGCGTTGGCCGTTGATCAACTGGTAGTACCAGAATGGCGTGATTTGTTCCCAGTCGCCCAAAATCAGGCTGTTGGGCCGGACAAAAGGCAGGCTGGCCTCGACGAGCCGTTGGGCCTGCGCGCCGCGCAAAAGCTGCCGCCAGTCGTCAAGCGGCGCGGCGGCGGCGTCTCGCTGGATAACCCAGTTGGGCCAGGCCAGCGAGTAGGCCAGTAGAGCGAGGGTGATGATGAATAGCGAATAGCGAGTGGCGGGAGAGGGGTGAGGAGTAAGGGGTGAAGAGTGAGGAGTGAGGAGTGAAGAATCCTTGATTTTTTGTTCATCATTCGAAAATCGTAAATCGTAAATCCAAAATCCAAAATCCAAAATGCTGTTGACCCCGTAGCCCAGCCACAGGGCGAAAATAAAATAGGCCGGCATCAGGTAAAAGGTGGGCGCTTCGTTGAGGTTGACCACCTCAAAATCCAGGGTGAAAAGCAGCAGCAAAATCACCAGCGTCACCTGCGCTAAAAAATGAGCCATTTGCCGCCGGGCGAGCAGCGCCGCGCCAACAAGCGCCAGCCCAACTCCCGGCCAGCTCAACTGGGCCAGCACATCGAGCCAGATAAAGTGCAGCCGCGCCGGCAAATAGGCCGGATCGATGGAGAAAAAGAGGCCGCGCGAGTCGCCGGAGCCAACCAGAAACCAGAAGCTGCGGAAATCGGTGATTTGCTCGTGGGTGTAGGGTGGGCTGTTGATCCCGCGAAAATAGATAAAGGCGTACAGCAGCAGCGGCGCGGCGGCCAGCAGCGCCAGCCGGCCAATTTCGGCGGGGCGGCGAAACAGGGTGCGATCGTGCCACAGCACCAACCCGGCCAGCGACGGCAGGTAAAAAATAGTGGTGCGGTGGTGGGCCAGGCTCAGGCCGATGACCAGCGCCAGCCAACGCAGCGTGCGCGTGGCCGCTTCGGTTTGGCCCTGCCGGCGCTGTTCAACCCAGATGACCGCCAGCAGAGTCAGCAGCGCAAAAAAGAAAATGTTAAACGAGCGCACGCCGGCGATGGTGCTCCACTGCCACAGCATCAGCCCGCAGGCCAGCGCCAGCCCGCCAACCACCGCGCCCGGCCAGCCGCTTTTGGGCAACGACAGCCGGAAGACGGCCAGCGCCGTGGTGGCCGCGGCCAGCGCCCCGCCCAGCGCCGAAAACAAATTCATCCGCCAGGCCATTGAGCCGACCGGCAGCAGCAGCGTCCACAGCTTGCCGGTGAGCACGTACAGCGGGTAGCCCGTGGTATGCGGAATGCCCAGTAGCGGTACGGCCAGTTGGTGCTCGCCGGCATCGCCGCCAACCACGCCGGGGGCCAGGGTTAGTCCGTACAAAGTCAGCACGGCGGCAAAGATTAGCCCAAACAGGATGACCGCCGGTGAGCGGAGCGCGTTTTGTGAACGATGACTCATAACGGCGGATTTTAAAGGAAAGGCGCGGAATTGGCGAATTTAAACCCGTTTCGCATTCTGGCGAAAATTTGCTACAATTTGAGTCAACTTGAGCTGTTGGGGGAATTATGACATCACTTGAACACGCGATTATGCTGGCAGTGCAAATTCATCACACCCAAAAAGACCGGGGCGGGCAGCCGTACATTCTGCATCCCCTGCGGGTAATGCTGCGCTTTGAAAATGAGCTGGAGCGAATTGTGGGCGTGCTGCACGACGTGGTAGAAGACAGCGACCTGACTCTGGAAGATATGCGCGATATGGGCTACAGCGACGAAATTGTGGCCGCCCTTGACGGGGTAACGCGGCGCGATGGTGAAAGCTACGAAGATTTTGTGGAGCGCAGCCGGCTAAACCCTATTTCGCGGCGGGTAAAACTGGCCGATCTGGAAGACAATATGGACTTTCGGCGGCTAAAGGGCGAACTGACCGGCAAGGATATTCAGCGGTTGATTCGCTACCGCCGGGCCTGGGACCGGCTGCACGACGAGCCGGACGCTACTCTTTGAGCAGCGCCCGCCACGGAATGCCAATCCGCACGGTGGTGCCTTCACCGCCGGA
>CAYOXS010000219.1:5792-10157 GCA_964407935.1 uncultured Caldilineaceae bacterium
ATTTGATCGACCACCGCTTCTGACAGAATTTCGTGAACGGTGGCAATACTCAGCACCCGGTTGATGGTTTCGTGCAGAATGTCCTGCGGGGTGAGCTGCTTGTTTTGGCCCAATTGCAGCCGCAGCAGCATAGCGATGGTTTGCAGGTTGTTTTTAACCCGATGGTGCATTTCCTGCACCAGCGCGGCATGCACCAGTTGCGCTTTTTCCAGCGCGGTGGCGGCCAGTTCGGTGATAAAGCCAAACAGCTCTTTTTCATCCTGGGTGAAAACGTGCCGCGTTTCGGTTTGCACGTTGACCGCGCCGATGACTTTATCGCGGCTGACCAGCGGGGTGGACATCAGCGAGGGGTAGCGGCTTTCGCCGGAGCCGAGGATGCGGTAAAAACGGGGGTCGGTAAAGGCGTCGGCTATGGCGATGGTTTCCCGGTGCTCGGCGGCCCAGCCGGTTAGCCCGGAGCCGGCCGGGATAAAATAGCGGCCGATGCCGTCCTGATTCAGCCCGGTTGAGGCGGCCAGCATCAGTTTGTCGCGGCTGGTGTTGAACAGGTAGATGGAACAGGAGTCGACGTTCATCACCTCGGTGGTGCGGCGGGTGATCAGGTCGAGCGTGTCGTTCAAATCCTGCGCTTCGGCCACGGCCCGGCTGATGTCGCGGATGGCGGCCAACTGGGCGGTTTTGTGGGCCAGTTGGGCCTGCAATTCGGTGACGGTGGGAGGTGAAATGTTAGCTTGTTGCACAGTTTCCTCGTTATTGCCACTGCCCCAGGCAGAGTTCGATGGTTAGCCCCGGCCCAAAAGCGAGCAGCAGGGCGTAGTCGCCGGATTGGGGCTGGCCGGTGCGGATAATCTCATCCAGCACAAAAAACACGGTGGCCGACGACATATTGCCGAACTGCCGCAGCACGGCCCGGCTAAAGCGCAGGTCGGCTTCAGCCAGATTCAGCGCCTGGCCAATGTATTCCACAATTTTAGCCCCGCCGGGGTGAATTCCCCAAAATTTGATGGCCTCCTTTGGCAGGCCAACCTCGGCCAAAAAGCCGGCCACAACTTCGCCAATCAGCGAGCGCAGTACTTTGGCCACTTTGGTGGACAGGTAAATTTGAAACCCTTTGTCCGACAGGTGAAAGGCCATCAACTCCTGCTGGCCGGTGTCGCTGAAGGTGGCGGTGCGGCGCAGGTGAAACTGGCCGGCCTGCCCGGCACCGATCACCGCCGCGGTTGCGCCATCACCAAAAATGGCGCTGGCAATCATATCCTCAATTTTGCTGCCGTGTTGAAAATGGAGCGTGCTAAACTCAACCGCCAGCAGCACAATTTTGCTGTCGGGCCGGGCCGAGGCCTCCAGCATGGCCCGGTCCAGGCCGGTCAGGCCGGCGTGACAGCCCATGCCAATCAGCCCGCTGCGCCGCGCCGAGGGCCGCAGCCCCAGGTCGCCGGCCAGCAGCACATCCAGGCCGGGGGTGTCCAGTCCGGTGCAGGAGACCACCAGCAAATGATCGATGTCGGCGGGGGTGAGGCCGGCCTGCGCCAGCGCCTGCCGGATCACCTGCCCGCCCAGCGAACGGGCCGCCGGCAGGTAAACCTCGTTGCGGGCCTGGGTGCTCGGTTCGGCGGCCAGAAAATCGGCGGTGGCCAGCACGCTGTAGCGCGTGTCAATTTCGGCGGCCTCAAAGATGGCTTTGGCGCGGGGGCTGTTGATAAATGGCCGCAGCCAGCGGTCGTGGAGTTCAGTTTGGGTGTGGCGGTGCGGCGGAACGCCGGTAGCCAGGCTTAAAATGGCAGGTGTCATAAATGATTCGATCCGGGTTTAATTAGCAAAACGATAAAAGTAGATTTTACCTACCTTTCTTAACATTTCCAAACCCGGCGACAGCAAAAAAACAGCCCGGTGAGCCGCTGCTCGCCGGGCCGGGAAAAGACATCAATTTACTGAATTAAAAAATGGAACGGTCGATGGCCATGATCAGAAACAGCAGGGCCAGATAAGATTGGGAGAATTTATAGAGTTTGCGGCTAACGGCTTTGTCGGTGGCGTTATGCCACAGTTTCCAGGCCAACTGCAAAAAACGAAAGCCCAGCAGCAGCGCCGCGGCAAAATAGAGCCAGCCAGCCATGTGAAAGGTAACCGGCAACAGGGTCAACCCAATCAGCAGCACCGAATAGAGCCAAATCTGATAGCTGGTTTCCTGTTCGCCAACCACCACCGGCAGCATCGGCACGCGGGCGCTGGCGTAATCTTTTTTGACCATCATGGCCAGCGCCCAGGTGTGGGGCGGCGTCCAGAAAAAGATGATGGCAAACAGGTAAAACGCGGCCAAATCCAGCGAGTTGGTGACGGCTGTCCAGCCCACCAGCGGCGGAATAGCCCCGGCCGCCCCACCGATGACAATGTTGTGGATGGTGCTCCGTTTGAGGTAGAGGGTGTAGAAAAAGACGTAATACACAAGGCCAATGGTGCTGAGAATGGCACTGAGCATATTGACAAAAATGGCAAAGATCAAAAACGACAGGGCGCTGAGGGTGAGGCCAAAAATCAGCGTTTGCTGCGGCGTGACCAGCCCGGTAACGGTGGCCCGGCGCGAGGTGCGCGACATTTTCTGGTCAATATCGGAGTCGATGTAGCTGTTGAGCGCGCTGGCTCCGCCGGCCGAGAGCGCCCCGCCCAGCAGCGTGGTCAATATCAGCGCGATGGACGGCAGGCCGCGGGCAGCAATGACCATCGCGGTGACGGTGGTGAGCAGCAGCAGAATCATCACCCACGGTTTGGTCAGTTTAAAGTAGGTGAGCGCTTTTTGTTTGGCCGTTTGCGGCGGGCGCTCAATTTGGGCCGGCTCGGCCAGCAGCACGCGGCTTTCAACGGTGAGGTAGCAAATGGAGGCCAGCGTGACCAAACTGCCCCAGGTGAGGGTGGTCAGCAGCAGGTGGGTGATTTTGAGCGCGTCGGTGGGCAGGCCGTCCACCGAATAGAGGCCGCCCATTGCGGCCTGGCCCAAAAACAACAGTCCCAGCGTCGTTGACCAGCGCCGCAAGCCGGGGTGTTGCCGGTAGTTGCGGCGGGTTTGCAGCACAATCCCGGCCACCAGCACGCCAATCAGCACGGCGGTAAACCGGTGCAGCAGCAGCACTACCACCGGCAGTGATAGCTGCTCCGGGAAAATTGCGCCCCAGCATAGCGGCCAATCCGGGCAGGCCGCGCCGGAGCCGCTCCGGCTGACCAGCGCGCCGGCGGCAAACAGCAACAATAGCCCCAGCCCGGTCAGCACCATCGAGCGAAAATAAAATTTGTGGGTTGGGCTTTTCAAGCCGGGGCGCGGCGCTGGCACAAAGGCGGTGGTGGTTAAAAAGATGGCGCTGCCGGCCAGCAGGGTCGAGGTGAGCAGGTGCGCCGTCGAGGCCAGCAGCGGCGGGATATGCCCGGCAACAATAACCAGGCCCGGTTGCAGCAGCGCCAGCGTCACCGCTGCCAGGCCGGGTATGCCTGCGGTTTTTGGTCGATAACGTGTGGCTTCAACCGCTGTGGCGGCGGTCAGCGCCAGCATCAGCAGCGCCCCGGGCAGTTGTCCCGGCCCAAACAGCAGTTGGAGCAGCGCGCCAATCAAAAACGCGATGGCCAGTCCCTTGAAAAGTTTGGTTGGCATGGTCCTCTCCTCCAAAAATCAGCGAGTCAGCGAATCGGCGATGGATTTAATCCGGGTTGTTGGATCAAACAGCCGGCCAGCTTATTGCCGGGCGACCGGGGCGGTGGTTGGGTGGCTGGCGGCATCATCGGTTGATGAGACAGCCTGATAGGTTAGCACCAGCAGCAAAACTAAAATGCCAATGGGAATAAGTGTCCAGATCAGATCCAACGCCGAGTGACTCTTGCCCGCCGGCGGCTGGCCAGGCGGCGATTGCCGCTGCAACCGCACCAACGACAGCACAATTAAGCCACCGGTAATCAGCAGCACAATTGTGGTTGTCCATAAAATGACGTTGTCTAAATTTAACACAGTCTCAATCAGTGGGAAGGCTAATAACTACATGGGGCTAAAAGTGGGGCTATTATATCGTTGGATGGAAGGGGTGTCAAGCATATTGAACGGACGGAGCTATAATAATTCCTTATGCCGGCCAGTTACGGCTGAATGACGCCAATGTGCCAGCGAAAAACCAACTCGCCGCCAAGCCAGCCGGTGGCGAGCACCGCCGCCGCGCCAAGCATCATCAACCCCAAATACGGCCAGCGATGCCGCGTCAGCACATCTGCCCAGCGAAAGCGCATGTAAATCAGCAGCCCGTTGATAATCAGCAGAGCCACGCCGGCGGTAATGTGAGCATTCACCGCGTCCAGCCGGGGATCGGTGGGGGCAAGCTGGCCCTGGTC
>CAYOXS010000220.1:0-8188 GCA_964407935.1 uncultured Caldilineaceae bacterium
ATGCCCTCGTGCGTGCCGGCGACAATGGTTGCCGGGATGCGCTTGGCCGGCTCCACGTTATATTCGGAACGAATATTGCGGATGGCCCGCACCACATCAATCAGCAGCGACATTTGAGCCTCGGCGTCCTCATCGGGCGGGGTGTGGCTTTCGCGCGGCCAGTCGGCCACCATCAGCGCCTCCTCCTCGTGCAGGGGCAGGTGCTGCCAGGCGGCTTCGGTAACAAAGGGGATAAACGGGTGCAGCAGGCGCAGCGTTTTATCCAGCACGTACACCAGCACCCGCCGAACCGTGGCCTGGGCGCGGGCGTCGGCGCCGTACAGCCGAATTTTGGCAATTTCAATATACCAGTCGGCAAACTCGCTCCAGAAAAAGTCGTACAACTGGCGGCCGGCTTCGCCAAAATTGTAGTTGTCAATCAGGCGGGTCACCTCGATGGTCAGCCGGTTGAGCCGGCTCAAAATCCAGCGGTCGGGCGTGGTCAGGCCGGAGAGATTCCAGGTGGCCGCGCCGTAATCAAAGGCCGTGCCCAAATTACTCACCACAAAGCGGGTGGCGTTCCAGATTTTGTTGCAGAAGTTGCGATTGGCGGCAATCCGCTCCAGCGACAGGTTCATATCGTTGCCGGGGGTTGAGCCGGTGAGCAGCGAAAAGCGCATGGCGTCGGTGCCGTACTGGTCCATCACTTGCAGCGGATCGATGACATTGCCCGACGTTTTGCTCATTTTTTTGCCGTGCTCATCGCGGATAAGGCCGTGCAGGTACACGGTGCGGAATGGCGGCTGGCCGGTGTATTCCAGCCCGCTCATAATCATCCGCGCCACCCAGAAAAAGAGAATATCGTAGCCGGTTTCCATCACCGTGTTGGGATAGAAGCGCTGCAAATCGGGGGTGTTGTCGGGCCAGCCGAGCGTGGAAAAAGGCCACAGCCCGGAGCTGAACCAGGTATCGAGCACGTCCGGGTCCTGTTCAATTTTTGAACTGCCGCAGTGAACGCAGGCGGTGGGGTCTTCCCGAACCACGGTCATGCCTTTGCAGTCGGCGCAGTACCACACCGGGATGCGATGCCCCCACCACAACTGGCGGCTAATGCACCAGTCGCGGATGTTTTCCAGCCAGTTGTTGTAAATTTTGGTGAACCGTTCCGGGATGATGGTGATGTCGCCGTTATTAACCGCGGCCAGCCCCTTTTGGGCCAGCGGCTCCATTTTAACAAACCACTGGGTTGAAACCATCGGCTCCACCACCTCGCCGCCCCGCTGCGAGCGCGGCACCTGCATGCGGTGCGGTTTGGTTTCCAGCGTAAGGCCGGAAGCTTGCATATCGGCCCACAGCTTTTTGCGGCAATCAAAACGATCCATGCCCTGGTAGGGGCCGCCGTTTTCGTTGATGGTGGCTTTTTTGGTCATCACGTTGATGGTCGGCAGGTTGTGCTTGCGGCCAATCAAAAAGTCGTTGGGATCGTGGCCGGGGGTAATTTTGAGCGCGCCGGTACCAAATTCGCGGTCAACGTATTCATCGGCAATCACCGGGATGCGACGGCCGAGCATCGGCACCACCACTTGCCGGCCAATGTATTTTTGGTAGCGTTTATCTTCGGGGTGAACGGCCACGGCGGTATCGCCCAAAATGGTTTCGGGGCGAGTGGTGGCCACCGGGATGTAGTCGCTGGAATCGGCCAGCATGTATTTGAAGAAATAGAGCTGGCCCTCTTCTTCCGAATATTCCACTTCCAGATCGCTGACGGCGGTTTGCAGCCCCGGCGACCAGTTGATCAGGTATTCGCCGCGATAGATCAGCTCTTTTTCATACAGGCTGACAAACGCCTCGCGCACGGCCCGAGACAGCCCGTCGTCCATGGTGAAACGCTCGCGCTCCCAATCGCAGCTCACGCCCAAACGGCGGTGCTGGCGGGTGATAATACTGCCGTATTCTTCACGCCAGGCCCAGGTGCGCTCTAAAAATTTCTCGCGGCCAATCTCTTCGCGGCTGGTGCCTTCGGCGCGGAGGGCGCGCTCCACCTGCAATTGGGTGGCGATGCCGGCGTGGTCGGTGCCGGGAATCCAGAGCGCGGCTTTGCCCTGCATGCGATTGTAACGGATCAGCAAATCCTCAACTGAAGCGGTGATGGCATGGCCAAGATGCAGCGCGCCGGTAACGTTGGGCGGCGGCATGGCAATAACAAACGGCTCGGCGTTGGGGCCGGCGTGTTCGGGTTTAAAGTAGCCGTTGCTCTCCCACCAGTCGTACAGGGCTTCTTCAAATAGCTGCGGCTCGTAGGCCTTGGCCATATTTTGGCGATCAATGGGCAATTCTTTGGTCATGCGCTGTTAACTCCGTAGTAAATAGGATTCAGGAGACAGGAGTTAGGAATTAGGATGTATTCCTGCTCCGGTTTTTAAGGGTTTGTGGTCGGAGTCAAAAACTATAGTTTTTGACTCCGCGCTTTTTTTGTTGGTAGCGCTCTGTTGGACTGCTTTACAACAAAAAATCCCTTTCATCCTTCAAGGACGAAAGGGACAGTCCATTTCGCGGTACCACCTTGATTATCAATTACAAATTAACAATTAGCAATTAACAATTAACAAATTATTTGATGTGGCAAACGCGCCAGCACAAAGATTTTGTTCATTGATAATTGTTCATTGATAATTGGTAATTGATCTCTCTTTGGGCTGTAACGGGCCAACCCGGAGCGGCTTACTTTGGTTCAGCCGCCCAACTCCCAGGCTACGTTCAGCAGTGCTAACTGAGCGAGGCTTTCAGCCGGTGGCCTCGCTTCTCTGGCAGCCGCATGCTGCTTACTCCTCCTGTTCAACGTTGTTGAACTTATCTGGCCGTAGTATAACCAACAGCCAGAGGGCTGTCAAGTGCCTCAACCAATAAAGCCGTCGATGTAGTGCAGCAGCCAGTTAACCGAGTGCGCGCCGGCGTAGGCAAAGACCATCGTTTTAATGGTTTTTCCGGCCCAGCAGTGGAGCAGAAAATTAAAATAGCCAAATTTTGAAGCCCCGGCCGCAATGCCAGCCAGGTCGATCACCGGGTTGGGCACCACCGACAGCACAAAAATGGTCAGGCCGCCGTATTTTTCCATCCAGCCATGCATTTTCTGGTACAGATTGCGGTCTTCAATGATGGCCGAGCCGCCGTAGCCGGCCAGATAACCCGTCGACTCGCCCAGAGCTTCGCCCACGCCGGAAACCAGGCCGACAATGACCCAATTGAACGTGCCACCGCCCACAAACGTAAAAAACAGGCTGGGAATGGGCAGGGCGATGCTGGCGTTACCGATCAGGCTGGTGAGAAAAATGCCAAAATACCCCCACCGCTGAAACTGCATGATCGTGTTACGGTCAATGACCAAAAACAGGCCGATGGTGATAACCGTGGCCACAACAATGGCCCCGACGTGGAGCACAATATTTTTGAGGTTGCTCTTTTTGGCCGGCGTTGTATCGGCAGATGCCGGTTCGGCCTGCGACGTAAGGTCTGGTCCGGCAGCCAACGGATTGGGCGGCGAAATCTGATCGGTCAAATCTGGAAGTCCCTGTAAAATTTAGACTGCGGGGTAGTGTACCACGAAGAAAACCCGTGTCAAAAGGATGAAGGATGAAGGGGGAAGGGGGAAGGGGGAAAGCCGACTCGCTGATTCGCCAACCCGCTGATTCGTTCATTCGCTGCGGCTACCGCTTGCGGCGAATAACCAGTGCCCAGTTATCGGCCGGTTCAGTCCGCAAAAAGCTCTGCCATGCCGGGCCGGAGGTGTTCACCGGCTGGCTGCTGCCGCTCCACGACTGGACAAAATCGGCCAGCGGCACCTTTTCCATGCCCAAAGTTGAGCCGGCAAATTGCACCGTTTTGGAGCGCAAATTGATGCTGTCCACAATGAGAAAATGGCCAAACGAGTTGACGGCATCGGGCGTTACCCGGAATTGGCCTCCGGCTTTTTGCACGTTGAGCAGCACAATCACCACCCCGCCGGTGCGCACCTCGCGGATTAAATCTTTGGTGCTGTAGCGGCTGCCGTGTTCAATTTGCAGCGTGCCGCCCGATTCCTGGTTAACATAGGCCGCCGTGCCCACCAGCCCGCCCTTTGAAATGCCATATGAAGTGAAGCCGTTGGCTACGGCAATGTCGCGCAGGCGGCTGTATTCAACCTTGTTGCCCAGCGCCTGCAAGGCGGCAAAGAGCGCCACCGGCCCGCAGGCATTGTTGCTGCCCGGCGGAAAGAACGGCTCCGGGTAGTAAATCTGGTTGATCACCGGCACATCCAGATTGTTGCGGTACACCGGATTAATGTAAGGCAGGGTGATCATTACCTGTTCGCGGGTGGGTTGGGGCGTGGGCGTAAACCCCACCGGAAAACCGCTCTCGGCCAGCACGTCTGTGGCCAGCGGGGTCGGCGGCAAAGTGGGTGTTGGGGTTACCCGCCGGCCGGGGCCGGGCCACGGCGTGGCGGTGGCGGTAGCCGTCGCCGTGGGTGAAACCGTGAGCCGGGCCAGTCCCGCGGCTTCAACCCGCTGAACTTCCTGCACGGCAAACATATACACCAACCCGCCCACCAGCAGCATATCAAATGCCACAAACAAAACCAGGGCCAGTTTCCACTTTTTGAGCAAAAATCTGAACAAAACCACTGTCACCTGCCGGCTTCTGATTAGTTCAAACTTACCATAATATTTTTGGGGAGTCAAAGGCAAAGTGGTTGTAATCGGATTCCAGTCGTGTTATACTCAATTCATCAAACAATGAGCAACATATTACTGATCAGTGCTGATAATTTAGTGGCGCAATCGCTGCAAGCCGCGCTGCCGGCTTACGGGGTAGTAACTCATTGTCTCACCCCGGCCGATGGCCTGCCGCACCTGCGCGCCACGCCCCCGCCGGCGCTCATTCTGGTCGATGCCCGTTCCGGCACAGACGACCTTCGCGCCCTGCACAACCATCATGCCGAAATTCCCGGCAATTCCGGCCAGCACATCCCGCTCATCGGCCTGATCGGCTCCGCCGCTGACCGCGCCGCAGTGCTGGCCGCCGGGGCTGACGACTACCTGCTGCTACCCCTGCTGCCCGCCGAAGTCAACGTTCGGTTGGCCGCCCATTTGCAACCCGCTTTTGCCAGCCTGATCACCCTGCTCGCCATTTTTTACAACGCCAGCAATCCCTTTACGCCCAACGGGCTAAATTCTCAGCTTGAACAGGTGGCCCACCATTTTGACGCCGCGGCCGCCTGGCTGATGCTGGCCCACGGCGAGGATTTTCAGTTGATTGGCAGCTACAACCTGCCGCCAATGCTCCAAAATGCGGGCACGCTGCTGGAAGAAACCACCCGCTGCCTGGAAGGGTTACAGCAACTGCACGGCTGGACACCGCTGGCCGCCGAATGTCCGTATTTAAGCCCCGCCGTGCGCCAAACATCGAGCGGGTTAAGTTATCACCTGACCGCTCCGTTGGTTTGGGAGCATCAACTTGTGGGCGTGCTCAAACTGGCGTATCCCAGCCTGCCCCAAATTACGCCGGCCACCGCACAAATGCTGGCCCAGCTTGGCCAATCGTTGGGCGGGCTGCTCACCGAATTTCTGCACCACGATGAAACCCAGATTTATGCCACCCAAAACGCCCTGCTGGTGATGATTGCCCAGATGATCAGCGAGCAGCGCACGCTCGATACCGGGCTGGCGCTCATTTTGGAACAGACGACGCCCATTCTCAACGCGGCCAGCAGTGAAATCTGGCTGCTCTCAAAAGACGAAGCCTGGCTCACGCTCGACACCGCCCTGAGCCGGAAAATTGGCCCTTTGGCCGGAATGCGGCGTCCGGCAGACGCCGGCCTGTTGGGTTGGGTGGTGCAAAACCGGCGGCTGCTGCACGCCAACCTGCCCACCACCGACCCTCGCTTTGCCCTGTCTATTGACCGGCCGGCTGATGACTCGCTGCGCTGTTTGGTGGGCGCGCCCATTTTGCACCACGACACCCTGTTCGGCGTGCTGGTGATGTACGGCACCCGGCCCAACGCTTTTTCCGCCAGCGATGGCGCTTTTTTGGAAGGCATTGCTGCCCTAACTGCCTCGGCAATTGCCAACGCCCGCCTGATGGAAGAATTGACCGACTACGCCGCGCAGCAGCGTATTTTGTATGAAATGAGCCAGCAGATTGCCGGCGGCCTTGATTTGGAGGTCACTCTGGAGCGGGGGTTGGATTGGCTGCAACGGCTGGCCAACACCGAAATCGGGCTGCTCTGGCTGCTGGAGTCTGATCCCGGCCAAAGCCTGCAACTGATGGTAGCCAGGGGTATCACTTTTTCGTCAGACTCGCCGGTTTTGGTCAGCCTTGAACAATCAACAGCGGCCTGGGTGATTGAGCACGGGCAGGCGCTGGTCATCAACGATCCGCAAAATGATCCCAACATTAACCAAACCGTGTGCAGCCAGCTTAACCTGCGCCTCAAAAATGTACTGTCGCTGCCGGTGCTGTACCACGGGCAGGCCATTGGCGCGGTCTGTTTGCTCAACAAAATAAGCGGCTCGTTTGAGCCAAATGATGTAACCCTGCTTTCAACCGCCGCCGACATGGTGGCCGTGGCGGTGGGCAACGCCCAGCTTCATACTCAAACCGTGCGGCTTGTGGCCGAAAGAGAACAACTTTACCAGCAAATGCTGCAAACCGAACGGCTGGCCACAGTTGGCCGGCTCACCGCCAGCCTGTCGCACGAAATCAACAATCCCATGCAGGCCATTCAGGGCGCGCTGGCGCTGGCGCTGGAAGAGCTGAACAACCCCGCCGAAGTGGAGTCCTACATTCGGCTCAGCCAGCAGGAGTCGGCGCGGGTGGTGACTTTGGTTAACCGCATGCGCCAGATTTACCGGCCGCACTCCGAAACGCCCCGGGTGGGCGACATAACCCCGCTGCTGCAGGAAGCCATCGCCATTGCCAGCAAAGAATTCAAGCGGCAAAAAGTTCATTTGCAGGACAATCTGGCGGTGGCGTTGCCGCCGGTAAAGGCAGTAGCCAACCAGTTGCACCTGGTGTTTTTAAGTTTCATCCTCAACTTTGCCGAGGCCATTGGCAGCGCCGGCGGCGGAAACTTACAGCTGAGCAGCTACCTGGAAAACAGTTACATTGTGGTTAAATTCCAGGCCGATGCCTCAACCATCACCCCCGATCAGTGGCGGCAAATCATCAAACCCGATGCCGCCCAGGCCAGCGCCGAAATCAGTTTTGGCCTGGTGATGAGTTACGATATTGTGGTGGCCCACGGCGGCCAGGTAGACTGCCGGCAAACCACCTCCGAGCTGGTTTGCATGCTCAAATTGCCCATCGCCGGCAAGGGATAACCCCACATGAACCGGCCCAAAATCCTGATTATTGACGACGAAGCCAACATTCGTTTTGTGCTGAAAAACGCCCTCAAGCACGAAGGCTACACCGTTGAAAGCGCCGCCAACGGGGCCGAAGCGTTGAGCCGCATGGCTGAAACCCCGTTTGACCTGCTCCTGCTGGATTTGCAAATGGAGCCGGTAGACGGGCTAACGGTGCTCCACCAGGCCCGCCAGCGAGACCCCAATCTGGTGGTAATTATCCTCACGGCTTACGGCTCGGTAGAAAGCGCGGTAGAGGCGCTGCGATTGGGCGCGTTTGATTACCTGTTTAAACCCACTACGCCGCAAATTATCCGCGAGCGCGTGGCCGAGGGGCTGGCCCAGCGCAAAAAATTGTTGCACCAGCTCAGCCTGCTCAATCAGCTTGAAGTTTTGCGCCAGTCGCTGGCCACGCTGGATGACAACCTTTCACCTGCGCCGCCGCCGCCCGGCCAGCGTTTTATCCACGCCGGCCCGCTGGTGATCGATCAGCACCACCGCCAGGTCACGCTCAACGATCACCTGCTGGAGCTAACCACCACCGAATTTGATTTGCTGGTTTGCCTGGTTAAAGCCTCGCCGCAGCCGGTTTCGGCGCGGCAACTGGTGGCCTGCGGCATGGGCCACGCCAGCACCGACGTTGAAGCCAAAGAACTGGTCAAATGGCACATCCATCATTTGCGCCGCAAAATTGAGCCGCAGCCGGCCAAACCGCGCTACATCAAAACGGTGCGTCACCAGGGCTATCTGTGGATTAGCCAATAACCCCAACGTTTGCCAACCTAAACCAACCGTTTTTGCACCCATCTGGCAGTATACTTACAGATAGA
>CAYOXS010000220.1:8288-10156 GCA_964407935.1 uncultured Caldilineaceae bacterium
TGCCAACCTAAACCAACCGTTTTTGCACCCATCTGGCAGTATACTTACAGATAGATACGTATTGCGTATGTAAGTATTCGTCTTCTGCCCGGCTGCTGGTTCCCCTCCCAGCCAGCGGCTCAGGGGTAAACCGCCCCGCCCCCAACCCCCTCCCTGCTTTGTGGGGAGGGGGACAAGGGGCGCTGCCAGCCGGGGAGGTAAAACTGGATAGCCCTTCAATGACAATTTCCAAACATGTCCTGATCGTCGATGACGAAGTTTCGATTCTCCGGGTATTGAGCAACAGCCTTAAAAAGGTTGACCCCACTTTACAGGTAACTACCGTTACCAACGGTTTTGCCGCGCTTGACCAACTGCTGGCCCACCCCTACGATGTGGTCGTGACAGATTTTAATATGGCCGAAATGGATGGCCTTGAACTGGCCGAAGCCATTCGCTACGCGCAGCCGGATGCCCGGCTGATTATGATCACCGCCTTTGGCAACGAGGTTATTGAAGCGGAAGCGCGGCGCATAAAAGTGTTCCGCTACCTCACCAAACCCCTTGAAATTAGCGCGTTCCGCCAGGTTGTGCAGGAAGCCATGTACGGCCAAAACCAGGAACAACCCACCGTGGCCACCTGGTCAGAAGAAAACTTCCGGCAAATGAACGAACTGCTCGACCGGCTGCGCACCGATGTTAAAGCCAGGTGCGTGCTGCTCACCGATACCAGCGCTAATGTGATCGCCAAAACCGGCTACACCGATGAAATCCCGGTTGAAAGTGTGGTCTCGCTGCTCAGCGGCAGTATTGTTACCCTCATCGAAGCCGGCCGGGCCATTGATGGCAACGCCGAATGCGTTCACCTGGCCTATCGTGAAGGCAAAAATGACGATCTCTACGCGCTGAACGTGGGGCAACAGTATTTGTTAATTTTGGTGGTTAACCGCGGGCCATACAGCAGCCGGTTAGGCTCGGTGTGGTATCACGCCCGGCAAATCGCGCTCAACCTGAAAACCAAACTCGATGAAATTGAATCGGTCGCCAAAAACCCGGTCTTCCCCGGCCAAATTGAGCAGGCGTTTGATACCGAACTCAACAAGCTGTTGGCCTGAATGTTCATTAACTGGCAGCACCGAGAGCTAATTTTAAAGATTGTCTACTACGGGCCGGCGCTCAGCGGCAAAACCACCAACCTGCAACAAATTCATGCCCGGGCCGACCCGCGCCGGCGCGGTGAACTGGTAGCGCTAAAACTCCACGAGGACCGCACCCTTTATTTTGACTTTTTGCAGCTTGAGCTGGGCAAAATCAGCGGGCTTAGCCCAAAAATCCACCTGTACTCCGTGCCCGGCCAAAACCACTTTGAAGCCAGCCGCAAGCTGGTGTTGCGCGGCGCCGACGGCATTGTTTTTGTGGCCGATTCGGCGGCCTGCCGCACCAACGCCAACATTGAAACCTGGGAAAGTATGCAGGCTCAATTGCAGGCGCTCAACCTGCCGGCCAACCACATGCCCATTGTGATTCAACTGAACAAGCGCGATATCCCCAACGCCATGCCCGTGCCGCTGCTCAAAAGCATCCTCAAAGTTAGCCATCAGGCTACATTTGAATCTGTGGCCATCACCGGCCAGGGAGTTTTTGATACGCTCAAGGCCATTATCAACAGCGTTGTCACCCAGGTACAGCATGAAGTAGCCTGACAGTCACACGCCAAGCGTGACCTGCTCTCTATTTCCCCTATAGCAAAATTTCGTTTGTTACATAACCCAAGTTGTGCCCTATGGTCCACATACCCCCACCCCTGCCCCTCCCCCAAATTGGGGGCGGGGCAATAGAAACGGTGTGTTTTGGGGCGGGCAAGCCGTCCCAAAAAAAACCAAAAGACT
>CAYOXS010000221.1:0-10143 GCA_964407935.1 uncultured Caldilineaceae bacterium
AATTGAAGGTATCAAAAACGGGCGGCGTTTCCAGCCGGCCCGTCATCGACAGGTGGTCGCCGTAAAAGCGGGCCGGGTAGCGGGGCGCGCGCACCAGTACCAGCCCGCCAACCGGTTGGGTGGTGCCGCCCTGCTGGATCGATTCGACGCGCAGCCGCAGGTTGATGTAGTTGTCGCGCACGTCCGGCTCATCGGCAACTGTGCCGGTGAGTTTTACCGGCGCGGGGCCATCGTTGTAAAAGGAGATGTGGTTTTTATCAAACGTGGGTTGAGCCAGGCTGAAACGGAGCGCGCCGGCCAGCAGCGCCAGCCCCAGAATTGCGGCCAGTTTAAGGCGAGGGTTATCCCGGTAGAGCAGCAGCAGCGCGGCCAGCAGCAGCGCCGGCGGCGTCAAAGCCAGCCACGGCACGGCCAACCAGCGAGCCAGCATAATGCCGGCCAGCCACGCCACCGCGATTTTTGATAATAGTGGCACTTGTATATTACCGATGTGAAAAATTTATTTTGGCCCGTCGTAGGTTGGGCTTGCAGCCCGACAGTCACGCTGAAAGCGCGACCTGCTTTGCTGAGAAAAAGTTTCCTCAAATGGCGTGGTTATTTGGGCCGAGGGGTAATTTCAAACAGTTTGGTGGCGACAACCGTATCGTTAATCCACAGCTCCAGTTTGTAAAGGCCGGGGCCTTTGGGGCTTAAAAACACAAACGATTGCCCCTGCTGGCCCCACTCCCATTGGCCTTCGTCGCGGGCAATTTCCGCACCATTTTTATACCAGATGATTTTAAACGGTAACCCCTCGTCCAACCCTCTAAAAGAGAAGACGCCGTAAACCTGAGCCAGGCCGTCGGAAAAGGTGGTGGTGGGGTTAACCGGACTCTGTTCGCTGTCGAGTTCTGCGGTAAATTGAATTGGCCCGACCCGTACACCGGCCGGCGCGGGAATTCTTTCGCCGGGCAGGGGCACGCGGGTTGGGGTAGATGTGGCTGTCGCTGTTGGCGTGGCGGTGGGCGGCAGTGGCGTGTTGGTGGCGGTAGCCGGCGGCGGCGTAGCAGTAGCGGTGGCCGGGGGCAACGGCGTGTCAGTTGCGGCCGGCAGCGGGGTGTCGGTGGGAGGGGCGCTGGTTGGCTCCTGATTTTGCAGCGGCGCGGCGGTTGCCGTGGGTTCGATGACGGGCGTGGCGGTGCTGGCCGGTTCCGGGGTTGGCTGCGCCTCGATGACGGCGGCGGTGGTGGGCGATGCTTCGGCGGGGCCGGCGGCGGATTCGGCGGAGCCAGACAGGCGGAGCGTGCCCAGCCAGCCGCCGATGAACAGGGCCGTTACGGCAATCCACACAAAAATGGAAATTCGCGCCCGCTGGGCCCGGTTGCGTTCTTCTTCTCTGACAATGGGGAAAATGGCGCTGCTGGCCTCGCGCTGGGAGCGAAAGGCGATGATCGCCGCAATAACCGTGGCCCCGGCGCTGAGGGCCGCTAACAGTAACAATATCGTTGGCAGTGATGCCATCCGCTAATTTACTCCACAATCACAATCTGGTCTGGTTGGTCAACAATGATTTCTGGTGTGTTCTGGTACAGTTTTACCTGGCCGGTCACCTCAATTTTTTTGTGGTGATAGTACTCTTCCGGTGGTTCCGGGAAGAGCGGCCAGGCATCGGGAAAAATGACCACTTTGAATGTATCCTGATAAGCTTCATCAAAGTTTAAAAAGACAACTTTGCCTGAATTATATGTACTAATGACCTCTCCGGCAATAGTGACTACCTGTCCGTTAAAATCGGCGGCATTTTGCCAGTTAACCGCCCCGGATGCTGGCTCAACCGGGGGCGGGCCGGCGGCGGGAGTAGCGGCAGTGGGCAGTTCCGGGGTGGACTCGGCGGGCGGGGCGGTGGGCGGGGGTGGGCAGTTGCAGGCGGCCACCGGAATTTGCTGGCCGAGCGTCAGGGCGACTTCAATCTGGGCCGGGCTTTTGATGATGATTTCCGGCGTGCCGTTGTAGTCGGTAATTGCGCCGTCAATCCGCACCAGTTTGCCGGCGAAAAGCGTTTCGGGCGGCGTGGCAAACTTGGGCCAGTCATCCGGGAAGATGACGGCCGTGAAAAGCTGCCGGCCGCTGCCATCGAAGTTTAAAAATACGGCGCTGCCGGAATTGTGGGTGCGGCTGACCGTGCCTTCGACGGTGACGGTTTCATTTAAAAACGCGGCGGCGTCTTCAACCGGAATAACGTCATCGCGGGGGCCGGCGGGCCAGACCAGATCATCAATTTGGGCGGAAGGCAGCCGGCTCTGCTGCGGGGCGGGCGGCGGGGTATAGGTGGGGTACGGCGTGTAGGTGGGATAGGGTGTGTAGGTGGGCAGCGGCGCCGGCGGCGAGGGCTGGCAGGCGGCTGTTAGAATTGAGATCACAAAGAGGAAAACGGCCATCCGCGACCAAGGCATAAGTCTGCGCATCTCCCCGCTGGCGAATTTGCCGTAGTATACTTATGTTGGGTTGTGGAGTCAATCACAAGCCAGTTATGGGGCGGGCGGGCCGTCGCCGGCGTTATTGGGCGGTTCCTGCTGCTGAACCGGGGTGTCGCTGGGCACAACGGTTGGCGTTTCGGTGGGGGTGGCGGTTGGCGGTTCGGTGGGGGTGGGCGGAACTTTTGTCGCCGTGGCCGTGGCCGTGGGCGTGTCGGTTGGAATCGCTTTGGTGGCCGTGGCCGTCGGTGTTTCGGTGGGCGTGGCGGTGGGCCGGCTGGTAGAGGTAGCGGTCGGGCGGCCGGTAGCGGTGGCGCTGGGCGTAACCGTGGGTGTATTGGTGGGCGTGGCGGTGGGCGGCACAACGGCGGTTGTTGGCGTGGCGGTGGCCGGCAGCGGTGTGTTAGTTGGCAGTTCGGGCGTGTCGGTGGGCGTGGGCGGCTCACCGGTAGGGAACGATTGGGTTGGCGTGGGTTCCAGCGTGCTGGTGGGCGGGCGGGTAACGCCGGGCAGCGGCGTATCGGTTGGCGCGGTTGCACCCGTGGGTGAGGGGCTAACCCAAACCGGCACGGTGGCGGTCGGTTCACCGGGAATCACTTCAACGCTCACTTTGGGCGCGGTAGCCAGCGCGGCAAAACCCAGGCAGTAGCAGGGGATGGTTAACAAAATGATGCCCAGCAGAAGTCCGTAAATGGTGCGGCGATGTTTGGGTTGTTGGTTGAACCATTCCATGTTGCACGCTGTCCGGGTAAATTTGCCGGCGCAAACACCAGCCCGATTATGATAGAAGCGTGCGGATAAGTTGTCAACTTGGCTGGATTAATCTTTGGGCGGCTGGCCAAAGGGCAGGATCAGATAAAATTTGCTGCCGGGAAACGTTGCCGGATTGTAGCCGGGGCTTTCGGCCCACAGCGAACCGCCGTGCGCCTCGGCCACCCCGCGGGCGATGGCCAGCCCCAGCCCCGCGCCGCTGCCCATAAAATCGGTTTTGCTGGTGCTGTGGTGCTCAATGGCCCGTACTTCGTGGAAGTTTTCAAAAATTTTTTCGAGCTGCTCCGGCGGAATACCCACGCCGCTATCGGCGACGGTGATTTTTACATACGACTGCGGGTTGTTGCCCATCATTTCCGTAGAAATCTCAATCCGGCCACCATCGGGGGTGTATTTGATGGCATTGCTGACCAGATTGCGCAAAATCTGGATGACCCGCTCGCCATCGGCCCAAATGGTGGGCACGTGGCCGGCCGCGCCAATAGTTAAAGTTTGCTGCCGTTTGTGAACCACCGGCGCAAATTCCCGCTCGATTTTTTGGTACACCTGAGCCAGATTAATGGGCGATTGGCGCAGTTGCAGTGTGCCGGCCTCAATCCGGGTCACATCGAGCATATCCTGCACAATGCCGCGCAGCCGGTCTACCCCGGTAACAATGCCGTCGATCAGTTCCAGCGTGGCGTCATCGGCGTTGGCCAAAAACGTGTTGCCGGGAGCGGTTAAAATTCCCAGATAGCCGCGCACGGTGGTGAGCGGGGTGCGCAGCTCGTGGGCGGCCATATCAATGAATCTGGATTTCATGCGGTCGGTGCGGGTTAAATCCTGGTTGGCCGAGGACAATTCTTTGACCTTTTGTTCCAGATGATTGACCAGCCGCTCGTTGTATTCGCGCAGGTAAATATTTTCTTCTTCGCGGGTAACTTTATCGCGCCGCCCGCCCAAAAATTCGTTGATCTGGCGGGGCAGCCGGTCCACATCGATGGGTTTGGCAATGTAGCCGTCGCAGCCGGCGGTCAGCGCCCGTTCCCGGTCGCCAGCCATCACTTTGGCCGTTAAAGCGATGATCGGCACACCGCCCAGCCCCGGCAAACTTTTGATGCGGGTGGTGGTTTCGTAGCCGTTCAGGCCGGGGATGTTAATGTCCATCAAAATCAAATCGGGCTGCTCGTCCTGCGCCAGCCGGATACCGCTCGGCCCGTCGCTGGCTTCCAGCAGGGTGTGCCCCACTGGTTCCAACACCTGGCGCACCAGCAGCCGGTTGGCCGGATTATCTTCAACGTACAGAATTTTGGCCATGTTAACTTAACCTGTACTCGCTTTGGGTGGATTGGGCAGGTTCAACCGGCAGCGAAAAGAAAAACGTGCTGCCCCGGCCCACCTGGCTGTTAACCCAAACCTCGCCGCCGTGGAGCTGAACAAGCCGCTGGCTGATGGCCAGCCCCAGCCCCGTCCCTTCGGCGCGGCGGCCATCCGAGCTGTCAATCTGGCGGAATGGCTCAAACACTTTGTTAATGTCCTCTTTTTTAATGCCAATGCCGGTATCTTTTACGGCAAAACAGACGGAATCCTGGCCCCGGCGTTCGATGCGGGTAACGCTCAGCACAATTTCGCCGCGGTTGGTGAATTTGGCCGCGTTTGACAGCAGGTTGATAACCACCTGCCGGATGCGGTCGCGGTCGGCGTACAGCCGGGGCAGCCCCGGTTCAATCATATCTTTCAGCTCGATGGCTTTACCATCGACCAGAATGTAGGTGGAGGCGATCACCCCGACCACAATCTCTTCCACGCTCACCCACGTTTTATCCAGGCTAATGACACCGGCCTCAATTTTGGACAAATCCAGAATATCGTTGACCAGACTCAGCAGGTGCTGGGCGCCGTCGTAAATAAACGACAGGTCAGTTTGCTGGGTTTCGGTGAGCGGCCCCACCTGCTGTTTGAGCAGCAGCTTGGCAAACCCCAAAATCGAATTGAGCGGCGTGCGCAGTTCGTGGCTGACCGTGGCGATAAAATCGGTGCGGGCGCGTTTGGCCTGCGCCAGCTCCCGTTTCACCTGCGCCAGTTCGGCCCGAACCTGGGCCAGCTCGGCGGTCAGCGTATCGGTATTTTGTGGTGCGTCAGAATTGGTCATCCCCAAATATATCCAGCCACTCATCAATTTCATCAGCCGATAACTGCACGTTGGCCTGCGCGCCGGGGTCGGCCGCGCCGGCATTGCTGCCGCCGCTCAGCAGTTGGCGGGCAAATTCGGCGGCAGGCAGGCTGCGCACCCCGGCCAGCCGGGCGGCAGTTTGCACGGCCCGGTCAGAACTGACCACCATCAGCGCCTGCGGGTTTTTGGCTCGCCGCACCCGCCGGGCGATGAGCTGATCGGCGGTTTGGCCCGGCGGCGCAAACTGAACGGTGACGCCGCCCTGTTTTTTGGTACTGCCCGGCTGGTAGCCCGCGCCGGCGTCAAAAATCACCGTCAGACGCTGGCCGGTTCTGGCTTTGTACCGAACCAGATGGGCCAGCAACTTTTCCTCGTCGTTGGGGTCATCCAGCCGCAAATTTGGCATGTGCCCAATGAGATTGTGCCCGTCGATCAGCCAGTGCATAGTTTATTATAAAAGGGGAAAGAAACTGGCGCAATGGGAATTTGGGGGGGAAACGAATGGCGAATAGCGAATGGCGAAACTGAAAAATCAGCCGCCAATTCGCTACTCGCCATTCGCAATTCGATTTACATCCAGCGTTTAAAGTAGAAGTCGCTGTCTTCGTTACTGGTGAGGCGTTGCACAACTTCGTAGAACCACTCGTCCAAATGGGCGTCGTGGCTGTCCAATCGGGGGAAGGGGTTGTCGTAACCGGCGGTGAGCGCCCGGCCCACCACATCGAGCGCGGCCAGGGCCAGTTCCGGCACATCGCGGCGGCGAATACCATCTTTTTCCATCAGCTTGTCGCTGACGTTGGCCATCGTCAGCCCGCCGGGAATGAGCGGCAGGGCGCGGGTGCGCATCATCGGGTAAAAAATGTCCAGCACCGGGTGAGCGCTGCGGCCGTAGGCCTGGCGAGTGTGCGCCTGCAAAATATCTTTGGGCAAAAACAGGCTGGTGGAGTACGCACCCTGGCGGCCGTACTCGGCCAGGTTGGGGTTACGGCCAGCTTTGTCCAGGCTGCCGCGCCAGTCGGCGTACACTTCGGCCTCAACTCCGATGCCGTTGGCTTGCAGTACGCCGGGGAAGGCCACCGCCATTTCGCCCATCACCATTTTGGTCACGTCGATTTGCTTCTCGTTGAGCGGCGGCAGTTGCCACTGGAACAGGTTGCCGCTGGCATCGACATCTTTCACAAACACCGGCGGCATGCCCGGCAGCAGGCCGGATAACGCCGCGGCGACGGTGTTAAAATAGACCACCCGCTCGGCGCCGGCGTCCCGCAAGGCGGCCAAAATCTCTTCCAGCGCCCGGCCTTCGAGCGCCATACCGCCGTTGAGCCAGTGAAAACGCTGGCCAAAGCCATTGGCCTGGGCCAGTTCTTCCATCAACGTGCCGGTTTCAAAGTTCAGCGATTTTTTCAGATCGCGGCCCAAAATAGTGACGCTGGCCGCCTGGCCGTGGTTGAGCACCGCCGCGGCCAGTGCACCGCCCAGCCCCGGGCCGGTTGCGCCCGCCAGCAGCACGTGGCGGCCGGCCAGCCAATTCAGATTGAACTGCCCGCTGGCCAAAAATTCCTGCTGCGCCGCCGCGGTGCTGGTAAGCAGGGTTTTGGCTTCGCCAGGAAAGGACTCGATCTCTTCCGGGGTGGGGCGGGTAATTTGCGGCACGCCTTCTACCACCGGCAGGGCGGGATCGGGCTTGGCAAATGGGCTGATTACGGTTGTCATAGTTACCTCATCTTTTCTGATTTATTTTTTGAAAAGCCGCATGATTTTAGCACGAACAGCAGGAGGCGTCAACGAAGTTAGACGCCAGTTGCTTTGTGCCGCGGCAAATTTTCGGTACAATCGGAGTTAATTCTCAACGCGGCTGGCAGCGGCTCGCCGGTAGTTATAACCCCGGCCGCGCCCAAAAGACGCGCCGAGATTTGGAAAATAAAGGATTAACCGTAATGACCGACCCGATTTGTTACGTGAATGGCCAATTTTTGCCGCTGAACCAGGCCGCGCTGCCGGTACAGGATTTGTCGATTTTGCGCGGCTACGGCGTGTTTGATTTTTTGCGCACTTACAATGGCCGCCCGTTTCGGCTGGCCGAACACGTGCAGCGGCTGGCGCGCTCGGCCAGCCTTATTGAGCTGGAACTGCCTGCTTCGCCGGCGGAAATTGAGCAGATTGTGCGCCAAACGCTGGCCCGCAATAACCTGCCGGAGGCCGGGATTCGGATTGTGGTTACCGGCGGGGTGTCCAGCAATTCGGTCAGCGCCGATGAAGGGCCGGGGCTGCTGGTGCTCGTATCGCCGCTGCGGGTCTACCCGGATAACTACTACACGCAGGGGGCCAAAGCCATCACGGTGCCGGCCAGCCGCTACATCCCCGCGGCCAAAACCATCAATTATCTGGGCGCATTGCTGGCGCAGAAAAAAGCGACCGCTGCCGGGGCGGTCGAGGCGCTGTACGTGACCGAACAGGGGCACGTGCTGGAAGGCACCACCACCAACCTGTTTGTGTTCAACGGGCAGCAGTTGATCACGCCTGCCGAGGGGATTTTGCCCGGCGTCACCCGCCGGGTGGTGCTGGAAGTGGCGCAGAATCGGTTTGAGGTGGTTGAGCGGCCTATTGAGCGGGACGAACTGACCCGGGTGGACGAGGCGTTCATCACCGCCAGCAACAAAGAAGTGATGCCCCTGCGCCAGATCGATGATCAGCCGGTTGGCCGGGGCCGGCCCGGCCCCAACACCCGCATTCTGATGGACCTCTTTCGCGAGGTGACTCGCGGCCAAAGCTGACCTTGACGATAACTTGACAGGTTGCCGCCTTTGTTACTATAATCAGGCATCCACGATGGATATCAAATCAACTACTCTGTTCGGTTCCGCCAGGCAGTAGAATCTGCTCCTGAATCGTTCTTTCCGGGGTCAGCCCGTTTGAACGCTGCAAAAAACAGTCTGACCTTTGTTTCCACCTACAATTTCAACAATAACCCACGATGGTTCACTTTGTTCCTTACGCCGGCAATTAGCCCGGCTTGTCTAAGTTTTTATTTCCAGCCACAAATCCCTGGGCGTTAAAAACGTCATTATCGCCAAAAGTTAGCTGTTGAAAGGAGGAACGCCAGCCAATCCCAATGCGTTGACTTTGTATTTTAAAAAGCTGTTCCAAAAAACCAAAGGAGGACAAGAATGAAGAAGTATTTTCTGTTGTTGATGATCGTGATGGTGTTAGCCGTGCCGGCGGCTTCGTGGGCCGCGCCGTTGAATCAGGGCGAAGACTACACGGTTCAGGCCGATGACTGGCTGAGCAAACTGGCCGAGAAATTTCTGGGCGATGTGCTGGCCTACCCGGCCATCACCTACTACACCAACCAGAAAAACGCCGAAGATGACAGCTACGCCAAAATCACCGACTCAAACGTAATTGAGGTGGGGCAGAAACTTTACATCCCCACCACCGCCGAAGCTGAAGCCTATTTTAACCAGGCTGCCGGCGAAGTGATGATGGCCGCCGGGGTCGGTGGTGACTCCGTTAAAATCGGGGCGATTTTGCCGCTGTCCGCGCCCGGTTCGGTGAGCGGCGGGATTGCCATGAAAGCCGCCTTTGAAATTGCCCTCGACGAAATCAACGCCGCCGGCGGCGTGCTGGGCAAGCCGGTCGATCTGGTGATGGTCGATACCGAGGGGCTGCCCGAACGCGGTACCGCCGCCATGCAGCGGCTCATCAGCCAGGAAGGCGTGGCCGGCGTTGTCGGCGAGTATCACAGCGCCGTAGGGTTGGCCGCAATGGAAGTAGCCCACAACAACAACGTGCCGGTCGTCTTTGCCGAAACCTGGAATGACGATGTGACCGCCAAAGGCTACCCCCAGATTTTCCGCATTGCGCCGCTGTCGTCAGAAGTGGCCCAGGCCAACGCCAACTTCATCCAGTCCAGCGGGGCCAAATTTGTGATTATTATGACCGAAAACACCAGCTACGGTATCCCCGCCGCCGAGCAGTTGGCCGAACAGCTCACCGAGCGCGGCATCGAATCTGAAACCTACTTTGCCGATATTGGCACGCTCGACTTTGCGCCGGTCATCGAACGCATCAAAGCCGGCCGCGCGCCGGGAATGATCGCCGTGCTGACCACCGGCGAAACCTCGTTTAACTTTACCCAGCAGGCCGCCGAAGCCGGTATTGGCCCGCAGCAGGTGCCCATGCTCTGCAACCAGGCCGTTGCCGACAGCGAAGCCTTCTGGTCGTCTGTGCCGGATGGCAACCTGTGCACCTATAGCCGCATCGGTCTGCCGCGCGCGCTCTTTACCCCGGCCACCACCGCTTTTGCGGAAAAATACACCGCCGCCACCGGCAAGGCCGAAGCCGAATCCTACGCGATGGAAGCCTACGACTCGCTCAAGCTGATGGCCCAGGCCATCAACGAGGCCGGCTCTACCGACCCGGACGCAGTCATCAAGGCGCTGGAAAACATTGAGTACAGCGGCGCGTTGGGCAAGATCACTTTCCCGATTAACTCATCCAATCCGCCCGAAGCCGCCGGCAAAGAGCCAAAATGGTGGCATCAGTTCCCCGATCCCGCCGTGACGATGGTTCAATACCAGCAGCCGGGGCAGGATGCGCAGGACGCCGCTGTGGTTTGGCCGGATGCCTACAAAACCGCCGACCTGATGCTGCCGCAGTAAGTTGGTTTTGGCCGGCGAAGCCAACCAAAACACATTCATTTAACAACTTAAGTTGTGTGGCTTTACACCTACCCCCTAACCCCCTCCCCCAAACTGGGGGAGGGGG
>CAYOXS010000222.1:0-1857 GCA_964407935.1 uncultured Caldilineaceae bacterium
TGCGGCCCAAATCGTAGGTGATGCGCTCGCGCAGCGGCCCTTCGAGCTGTTCAAACGGGGCCAGCACCGCCGCTTCGCCGGGGCGATAGACCACCTGTACCAGCAGACTGGCCCGCACCAAATCCAGCCCGGCGATGGCCTGGCTGAGCGCCTGGGCCACGTCGAACGGCTGCGGCGGGGTAAAGCCGGGAAAGGCCAGCCGGGCCAGCGTGAGCGCGGTTTTGGCCGCCGGTTCCTCGTTGAGCGGGCGCGAGGGGCGGTGCGAGCGGGCCGGCAGGCCGCGCTCCTGCATACGCTGGATGAATGAAAAACGCAGCGCATCGCTGACAAACGGGGCCAGCACCACAATTTCGCCGGGCGGCGTACCAGCCCGGATGAGCGCGGCAATTTTGTCGATGACCCAGGTTAGCATTTGCGGGTAAAAGCGTACCTGCTCAAAGGTGAACACCCGGCGGGGGTCGATGTCCACTTTGGATTTTTGATTTGCGATTTTCGATTTTTTACTTTTGCGCCGACTCGCTGATTCGCCGGCTGCCGGCGGGTAGCGCAGCAGTTCGGCCAGCCGCTGGCCGAGCGCCAGCATATCCGGCGGGGCCACCCGCGACTCGGTGAGCCGCTCGGTTTGCTGGCCGAGCGAGGCCAGCCCGGCGGCGGTGCGCCAGTTAGCCCCCAGAAAAATGCGGAAACCGGCGTCTTCGTCGTTGACCAGCAGCGCCGATTCGGCCTGCGGCAGCCAGTCCCGCAGCACCGAGTGGGCAAAGGGGGTGTCCTCTTCAATGTTGTCGATAATCAGGTGGCGGTAGCGGCCGGTGAGAAACTGGCGCACGCCGGCCACCGGCCACAAATGGCGGTGAAACGTTTCAATCCGCAGCGAAAAGTCCAGCAGGTTGCGGGTCAGGCAATAATCGCGGAAGCGGTTAACGCAGGCCTGGGTGTGCTCCAGCGCCACCCGGCTGGCCGGCTCCAGCGTCAGCGAGGCCGCCAGCAGCCCGCCAACTTCGGTGTGAGGCAGGCCGATGAGCGCCGCTTTGTTGAGGTTGTCCAAAATCTGGCTCATCAGCCGGGGCAAAGAAATAGTGACCGGCACTACCTGCGGATCGAAATAGCCCTGCCGCAGCAGCGGGCTGATGGCCTGCCGCAAATAGTACTGGGCGGTTTCGATGGTGAGAAAGATGGGCGGCTGGTGCGGCCGGCCAAACCCACTGGAAACCGCGCCCAGCGGCCAGAAAAGGTCGATGGTTTTTTGGGCCAGACCGTTGAGGGTGAGCACATCGACCGGGCCGGAGCCGGGCAGGTTTGGCTGGCGCAGCACCTGGCGGTAGGGCTGGGCCAGGGTTTGCTGCGGCACCAGCACCAAAATAGAATTGGCCGGCACGTTGCTGGCCAACAGGCTCTGAAGGTGCGCCACGGCCCGGGTTGTTTTGCCGGTTCCGGCCGGCCCGCTGATAAAAGTGACTGACACAGGCAAAACCTTTTGCAGTGAATGCAAAGATTTTAGCACAAATGAGCGAGGATGTGAAACACAACCGCCGCCAATTACGGCCGGTCTATTTTTTGCATCTCCTCATTGAGGCAATCGGTGCAGATGGAGTGGGTTACTTTGGCCGTAGTATGCTCGATAATGTACTGATCGAGCGGCTGCCAGTGGCCGTTTTCGCCGAGGATTTTTTTGCCGCACCAGGCGCAGATAGGCAGCATCCCTTTGAGGCGTTTGGTTTCGGTGATGTTACGGCCAATGGTGGCAATCGATGTGATTTCTCCGGCAGCATTTTTAACCGGATAAATGTGAATGTTAAACCAGAAACGCTCGCCATTCCAGATGATTTCGGTTTCGGTGGTGGTGCCTTTGCCGGTTTG
>CAYOXS010000222.1:1957-10134 GCA_964407935.1 uncultured Caldilineaceae bacterium
ATGTGCAGGTCGCGCATCTGAAAGGGCTTGACCAGATAGCCAAACGGGCCGGAAACCTTGGCCCGCTGCAAGGTTTGCTCATCGGAATGGGCGGTTAAAAAAATCACCGGGATGGCCCGCCGGGCGGTGATGTGGCCCGCCGCCTCTATCCCGTCCATTTTGCCTTTGAGCATAATGTCCATCAGCACCAGATCGGGCGCCAGCAGCTCAACCAGTTCAATGGCCCGTTCGCCGGTCATGGCCATATCGGCTACCTGATACCCCAATTTTTCCAGGCGCGTTTTCATTTCCAGGGCGATAATACTTTCATCTTCGACAATGAGTATTCGTTTTTGATCCATTTCCCCTTATTCCGAGGTTGGCTGCGCCCGGTTACTCAATAATTCCCGTTATTGCCTGTAAATGCCAATCGTCGATTATCCGTACGCAATCACTTTAACAGTTACAATTTTCTTTGTGCCGGTTTCTTTTGGTAAAGTATAAGGGATTATACGCGACCGCGGTCAAAAACAAAGAATCTGCCGCAGCGCGCCCCAAAAATTTCTTAATTGAGCGGAATTGGAACTATTCATTTGTACGAAAAACACGGTTTTGTAAAAGAAGGGCGGCTGCGCCGCTACGCTTTTAAAAACGGGCAGTTTGCCGATGTTTTTATCATGGCGAGGATCAGGGAATAACCGGCTGCCCAGTAACACCAAACTTATTTGGCAAGCCAGCTATCTGACACGTTGAGTTTACGGCTTTTGAACCGGACACAGATACCACAGATTTTCACAGATTCATGTCTGGTTTTTCAACCTGAATCTGTGTGGTCTGTGTTAATCTGTGTCCCAGATTTAAAACTGTCAGGGAGCTTGTTTGGCGGCCAGAATCTCGCGGTTGATGGGGATGTTGTTTAAAAACCCGGCCCGCAGTTGCTCATCGGTGATGAGGTTGGCCCGACGCAGCACATCGCTGTGGGCTTTTTGCAGGTACCGGCGCGAGGTATCAAACTGGCCCATCGCGCCGCTGATTTTGCTGTGGGTGTAGTAAATTTCGGCGGCGGTCACTTTGGGCGATTCGATGTAGGTGATCTGCTCAAGCTGAGTCACGGCCCGGGTTGAACTTTTGAGCGCCTCCTGCAAATTCCGCAAGCCAAAAAAGCCGGCGGCCCGCAGATAGTAGCCCAAAAACTCGTGCTCCGGGTTGTGATACTGGGCGGCCATCTGAATGATCCGGTTGCTGAGCCGCACCGCGTTAGACAGGTTGTCTTCGCCGCCCAACTGCCGGTAAAAATCAGACAACGCCTGGTAACTCCGAAACAGCAGGCCCCAGTCCTTGCGCTCTTCCGCCAGCCGCAGCGCCTGCTCCAAATGAGCGCGCGCCTCATCGAACCGGCCGGTTGTGGCCAGCGCCACCCCCAGCGAAATAGTGGCCCGCAGCTCGCCGCGGGAATGGTGCGATTTTTCAAATATCTCTTTGGCCTGCTGAAAGCTCTCCAGCGATTGCTGGTAATCGCCCAGGCTGTACCAAACATCGCCCAGGTGGTAAATATCCCAACCAACCTGCAATGTCGCGCCGATGTCCTGCGCAATTTTGCGGGCCTGGGTTAAATACTGCTGCGCTTGCAGGTAGTTGTCCACCAGCATGGCCATGCCGGCCATGCCCCACAGCGTCCAGGCCTCTTCGTAGGGGTTGTTGGTTTCACGACAAATTTCAATAGCCTGTTCAAAAAAGATGGCCGCCCGCTCCGGGTCGCGCAGGGTATCGGTATAGATGTTGCCGATGAGGGTGGTCAGCCGGCCCTGGCGCGGCCGGTCGTTGAGCTTTTGGGCCAGCTCCAGCGAGCGGGTGGCGTAGTCCATCGCCTGGCTATCGCGCCGGGTCCACAACACGCGGGCAATGCGCTCCAGCGCGTACTGTTCGCCGCGTTGATTGCGGTTATCGTGGGCCACTTTCAGCGCTTTGCGAGCGGTCTCTTCGGCCTGATCCAGCTTGCCCACGTGCCAGTAGTAGGTGGACAGGCGAGACATCACCTCAACCCAGCGCTCTTTGTCGGCCATGGCTTCAGCCAGTTCCTGCAACGACTGGAGGATTGAAAATTCCCGTTCGCGGTCGCCCATCATATTGCACACGTTGCGCTGCCAGCTCAGCAGCTCAAACTGATCGCGCAGATTGGCCAATCGCTCGCCGCCGAGCAGTTCCGGAGCCACGTCTTCCAGAATTTCCACAGCCTGGCTCAAATATTCCAGCGCCTCGTCATTGGCGTAAAACTGGTAGGCGCGCTCGCCGGCCTGGCGCAAATAGGGCACGGCCCGTTCATCCTGCGCGCCGTTAATAAAGTGATTGGCTAAAATGGCCGGGTTGGCTACCCGCCGCTCGCCGGCCAGGGTTTCCATCGCCGCGGCCACCCGCCGGTGCAACTGCCGCCGCCGCAGCGGGCGCAGCTCTTCGTACAGGGTTTCGCGGATGAGCGCGTGCTGAAACTGATAAAAGATAACGAAGTCCGCGCCAGCCGCGCCGGTGGTCAGGTCTTCTATTTTAACCACCTCAATCAGTTGGGCCGACAGCGCCTCTTCGATGGCCCACTGGATCACGTCATCGGTGTAGGGGCTGGCTTCGACCAGTAAATTGAGCGGGAAACTGCGGCCAATCACGGCGGCCAGTTGCAGCAGTTCCAGCGTTTGCTTTTTAACAAAACCGAGCCGCTTGCCCAGCACCGCTTTGATGCTGCCGGGCACGTGAATAATTTGAGTATTGCGCTGCTCCCAGCGCCCTTCGTTGAGGCGAATTTGGCCGTCAACCGCCAGGCTTTTGACCGTTTCTTCAATGAACATCGGGTTGCCTTCGGTGGCCATGTACACCGACGAAACAAATTGCCGGCTGACAGCATCGCCCAGCAGCGATTCCAGCATTTGCTGCACCACCTCGGCCGGCAGGCGGCGCAACTGCACCCGGTACACCAACTGCGCCGCTTCAAGGCTGGTGATGAGCCGGTTGGTGGGGTTGGTGTAGCTCAGCGCCACATCGCGGTAAGCGCCAGCCACCAGCAGCGAGGTTCCCTGCGCCTGGCCCAGCACCATTTCCAAAATAGCCAGGCTGCCCGGATCGGCAAAATGGAGATCGTCCAGCAGCAGCAGCGTGGGCTGCTCGTAGGCCATGTTCAGCAGAAAATTGGTAATTTGGTCCAGCAGCCGCGCCCGCTCCGCCGAAGGTTCCAGCGGCGGGTTGGGTAGAATCGCGCCCAGTTTTTCGGTGAGCTGCGGCACCAGTTTGACCACTTCGCCGGCAATGGAGCCGGGCATCTGCTTGCGCAGCACTTCGGCGGATTGTTCGCGAATGTAGTTGCGTAAAATGGCCGCCACCACCGCGTAGGGCGTGCCCACATCCTGCTCGCGGGCCGCGCCGTGCAGCAGGTAACCATCGCGCAGTTTGGTGTACACTTCCAGCTCGCGCAGCAGCCGGGTTTTGCCAATGCCAGCCTCGCCGGAAATGAGCAGCATCGGTTCGATGCCCGGTTCACCGAGCCGGACCAGATCCCAGCGGCGTTTGAGTTCGGCCAGCTCTTTTTCCCGGCCAAACATTTTGCCCCGATCAATCCGCTCCAGTACCGCCTGCGGCGAGGTGAACGGGTCCAGCGGCGCGGCCTGGGCCACCGACACCCCAACCGGCTGGCCGGCGCTGTCGGCTTTTAGGCGCAGCAAAACAGGCGCCAGATCGCGGCGCACATCCGTGGCCGAAGGGTAACGGTCGGCGGGCTTCTTGGTGAGCAGCTTCAAAATTACAGGTTGCAGGTCGTCGGGGATGGCCGGGTTGTAGTGTTGGGGCGGCACGACCGCGGCGTGAATATGCTGCGAAATCACCGTAAGCGGGTCATCGCCGGAAAAGGGGCGGCGGCCGGTGAACAGTTCGTACATCATCACGCCCACCGCGTACAGGTCGGCGCGATGGTCACCCGGCTCACCAACGGCCAGTTCCGGGGCCAGGTAGGCGGCGGTGCCGGCCACCAGCCCGGCCTGGGTTAACCGCGACTGGCCTTCGATGCGGGCCAGGCCAAAATCCATCACTTTAACCTGATTATCGGGCGTGATCATCACGTTTTCCGGTTTGAGGTCGCGGTGAATAACTTTGTGGGCGTGCGAATATTCCAGCGCGGCCAGAATATCATCGATAATCGGCACAGATTTTTCAAACGGCATCAGGCTGGGAGCGTAGCTGTTGTCCAGCTCCCACAAATCCTGGCCGGGAATGTACTCGATGACCAGATAGGGCTGGCCGCGTTCTTCGGCGTAATCATACAGTGTGATGATGTTGGGATGGTTGAGCCGGGCCACCGAGCGGGCTTCGCTGCGGAAACGTTCCAGCTTGTCGCTGGCCATGTGGCTTTCGGCCAGCAGAATTTTGATGGCCACCGTGCGTTTCAGCTCCTCGTCCTCGGCTTTAAAAACCACACCGGCCCCGCCTTCGCCCAACTGCTCTTGCAGGCGGTACCGGTTGTTGAGCAACGAGCCAATTTCAATAGGTTGTGAAATATGATGTCGTCTGAACATATTACTATCCTTGCGCGCCGCCCCCATTTTGGTTGCTTCCGGCCCGATTGTCAACTTTAAATTGCCGCGCCGCAATACTATACCACAGCCTCGCCGGAGCATCCCACCCGGAGGCGTATTTTATTTGATTGGCCCGGTTCATTGTATAATCGGTAACTACTCCCCGCTCACCCCCCCACCCCCTGTGAGGGAAGGGGGTTAGCGGGATGGGGGAAGTAGCAACTAAAAATCCGTTTGCGCCTGCAATAGCGCTACTCCACATTAAATAAACGAGCGAGCGAGATGATCATTTACCCCGATGACCGGGTGCTGGTAGCGGTGCTGAATAACCCGGCCGACTGGCAGCACGTGCAGAACGAGGGCTGGTACCGTATTCCGGTAAAGCACGCGCCGGCGCAGGCGCCACATATCGATTGGCTGGCGTTTTTCTTTACCCGCGCGTTTGGCGATGATCGCTGGGCGGTGCACTACTTTGCCCGGGTCACCGGCCACGAACTGGTTACCCGCCGCGATCTGCTGCCGCAGCAGCCCAACCATCCCCGCGCCGGCGACTGGTATTACCGGCTGGAGCTTGGCCCTTTGCAGCACCGGCTGCCGCCGATTGTCGCCGGCAAATGGCGGCGGGTTACATTTATTTTCACTACCGGCGACCGGTTTGAGGCGGCGGAGGAACTGGGCGATTTACTGCTCGATGCCGGCGCGGGTGGCGCGCCTTTTGTCACCCTAAAAGAAGATGAGCCGGAACCCGGCTATTTCTGAAAGTGTGAGTGGCGGAGGGGGCTACCTTTATTTCTATTCGGTGCGTAAATTGTTGTTAAAGGGGATTTCTAGCTGAACCGCGGTGCCTTTGCCCGACGCAGACTGCACCGAGCAGTGACCGCCCACAATCTCGGCCCGCTCATCCATATTGATCAGCCCCAAACTGGTGCGCTGGTCATAGGTTGAGCGCGTTGAATCAACATCAAAGCCGACCCCGTTGTCCCGGACTTCCACAAACAACGAAGCCTCACGGGCAATCAAACTGATTCTGATTTCGGTGGCCTGGGCGTGCTTTTTGGCGTTGCCCACCGCCTCTTCAACAATGGCAAAGATCACGCCCTCGGCTTCATTGGAAAGCTGGCCCTCGTAGCCGCGGTTCACCACCGCCACCCGGAACGACTCGTTTTTGTTGAGCCGTTCGGCGTACTGGTTGAGAGCCGGGAGCAGCCCCTGCGTTTCGAGCATCACCGGCCGCATGGCAAAGAGCATGGTGCGGATTTCGTGAGTGGTTTTTTCGGCGATTTCCTCAACTTTGATCACCTCATCGAGCGCCTTGGCCATATCCCCCTTTTCCAGCACCATTTTGATAAAATTGAGGCGCATCACAATCGCCGCCACCGATTGAGTGGGGCCATCGTGCAGATCGCGGGCCAGTTTGCGGCGGGCCTCCGATTCTTTTTCCAGAATGCGCTGCTGTTCGCGGTGGACATCTTCAAACAACTGCGCATTTTGCAGGGCGATGATCGCCTGGCTGCAAAACGTGCCGAGCAGGGCTTTGTGCTCGTCGTTGTAGGCGTTTTCTTCCGTGCTGCAAAACAGGATCACGCCGTAAGTGTGAAAACCGGCTCGCAGCGGCGCGCAAATTGCCGAGCGGCAGCCGGGGGTAGAAGCAAACTGGGCAATGGATTTGTCGCGGTTGGCCGCATTGCTGATGGTGACTTCGGCGGTGTTGACTGCGCGGTGAATCACACCATCGCCCACAGCCACTTTGCGGCTCTGATCACGCCGGGAAATATTGCGCCCGGAAGCCACGGTCAGCCGCCCGTCGTCGCCTTCAAACAGCAGCACCATCGCTACTGTGGACTCGTCTCTGGTGCCAACTTCGGCCATCGCCGCAAAAGCTGTGTCGATGGTGGCTTTTAGCACCTGCCGGTAATCCAGAGTAGAGCTGAGCGTAAACGCCATTTCTGACACCAGTCTGGCCCGGGCCGTGGCAATTCGCAACTGCTCAATTTCCACCTTGCTCTCAGCTTCGGCGGCCTCAACCCGCTGCCCCACAAAAAAACCGGGCAGCACGCCGGCCAAAATAAAGGTGAGCGCGCTGGCGCCCACGGTGAGCAGATTGTTCATCAACTGGCTGCGGTCCGGGCTGGCGCTGTACTGCTGAATCAGCGGCAGCACCAGGCCAACCATCACCACCACGGCCATAATCAGCCCAATTTCCGCGCTCCAGCGCGCGCCGGCCACCAGTATCGGAAAAATGACCACCGGCAGATAAACCAGCGGGTGACTAACCAGAATCAGTACCAGCGCCGCCAGTACCGAGTCGATCACCACCGACACAATGGCCAGCCATTCCGGAAAAAACTCGGCCCAGAGCATCCCGGCATAAATCGCGTTGAGCACCACCCCGGTGCCCACCAAAATCAACAGGCGCGTTAAATCGTTGGCCGGGCCGCCGGTCACCATGTTTTCGCCAACAATCATCAGCGTCAGCAAAAACAGCCACAGCCATCTTAAATTTGAAACCAGCCAATCCAGGTGATATATCGAGGCCTGGCCGGTTTGGTTTTGCGATTCAACCATTAATTCATCAACCTCATCAGGCGTAAAATCAGTGTAGCGCAGCCTGAAAACATCGTAAATAGGACTACTGCCCCACGGAAAATCGGCTTGAATAAAAAATTTGAGTCGCTACAATCATAACATAAAAACAACCGCTCTAGCAAGGATTAAAGGACTGACTTTTGGCAATGGACGCTCCCGATCTGCGCCTGCTGATTATTGCCAGAGACCCACTGGCCCGGGCCGGATTGGCCGTGCTGCTGGAGCAGCAGCCGGGCTGCGTGGTGGTTGGCCAGGTGGATGGCGAAACCGACGCGCTGGACAGCATCGATATTTACCAGCCCGAGCTGGTGCTCTTTGACCTGGGCTGGGACGCGCTGACCGCGCCGCCTCAACTGGCCGCGCTACGCCAGGCGGATGTGCCCGTGGTGGCCCTTTTGCCCGATGATACCGCCGCGGCCGACGTGTGGCAGGCGGGCGCGCTCGGCCTGCTGCTACGCGACTCCGACGCCGGGCAGATCAGCGCGGCGCTGCAAGCCGTGCGGCACGGGCTGGCGGTGGTGGCCCTGGAACTGGCCGGCGCACTGAGCCACGCCCCGCTGCCATCTGCGCCGGAGCTGCTCGACCCGCTCACCCCGCGCGAAGTGGAAGTGCTGCAACTGCTGGCCGAGGGGCTGCCCAACAAGGCCATTGCCCGCCGGCTGGCAATCAGCGAGCACACCGTTAAATTTCACGTCAATTCAATTCTGAGCAAAATTGGCGCGCAAAGCCGCACCGAAGCGGTGGTTAAGGCTACCCAACTGGGTCTCATTTTACTCTAATTCCCGCCAATTGCACAGATTGCACCTACCCATTTTTCCAGGTTGACCCCCATCGATTGACCGATGCCCCGCCCCACCGATATCAACTACAATTGATTCAAATTGGTTTTTGGATCGTGGCACAAAGTTTTTGCGGCATTTTGGCCTGATTTTCTTGCGTGTTGCGTATTCCGTTAAATTTTTTCGCGCAGCACGAACCACGGCCCCGGTGATTTTAGCGGCAAAAAATTGAAGCCCACAGCGTCACTGTGTTTGCACTTTTGAAACTTCGCTCAAAATAGGG
>CAYOXS010000223.1:0-8366 GCA_964407935.1 uncultured Caldilineaceae bacterium
GCCATTACCGGCACAACTTCTGTTATCAACAGTAACCCGGACAATGCCGCTGCAACTGAAAATAATATCGCCCTGTCTTTTCCTGCCCCGGCCAACGTGGCCTATGTGCAAAGCAATGGGCAGGCGCACCAACTGGGGTTAGTTACTTCTACCGGACAAACCCTTAATTATAATTTGCACGCCCGAGCCGCCGCTCCGGCATGGTCGCCCGACGGGGCAAAGCTGGCTTTTTTTGGCGAAGCAGGAATCAGCGAACTGGGAACAGTTTACGGGCAGGGTAACGGCCTGTGGATTATTGGCGTTGGAACAGGGCAGGAACAAAATCCAGAGCAACTGGTGGCGCAGGATCACATCAAAAATATTGTCTGGTCACCCGATGGGACAAAACTGGCCTTTGAGGTGGAACCGCCTAACCAAACCGCCCGGATTGTAATTGTTGATTCAAGAGATGGCCGGCAAATTAGCAGTTTTCCGGGCGGCCAACCGGCCTGGAGCGCCGATAGCCGGAAACTGGCCATTAAAGATTGCGCTCCGGCCTGCGGCCTGTGGCAGGCTAACTTTGATGGCAGCGATGCAAAACAATTAACCTTTGAAGCAACAGACAGTTACCCGGCCTGGTCGCCCACCGGCGAGTACCTGGCTTTTACCTCTCATAGAGACGATAACTGGGAGGTTTATGGCCTTAATTTGGCCAATGGCCAGTTGGTTCGGCTAACCAACCGGCCCGCAACTGACATAACGCCTGTATTTGGCCCATGCGGGCAAGATATTTACCTCAGAACGGATCAGTTTGGCAGTTGGTGGATTACAGTAATGAAACTGGATGGCCGTGACGAACGCAAAGTGGCAGAAGGTGTTGGCCCCAGTGATGATTGGGGGCTGGCCCGGCCAGCCGTTCACTGAACCTCAGCGCCATCATTTCAACAGCATTTGCCACGAAACAACATTACCCCTCAGCTCACAAATAGCAACGGATCACCAATGCAGCCGTAAACCGGCTGCCGGTTCAGCCCATGTAGGGAGATTCCTACCTGTATGGTCGGGAAGCCCCTACCCGGAGCTAGGCACATTCCCCATTGAGTGAAAGCAAGCCGGATTGTATAGTTAGAAGACTACCGGGCAGACGACAACATTTTCCAACAAGTCAATAGACAACGCTTTTTATCAAAATAGATACTTTTGGCTTCCTGAACCATTTTGTGGGTAGAGGCTAAAAGAGTGAAAGGAGATCAATATGTCACGGTTTGATTTTAATTTTGGGGCTCACGTTCAATGTTTAGACGGACAGAACGGCAAATTAGAGGGGGTAGTAGTAAACCCCACTACTTTACAGGTGACGAGCCTGATTGTGAAAAGGGGCTTTCTGATTGGCAAACAGGCCTGGGTTTTGCCCCTGGCCTTAGTCAAAAGCGCGACAATGGAAACCATTCAGCTTGCCATCACCAGCGATGAGTTTAACCACTATCCTCAGTATCGCCTGATAGAATTTGAAGAGCCAGCCCCCAGCTTAAATCAACGAGCTGGCGGAACTGCCGGCGGCGTATTTTATCCCCACGGGCTTTACGGCTCTACTGAACCCATTATCCCGCTGATCAAAAAGAAAATTCGCGAGGGCATTGCCGCCGACCAGAAAGTTATTGAGCCTAAAACACCGCTAAAAAATGCGGAAGGAACGGTTGGCGCCATTATCCAGGTTCGGGTGGACCGTTACAGCCAGACAATCACCCACCTGACGGTGCAGCAAGGGTTGTTCTTTTCAACTGAACAACTATCCGTTCCGGTGTCGGTGGTGGAAAACATAATAGATGACGATGCGGTTATTACAGCCTATACCGGTGAAGAATTAGCGAAACTTACGCACAAGATGCAGCAAACCTCGGTTTCAAAATAACCTCATCCGACAAAATCTTGTAATGAATGACTTTAGGGCGAACCCCTGGCCGTTCGGCTGAACTCCCGGCGAAACCTGCGGCGGGAGACGGACCCAGCCTGCGGCACGGCAACGATGAATGCCTGATACCCTTGCGGTATACCCGGCAGAGCGAAGCCTCTCCGTGGGATGGGTGAAAATGGAGTCCAAAACTACAGTTTTGGACTCCTGCCGCAAACTCTAGAAAGCCGGGCAGGAACACACCCTGACTCCTGAATCCTGCCCCCTATTTTTGCAGGAGATGATCTATGAGTTCGGTCAACTTTGAAAACACAGGCAAATTACGCATAAGTGGCGCAGGGCAATCAATTCATGGTCAACGGCGAATCCAAAACGACGATATAATTTTCTTTCAAACCGGAGCAACGCAAGATGTTGGCTTGTATGTGATCTGCGACGGTTTAGGTGGTCACCAGAATGGTAAAAGAGCCAGCCAACTGGCTATTGGCACAATCACGGGTACGGTGACACGCACCTTGCTGCCGGCCCACCCCTTAACCGAGCAGGTTTCTAACGCATTTTTACGCCGGCTACTCCGACAAAGTGTCCAGCTTGCCAATCACGAAATAATTGATTACACCGCCAAACACCTGCCGCCGGGCAAAAAAATGGAAACAACTATTACGTTAGCTCTAATTTATCAGGGCCAGCTTTATGTGGCCCATGTGGGCAACAGTCGAGCCTACCTTTATCGTGATCAACAGATCATACAACTTACCTGGGATCACTCGCTGGCAGCAGAGTTGGTAAGGCGTGGGATCCTTAACAAAGATGACCTTGCCAGCCATCCCCGCCGAAAAATCCTGCTCAGAACATTGGGACACGCGGAACAAGTTGCTATAGACCTGCTTGAACAAGAATTAAAAGCCGGCGACAGACTGCTTATTTGTTCTGATGGTTTATGGCAAGCTTTTTCGCAGCCGGACGAATTGGCCGCTATTTTGAACGCCGGACTATCGCCGGCAGAACTCTGTGAGAAATTGGTGACAACTGCTACCAAACGGGATGGTTCGGATAACATCAGCGCCATCGTTGTGAGTGTTGAAAGGGAACCCGGCCAGCAATTTAGTTTTCCAAAGATTGTGGCCGATATTTGGCAACATATGACCTAATGATTTTGCCCCCGCAAACCAAAACCAGACCAACCCGGCGTGCCATCGGTGCTGACGGTTGTCAGCCAGATGATGCGTTCTTCGGCCAGGCGTCGCTCGACGCGCTGGCCGAAAGGTGTTGGTGCGATACCCGAAATGCCAACACCCCTAATGTTTTAAATTGTCCGGCCCCTTTTTCCCGCCACTGGTCAAAAACCGCTGAATTATGATACAATTAGGCCAATGATTTCCTGTAAGTTAAGAGCCATTACGCCAAAGGATTAGATCATGGCCATTCAGGTATCCATGCCCAAGCTTGGCCTGCTGATGACCGAGGGCACTATCATTGAGTGGCTGGTGCCGGATGGTCAGTTGGTTAAGCAGGACCAGCCGATTGTCAACATCATCACCCAAAAAATCAATTACGAGGTCGTGGCTCCCGCCGGCGGGGTGCTTTACCACGCCGCCCAGGTCAACGAAAAAGCCCAAATCGGTGAGCCGCTGGCCTTTGTGGCTGCCCCGGACGAACCGCCCCCGCTCATCCATCGCCAGACAGCCGGCCCGCGGGAAAATCAACGGCCGGTCATGGCGGCAGCCGTCAAACCCAAATTCAGCAATTTTGTGTTAGCCTCTCCCTGGGCGCGTTTGCTGGCCCGTGAAAACGGCATCGATCTGACCCAGGTGAAAGGCAGCGGCCATAATGGTTACGTGAACGGGCGCGATGTTCTGCACTTCAACCGGCAGCGTCGTCTGGTTCAAATTCTGGAACAATCGCCGCCAACTCCGCCCGCCTCCCCGGCGCCGGAGTATATCATCCCCCTGACCGGCATCCGCCGAACAATAGCCGAGCGCATGGCCGAGAGCCTGCACACCATGGCCCAGGCTACCCTCAACACCGAAGTAGACCTGACCGAACTGTTCCGGCTGCGCCGGCAGGCCCGGCTCCGGCCCATGCCCACCCACACCGAGTTGGTAATTAAAGCGGTAGCTTTGGCCCTGGCCGCTCATCCCCATCTGAACGCTGTGCTGTTGGGCGATGAAATTGAGTTGCTGCCGGATATTCATATTGGGCTGGCGGTGCCGCTGCAGGATGGCTTGCTGGTGCCGGTGGTGCGCCACGCCAATCAACGCCCTCTCCCCGAAATTACCCGGGAAACGCGCCGCTTGATTGCGGCGGCCCGTGCCGGCGATCTAACGGTGGATGAAGTGACGGGCAGCACCTTTACCGTCACCAATTTAGGCGTTTACGGGGTGGATTTTTTTGTGCCGATCATCAATCCGCCGGAAACGGCTATTCTGGGGATTGGCCGGATTGTCAGAAAGCCGGTTATCTGGCGGGGGCAGGCCGCCAGCCACCCGATGCTGATGCTGTGCCTGGCTTTTGACCACCGGGTAGTGGATGGCGCTCGGGCTGGCGCGTTTCTTCGGACTGTGTCCCGGCTGCTGGCTCGGCCCGAAGTGTTGTTTGACTAAGGAAAACCGATGTCTGACGTGTCTCCCAATCGGCCCTGTGTTGTACTTTTGGCCAGCAATCAGCCGGCTGAGATCGCCCCGGTGACGCGGTTATTGCAGCCGGTGCTGCCTAACCTGCGCCTGACTCACCTGGGAAGTCAGCGGCAACTGGCCGAGGATTTGCCTCTCCACGGGGTTGAGCTGGCGCTGATTGAGGCCGATTTGGCCTGGGCCGATAGCCTGGCGGTGGTGCAGGCCATCCAAACCCGCTTTCCCGGTTGCCCGATTGTGATGATTGCCGTCACCGGCAGTGAGGCCGTGGTTCAGGCGGCCATCGAGCTGGGGTTGGCCGGTTATGTACCCCGTGTTTCCGGGCAAATGGCAGGCTTGCCGGAAATTATTCAACTGGCCCTGGCCCGCACCGGCGAACGCCAGGTGGCTGAGGAAAGCTGCCGCCAATATCGCCGCCTGTTTGATTCGGTGCCGGTGGGACTCTACCGCACCTCCCCGGAGGGGCAAATTCTGGAGGCCAACCTGACCTTTGTCCGTATGCTGGGCTACCCGGATCGAGCGGCGTTGTTTGCGGTCAATATCATTGAACTTTATGTGAATCCACTGGAGCGAAAACGCTGGCAAAGTAGTTTGGCCCAAAAAACGGAACTCCACTTCTTTGAAACGCAGTTTTATCGGCGGGATGGCACCACCATTTGGGTGGAGAACAGCGTGGGGCTGGTAAATGACCAGCCGGAGTACGCTCCGTATTACGAGGGCATCCTCAAAGATATTACCAAACGGAAACAAGCCGAGTTGGCGCTGCGCGAAAGCGAAGAGCGCTTCCGCACCATTGTCGAGCAATCGCCCATCAGTATTCAGATTGTGACGCCGGATGGCTGGACTATCCGGGTCAATAAAGCCTGGGAAGAGTTGTGGGGCGTTACCGCGGCGGATGTGAGAACCTACAACATTTTGCACGACCGGCAGGTGATTAGCCTGGGGATGATGCCCTATGTAGAGCGAGGCTTTGCCGGGGAAACAGTGTTGCTGCCGCCGGTGGCCTATCACACCCCGGAATCGCTAAAAACAGGGCGTCGGCGCTGGTTTCAAGCCCGGATTTACCCGATTATGGGCGATGCCGGCAAAATTCGCCACGTGATTATCATGTACGAGGACATCACCGACCGCCAGTGGGCCACCGAGGATTTGCAGCGCCTGTCCATTGAACTGATGAATGCCCAGGAAACCGAGCGCAGGCACGTTTCTCAGGAATTGCACGATGAATTGGGCCAGGCGTTGACCGCCATGCGGATTAATCTGGATATGCTGGGCCAGGAATTACCGCCCGATTTCAGCCCGGCGGGCCGGAAACGGCTCACCGAAGTGAGCCTGCTGGTGGACGAAACGCTGGAACACGCCCGCGAGCTTTCTCACACCCTGCGCCCCACCATGCTGGACGAGATGGGGCTGGTGCCCACCCTGCGCTGGTACGTTAACCGCTACGCCGAACGGCTGGCGATTGAGGTTGACTTTGAGGTTAAAGACCTGGAAGAGCGCCCGGCGGCTGAAATTGAAACCACTCTCTACCGGGCGGTGCAGGAAGCCCTGACCAACATTGCCCGGCACGCCGAGGCCAGCCGGGTGCGCCTGCACCTGGCCCGGCGCGAGGCCAGGCTCTCGGTGCTGATAGAGGATGACGGGCAGGGCTTTGACGGAGAAAAAAGTATGACTGCCGGCATCGACCGGGCCGGGATGGGGTTGTTTGGCATGCGGGAACGGGTAGCTCGGTGTGGCGGCAGCTTCAGCCTGCACTCGCAGCCGGGCCAGGGCACCCGCCTGATGATCGAATTGCCGTTTGCGCCTTATGTTATGGGAGAAAAATGAGCAAAATCACCGTGTTATTGGCCGAAGATCACACTATTGTCCGCCAGGGGCTGCGCTCTTTGCTGGATAATGAACCGGAAATTGAAGTGGTGGGGGAGGCCGGCGACGGGCAGGAGGCCATTCAGAAAACAGAGCAGTTGCGGCCCGCAGTGGTGGTTATGGACATCACCATGCCCATCCTCAACGGGCTGGAGGCCACCCGGCAAATCAAAAAACTGTTCCCCGCCGTGAAGGTGGTGATTTTAACTGTCCATTCCACCGAAGAGCATATTTACCAAATTCTGCGGGCCGGGGCCTCGGGTTATGTGGTTAAGCAGGGGGCCGTCCCGGAGTTGATTGAGGCCATTCGGGCCGCCGCCCAGGGTAATACTTTTCTCAGCCCCACCATCTCCCGCCAGGCTATTGATGAATATGGCCGCCGGGCCGAGGTCACCGTGGATCGACACGACCGGCTGACCGACCGGGAACGGGAGGTGCTGCAACTGATTGCCGAAGGCCGCACCAGCCGCGAGATGGCCAGCCGCATGCACGTCACCGTCAAAACCGTTGAGGCGCACCGGGCGCACCTGATGGATAAACTCGGCCTGCACACCATTGCCGATTTGACCCGGTACGCCCTGCGCAAAGGCATGATCGGCCCGGATTAAATTGAGTCCGCCGGGTCAATGTTCCCCCCAAAGATTAGGGTTTTCCCTAATAGCTATTGCCGCTCATTTCCTTTATATTAAAATCAGCTTCTGGCAAAACAGCATGATTTTTGGCGCTTGTATAACATCTGAGCTTACCCTTTTCTGATTCCCAACTTTGAGCCAACCCAAAGCACCTGTAACGATGCAGGCCAATTATCTCAGTTTGCCGTAACCGCAACCGGTCAACTCATTCTTAATCGATTCCCCGCAATCGCTGGGATTCCCGTCCGCGGTTTACCATCGCTAATGAAAATTTATATTTAACCGGTCGGGAGGCCGGAGATTTTTCCCTAATTCCTGACCCCCGATTCCTGACCCCCATTTTCAAAGGAGAAAATAATATGGCCTTAAAAGCAGCTTTTATTTTTGTGGCTCCTGAAGTTGACCCGCAGCAGCATCGGGCCGCGGTGGTGACGCCGGTGGTGGAACTGACTGCTGTCGCCGTCAACAACTACACCGAGGCGGTGGAGGTGTGCCTGGCAATGGCCGATGAAGGTTTTGTGGCTTTTGAACTGTGCGGCGGCTTTGGGCACATCGGCGCGGCCAAAGTTGCCGAGGCACTGGCGGGCAAAGCGGCGGTAGGCGTGGTTAGATTTGATAATCACCCCGGCCTGGAATTTAAAAGCGGCGACGAGCTTTTTAAGTAAAAAGGCCGTTTCTTTCGCCGAGGCGCGAAGTCGCCAGGTTTGTTGATCAAATTCATCGCATTTCCTGGCGGCTTTGCGCGACATGGTACTTTTTCTGGCAGTGTCAAAGGAGACCCCGGGTGAAGTTGGATCAACCATTTGTCCGCGAAATCAACGGCTGGGTGGCTACTCAGCTTGAGGCTTGCACGCGCTGCGGCATCTGCGCCGAGGCCTGCCCCTTTTACCTGTCGCTGGGTAATCCGGAATTTACCCCCATCTGGAAGCTGGAATTGCTGCGCCGCGCCTACGAACAAAACTTCACCCTCAGCGGCAAATTCAAAAAGGCCATCGGCCTGGAGAAATCCATTACCGAGGCCGACCTGCGCCACTGGCGCGATTTGAACTACGGGGCATGCTCCACCTGCAATCGCTGTTCTATGGCCTGCCCGATGGGCATCTCTGTGGGGCTGCTGATGCATCAGATGCGCAACGCGCTGGCCGGGGCCGGGGCGCTGCCGGATGAGTTGGTGCAGATACAGCAAACCATCGCCCAAAACGACAACATTTTTGGCTACCCCAACTACGAGCGCACCGGCTGGGTGGAATATATGGCCGATGCGCCGGACGATCTGTACGTGCGGGAGCAGGCCGAGGTGGTCTATTTCATCGGCTGCGTCACCTCTTTTTCACCCACCGCCCA
>CAYOXS010000223.1:8466-10128 GCA_964407935.1 uncultured Caldilineaceae bacterium
CACATTCGCCCCCTGCACACCACCGAGTTTCTGGCCGAGTTACTTCGCGCTGGCAAGCTCACCCTCAAGCCGCTGGAAACCAGCGTGGTTTACCATGATCCCTGCGATTTGGCTCGCACCGGCGGCGTGTACGAAGCGCCGCGCGAAGTTTTGCAGGCCATCCCCAATGTTACCATGCTGGAATTGGCCGAACGCCGGGCCAGCGGCTTGTGTTGCGGCGGCGGCGGCAATGTGGAACCGGTGGCCCCGGAGCATGTTAGCCGGGTGGGCACCGATGCGGTGAAAAAGTTTGCTGCCACCGGGGCGCAGATTATGGCCACCGCCTGCCCGCAGTGCGTGCGCGTTTTTTCCAAAGCCGGCAAAGCCGCCAACTGCGATATCACCGTGCTGGATGTGGCCGAAGTGGTGGCCCGGTCGATGGGGTTGGAATAGGAGTGGGACGAGAGAACGACTCAAATATGAAAGGAGAGTGTTTATGCCAGATTTTAATATGCCGGAAGATTTATATTACCACCCGGAAACTCACCTGTGGGCCAAAGTTGAGGGTGACCTGGTGCGGGTGGGGCTGGATGACATGGCCCAATATTCGGCGCGGGCAATTGCCAATATCCGGCTGAAGCCGCCGGGACGGCTCATTGCCAAAGATCGCCCCTTTGGCACGATGGAAGCCGGTAAATATGTGGGGCCGTTAAACCTGCCGGTGGCTGCCAAAGTCATCGAGATTAATGAGGAGGTGATAAATAACCCAAAATTAGCCAACAGCGATCCCTATAAAACCGGCTGGCTGGTGCTGGCCGAGCCGGAAAACCTGGCCCGCGATTTGCCTACGCTGGTGCATGGCGAGGCAGTTAAGGACTGGGTTGCCAAATATGTGGCCGATTGGACCGCCCGCGGTATCATCAAACCGTGAGTCGTTGTTCATCTATTATATTTTACGAGGAGGTAAAATTATGGCTGAAATAAGCAAGGAAAAATTACTTCAGATTTACGAGCGCATGCAGTTGATTCGCCAGTTTGAAAACAAAGCCGCGGCCCTGTTTGCCGAGGGTAAATTGGCCGGCTTTGTCCACCTGTACGCGGGTGAGGAAGCCATTGGGGTGGGGGTTTGCTCCCACCTGACCGACGCCGACTTCATTACCTCAACCCACCGGGGCCACGGCCACTGCATCGCCAAGGGCGTTGAGGTCAACCCCATGATGGCCGAACTGTTTGGCAAAGTGACCGGCTCTTGCAAAGGCAAAGGCGGCTCCATGCACATTGCCGATGTGGATAAGGGCATGCTCGGCGCTAACGGGATTGTCGGCGCGGGCGGCCCGCTGGCTTGTGGCGCAGGGCTGATGGCCAAAGTGAAGGGCACCGACCAGGTCACGGTCTGCTTCTTTGGCGATGGCGCCTCTGAACAGGGCACCATGCATGAAGCCATGAATATGGCTAAAATCCTGAAGCTGCCGGTGGTGTTTGTCTGCGAGAACAACGGCTTTGCCGAAAGCACCCCCGCCAGTTACCACTGCTCGGCCAAAGACATTGCCGATCGGGCCATCGCGTACAATATGCCGGGCTTCAGTATTGATGGCACCGACTTTTTTGCCGTCTATGAAGCCGCCGGGGAAGCCATTGCCCGCGCCCGTCGCGGCGAAGGGCCATCGCTGATTGAGTGCAAGG
>CAYOXS010000224.1:0-10103 GCA_964407935.1 uncultured Caldilineaceae bacterium
CTCGATCTGGCGTCTGAAATCTTCCACGGCTTCCAGCGAGGGCAGGCCCGACCCCACCTGCGTGATGGCGCTCAGCGAGAAAGCGGTGCCCAGCCGGGCCGAGTCCGCCAGCGACAGTCCCTGCACTTTACCGGCCAGCGTGCCGCTGACCATCGCATCGCCCGCGCCGACGGTGCTTTTGACGGTAACATGCGGCGGCCGGGCCAGCACCACTTCATCGGCCTCAATGAACAACGCGCCGTACTCACCCATAGAAATGATAACTGTTTCGATGCCGCGGTTGAGCAGCCGCCGCCCGGCCTGCACCAATTTGGTCTGTGAATTGAGCGAACTGCTGGTGATCTCGCGCAGTTCGTCGGTGTTGGGTTTGATCAGGGTGGGCGCCGCCGACAGGCTTTCTTTGAGCGGCCGACCGCTGGTATCCAGCGCCACCAGTCGGCCTTTGCCTTTGATCAACTCTACCATCTCGCGGTAAATATCAATCGACACGCCCGCCGGAATACTGCCGGCCAGCACAAACCAGGCGCAGTCTGCGGTGAGCGACTCAACAATCTGCAAAAGCTGCGTCAGGTCTGCCGGAGTGGGCGGCTGGCCGGGAAAATTGAGGTCGGTGGTTTCGCGGTGAACTTCATCGATGATTTTGATGCCGGTGCGGGTGCTGCCGTCAATCCGCACAAAATGGTCCTCAATCTTTTTCCGGCTGAACAACTGCTCAAAAATGGCGATATTCTCCCGGCCCAGAAAACCGGTAACCGCAACAGATAAGCCGTAGTCGGCCAGCACAGAGGCCACATTAACGCCTTTGCCGCCGGCATCGGATTGTTCTTTTTCAACCCGATTGACCCTGCCGGCCCGGAAATCCGGGATATAAATTGTCCGGTCAATTGCCGGATTGAGGGTAACCGTTGCAATTTTTACAGCCTGATTCATCAGCTTAATCCTTTCGTTGGGCGGATTTGGTTGGAATTGAATGGATTTCGATTTACCGTAATCGATTGCAGAATTTTTGTCAATTAATGGTGATTGCCGGCTGCCGGGCCGGCAACTACCACTCCGCCAGTTGCCGGCTGTACTGCGGCGCAAACAGCGCCGGCAAGCCGCCGGTGTGCCAGAATAACACGCGTTCATCGCGGCCAATGTCACCTTTGCGGATCAGGTCGATGAGCGCGGCGGCGGCCCGCCCGGTGTACACCGGATCGAGCAGTACCCCTTCGGTTTGGGCAAACAGGCCGATGGCTTCCGCTTCCGGTTCGGCCATCACCCCGTACCCGCCGCCCAGATAATCGGCGTTGGCGGCGATGTCGCCGGCAGCGAAAGACAGCTCCAGTCCGAGCAGCGCCGCGGTGTCCGTGGCCAGCCCGGCTACGGTTTCGCCGGTCAGCACCACCAGCGGTTTGTCGATGCTGATGCCGAGCACCTGCGTGGGTAATTTGAGCGCCCGCGCGCCAACGGCCAGCCCGGCGTGCGTGCCCCCGGAACTGGAAGCAAACACAAGTCGGTCAAACGGCGGCAAATTGAGCGCCTGCATCTGGCCGGCCAGCTCTTCCACCGCGGCGGCGTAGGCGGCCGCACCGACCGGGCTGCTGCCGCCGTACGGAATCAAATACGGCCGGTAGCCGAGCGCCTGCTGCCGCTCAACCGTCGCCTGCATCGCGTCGTCGCGGGCGGCGGCGCCGGCCCACACCAGCTCCGCGCCCAGCAGGTGATCGAGCAAAATATTGCCGGTGGCTTCGGCGGGTTGGCCGGCCAGCACCAGCACGCAGCGCAGGCCCAGTTTGGCCGCGGCGGCGGCGGTTTGCCGGCAGTGGTTGGATTGCGGCGCGCCGCCGGTGATGAGCGTGTCGGCGTGGGCGGCCAGCGCGGCGGCGGCTAAAAATTCCAGTTTGCGGGTTTTGTTGCCGCCGCCAGCCAGCCCGGTCTGGTCATCGCGTTTGAGCCACAATTCCGGCCCGCCCAACTGTTGGGACAGGCGCGGCAGCGGCTCCAGCGGCGTGGGCAAATGGGCAATAGTCACGCGGGGAAGTTGATTGGTTAGCATCGGCGGCTCCCTTGAAATACAATTATGAATGACGAATTGCGAATGACGAATGGCGAATGGCGAATGGCGAATGAACGGAACACGGAACACGCAACACGAACTTAGAACTCATCACCCACCCAACTCACCAAACTCACCCAACCTGTTCTCCCCTCGATTCTAACCCCGGCGGCGGAATTTGAAAATATGCGGCTTCTGTCTACAATCTCACCGTTACGAGACTCAACCGAATCGAGACGGAATATGCCGAAGAAACAACCAACATTTTATCTGCTGACGCTGGGCTGCCCCAAAAACACCTTCGACAGCGAAGGCATCACCGAGATGATGTTGCAAGCCAGCTACCGCAGCACCACTAACCCGCGCCACGCCGACGTGCTGATTGTGAACACCTGCGGTTTTTTGCAGGCCGCCAAAGACGAGTCGATTGGCGCGCTGCAGGAATTGGCCGGCCGCAAACGCAAAGGCCAGTTGCTCATCGCCGCCGGCTGCATGGCCCAGCGCTTTGGCCGCGAGGTGACGCAGCAGGTCAGCGGGCTGGATGGTCTCATCGGCACCCGCGCCTGGGCCGATATTGTGCCCTTTATCCAAAACCTGCGCGCCCACAAAAAACCGGAACCGCTCTACCACCTGCCCGAAACCGGCGACACGCCGCTGGAAACCATCGCCCTCAACCGCCAGCAGGTGGAGTTGGGCCGGGCCAGCGCCTATCTCAAAATCAGCGATGGCTGCTCCGCGCCGTGCGCCTTTTGCACCATCCCCAGTTTTAAGGGGCTGAACCGCAGCCGCCCCCGCGAGCACCTCATCGCCGAAGCGCAACGCCTGCAGGCGGCCGGCGTGCAGGAAATCATTTTGATTGCGCAGGACACCACCGCCTACGGCCGCGACTGGGGCGAGGTTGATGGCCTGCCGGCGCTGCTGGAGCAACTCGTTACCGCCGCGCCGGAGATCAAATGGTGGCGGCTGATGTACGCCTACCCCGGCCACGCCAGCCAGCGGCTCATCGAAGTAATGGCCGGCCATTCGCAAATCATCCCTTACATTGATATGCCGCTGCAACACGGCCACCCGGACACGCTCAAACGGATGCGCCGGCCGCACAACGTCGATAAACTGCTCGGCTGGATTGAAAGTTACCGCCGCAGCCTGCCGCACGCCGTGCTGCGCACCACCTTTATCGTTGGCTACCCCGGCGAAACCGAAACCGAATTTCAGGGACTGCTCGATTTTATGGCCGCGGTGGAGTTTGACCGGGCCGGCGCGTTCACCTTTTCGCCGGAGCCGGGCACGCCGGCGTTTGACCTGCCCGATCAGATTGAGCCGGATGTCCAGCAGGAGCGCTGGGAAAGGCTGATGGCTTTTCAGCAGCCCATTTCGCTGCGGCGCAACCAGCAGATGGTTGGCCAGCGGCTGGAGGTGCTGGTCGATGGCGTGGGCGAGGGCGTCAGCGTGACTCGCAGCTACCGCGACGCGCCGGAAATTGACGGCTTTGTGGTGGTGGAAAAAGAACTGCCCATCGGGGCGATGGTGCCGGTGCTGGTCACCGGCGCAATGGAGTACGATTTGCTGGCCATCCCCGCCGACGAGCCGATTTTGGTAATGTAGTAAGGGCAACCCCCACCCCCTAACCCCCGCCCCCAAACTTGGGGGCGGGGGTTTTCTCTTTGTGGGTGACGGCGGCGCTACGCGCCGCCGTCACCCACATCTTTTTCCTCTCCCCCTGACAGGGGGAGGGGCCAGGGGAGGGGGTACCGCGCCTCACATAAAATCCACCACTACCTGATTAGCCAAAAAACAACCCGGCCGGGTCAGCCGCAAGCGCGGCCCGGCTGAGCTATCGACCCACTCCAGCAACCCGCGCCGCTGATTTTTGGTAATCGCCGCCGCAAATTTCTCCGCCAGCGGTTCGCCAAAGCGGGCGGCAAACTCCGCCGCGCCCACACCCTCGCGCACCAGCCGCAACCCCAGCATCATCTGCTCGGCGATGGCCGTTGCGCGGTCAATCGCCTCAAACGTGCGCTCGTCGCGGGCCGGCCCCAGCCCGCCGCCGGCTTCCACCAACTCAATGTACTGCTGCGGTCGTTTAACATTGGCCCAGCGCTGGCCGTTGACCGTGCCAAACGCGCCCGCGCCCAGCCCCAAATAAGGCTGGTTGCGCCAGTAGATCAAATTGTGCGCCGCCGCCAGCCGCGGCGATTGCCAGTCGGCTTCGCCCTGCCCCCGCGCCCAGTTGGAAATTTCGTAGTGCAGATAGCCCGCCGCGCCCAACGTATCGAGCGTGGCGGCGTACATGTCGGCGGCCACGTCATCGTCCGGGTGCGGCACCAGCCCCTGCGTCACCTGCCGGTGCAGCGGCGTGCCCGGCTCAACAATCAGCGAATAAATGGAAAAATGGTCGGGCGCGAGTTTGAGCGCCTCGTCCAGATTAAATTGCCACTGCGCCGGTGTTTGCCGCGGCAAATTAAAAATGAGATCGAGGCTGAGGTTGTCGAAGCCGGCGGCGCGGGCCAGCTCAACGGCGTGGCGGGCGGTTTCGGCAGTGTGCAGCCGGCTGAGAAAGGCCAGCTCATTGTTGTTGAAACTTTGCACGCCCAGCGACAGCCGGTTGATACCGCCCTGCCGAAGCTGGTGCAGGTAATCCACCGATAGCGTGCCGGGGTTGGCCTCAGTGGTGATTTCGGCGTTGGGGCGCAGCCGAAAGTGGCTTTTTACGGCATCGACCAATTCCACCAACTGCTCCGGGGGCAGGGTGGTCGGCGTGCCACCACCAAAATAAATGGTATCGAGCGGTGGGTGATCCAGCGCCGCCGCCGACTCGCGGATTTCGCGCAGCAGGGCGGCGTGGTAGCGCGCCTTCAGCACGGCTTCGCCATCGATGTAGGTGTTGAAATCGCAATAAATGCAGCGGGTGACGCACCAGGGGATGTGGATGTACAGGCCCAGCGCGCTCATGCGGCCTCGGGCACGGCGGCCAGCCGGAGCAACCGGGGCAGATAGCGCTCGGCTTCTTCCACGCCAGCCTGAATGGGCGTGTCGATGTCGCGGAAATCCAGCGAGCCGTAACGGTCAACATCGGGCCGCAGCAGCACGTGCGGCGGGTGATCGGCCAGCCGTTTCTGGTGCAGGTGCCAGGTCATTACCCGCGTGGCCCGCCACATCGATGAGGCGATGTTGGGCGCTCTGCCGTTACCGTTGCCGTTGCTCAGCGCCGGCAGGGCGATGCCCATTATCGCGCTGATGGGGTCGATCCACGGGTTTTCTTTTTCCAGCTCCGGGTACACATCCACAGCGATGACGCTGGCCGCGCCGCGGGCAAAAGCCACGTGCGTGGCCAGGCTGTCGATGACGCCGCCGTCGTTCAGCTCCATGCCGTGGTAGTGAACCGGCGGAAACGCGCCCGGCACCGCGCTGCTGGCCAGCAACGCCGGCACCAGCTTACCGGCGTTGAGCTGCACCTCTTCGCCGCGGCGCATGTCTACGGCCATCAGCGTGACCGGAATGGTGAGATCGGCAAAGGTTTTGTCACCCAGCGCCTCGGTTAAAAATTGTTTAACGTGGCGCTGGCGGGCGCGCATGGTCAGCATTTTCAGGTTAAAAAATGAGGCCTGCTGCAATTTACTGATGCCCTGCCCAATTTCGCTGGGATGGTAGCCCAGCGCAAACAGCACGCCGATGACTCCGCCCATGCTGGTGCCGACAATCAGGTCGATGGGGATTTGCTCGCGGACGAGCACTTTCAGCACGCCGATGTGGGCCAGGCCGCGACTGCCGCCGCCGCCCAACACCAGCGCAATTTTTGATCGATGGGTCACAAAATACTCCTTTTTCTACTCTACCAACATCCGGCGCAGCACCTTGCCGATGAACGACTTGGGCAGCTCTTCCCGAAATTCAATATCCCACGGCACGGCGTATTCATCCAGCCGGCGGCGGCACAGATCGAGCAATTCTTCTTTGGACAGCGTTGTGCCGGGGCGCGGCACCACAAACGCCTTCACCCGCTGGCCGTCGCCGCTGGCCGCCGGCACACCGACTACCGCCACTTCCAGCACCTTACTGTTTTCGTACAGCACTTCCTCGATGTCACGCGGATACACGCTGAAATCGCCGGCCATGATCGTGTCGCGTTTGCGGCTGATAATCTGAAAATAACCGTCGCTGTCCATCACCGCCACGTCGCCGGTGTAGAGCCAGCCGTTTTTGAGCACGGCGGCGGTGGCGGCGGCATCGGCCCAGTAGCCGCGCATCACCTGCGGCCCGCGCACCACCAGCTCGCCGATGTGGCCGGGCGGCAGGGTGTCGTCGGTGGTCAGGTCAACAATTTTGGCGTCGGTGTTGGGAATGGGCAGGCCGATGGAGCCAACCTTGCGCGTGCCGTACAGCGGGTCGCCGTGGGTTACCGGCGAGGCTTCGGTGAGGCCGTAGCCTTCCATCAATTTGCTGCGGGTGAGCTTTTCAAACGATTCCTGCACCTCTACCGGCAACGGCGACGCGCCGCTGATACAGGCTTTGATGTGATCCAGGCCGAAATCCCGCACATTGGACGCCTGGCTGATGGCCGCGATCATGGCCGGCACGCCCGGAAACACCGTCACCTTGTGTTGTTTGATTTGTTCCAGCACCTGCTCCAGCTCAAACACCGGCTGCAGCACCACCGTTGCGCCCAGCGCCACCGGCACGTGCAGGGCCGTGGTGAGGCCGTAGCTGTGCATCAGCGGCACCACCGCCAGAAAAACCTCCTGCCCGTAGCGCATATTTTGAATCCAGTGGCGGGTTTGCACCGTGTTGGCCACCAGATTGTAATGAGTCAGGCAGACACCTTTTGGCTCGTCGGTGGTGCCGCTGGTGAAAATGATGGCCGCCAGATCGTCGCTGGACACTTTGACCGCCAGCGGGGTGGTGGCCGCATCTTGCAGCAGATCGAGCAGGGCCACGCAGCGCGGATGGCCGGCCAGTTCGCCGTCGCCGGGCGCAGCGATGCCCCAGCGGGCCATCAATTTTTTGTACACGCCGCCCGAAACCGCGTTGCGTACATCGGCCAGCACCGCCAGTTTGAGCGAGGTTTCGGCCAGCGCGGCAGTCACCATCGGGCCAAAATCGCGCAGAGTCACCAAAATTTTAGACTGAGTGTGCTCAATTTGCCGCACAAGCTGGCCGGCGTCGGCTTCCGGGTTGGGCAGCACTACTACCCCGCCGGCTTTGAGCACGCCAAAATAGGCTACCACAAACTGCGGCACATTGGGCAGCGCCAGCATCACCCGGTTGCCGGGGTTGATGCCCAGCCCGTGCAGCGCGTGCGCAAACTGGTTGGCCTGTTTATTTAACTGCTGGTACGTTAAACGGGCGTTAAAAAACAGGGTGGCCGGCCGATGCGGCACCCAATCGGCGGCGCTTTCTAAAAATTTAAACACCGGCCGGCGCGGAATGGGTACGCTCGAGGGCACGTGTTCGCCGTAGCTGGCCAGCCAGACCCGCCGGCTCAGCACCGCCGAGGCCTGCATCTGCTGGTCGCGCCAGGAGCCGCGTTTGCCGCCGTAAATAAAGCGTTCGATGGCCCGGTTGACGGCCTGGTGGCGCTCAAGTTGAACTTTGTGCTTGGCCGCGCCAACGTCCTGCACTTCGGCGTGGGGAATTTGCTGGCTCAGGTCGTTGAACACGTAGCGCGGAAAATAGCTGTCGCGCTCGCCGGTGATGAGCAGCGTGGGCATTTGAATCCGGCCGAGCAGCGGCCCGGCCTGCCATTTGCGCATGTTGTTAATGGCCATCCGTTTCATCACGTGCGGTTCGGCGTTCCAGCGGGGGCGGTATTTCCACCACAGGCGGTAAAAAGCCGTGGGCAGGCTGAAGGCCCAACGCGCCAGCCGGGGCAGCGGATATTCGGCGGCGGTGGCGATGAGCACCAGCCGATCGACCTGCTCCGGATGGGCCACGGCGTATTCCAGGCAAATGGAGCCGCCAAACGAGTGACCGACCAGCACAAATTTGGCCGGCAGCTCCAGATTTTGGGTGATGGCGTACAGATCGGCCACCAGTTCCGGCATGGTGTAGCGGGAGAGCGGGGCGTCGCTCTGGCCGTGGCCGCGCAAATCCGGCACTACCACCCGCTGCGAGCGGGAAAAGTAGTTAAGCTGGTGCTCCCAGGTTTCGGCGCAGCCGGCGTAGCCATGCACAAACAGCACCGTTTTGTCCACACCTTCGGGCCAAATATCAATCACGCTGAGATTGGCGTTGGCCACGCCGGGAATCGGCACGTTAACCCGGTACAGGTCAAAATCAAGCTCGATGGTGCTGCGTTTGATCCCGCGCAATTTTCGTTTCATGGCTGCCTCTGGCAATGGTCGGTGGGATAGTTAGCCTATTATATCATCGATTGCAAGCAAGAACGATAGCCGCGAGAATAACATAAAACCCGAAAAACCATTATTTGTTGGCGATAAATTGTGCGGTCTGGTATAATGAGGCGTAATCATCAACGCCATCTGGCAAATCTAAAGGCGACTCCGGTTAGTGCAAAACGAAATACAAGCCGCAGGGCGAGATTTTTTTTTAACAACTGAAGGGCAGATTTCTTTTTACCGCAGCCGGGCTTACAGCGCCTACCCTCAGCTTGAACACGCAATTTTTACCCGAAACGGCGGGATCAGCCGGGCGCCGTTCCATTCGCTCAACCTGAGTCACTCGGTGGGCGACGACCCGGCCGCCATTGAGCATAACTTTCGGGCCATCTGCCGCGTACTGGGGATCACTGGCGACCAAACCGTTGCCTGCCACCTGGTTCACGGCGCAGACGTGATGGCCGTCACGCACGCCAACCGGCAGCCGGTGATGGGCTATTTTGATGGACTGGTTACCGCCGAGCCGGACATTTTTTTATACCTGCGTTTTGGCGACTGCACGCCGCTCCTCTTTTTTGACCCGGAAAAACCGGCGGTGGGGCTGACTCACGCCGGCTGGCGCGGCACCATGAAAAACGCAGCGGGCGCAACTGTGGCGGCAATGACCCGCCTGGGCTGCGACCCGGCCAACATTATCGCCATTATTGGGCCGGCGATTGGCCCGTGCTGCTACGAAGTTGGCCCGGAAGTGATCACCGCCGCCGCGGTCTCGCTGGCCGAGCCGGGCCGCCTGTTTCAAAAAAACGGCAGGGTGGGCCACGCCCAGTTTGATATGTGGGTGGCCAACCGGCAGCAACTGGCAGCCGCCGGCGTAAAACAGATCATTCAATCTGAACTTTGCACTGCCTGCCACACCGACCAGTTTTTTTCGCACCGGGCCGAGCAGGGCCAAACCGGCCGGTTTGGCGTGATTCTGGGGCTGCGCGGAGGCGCACAATGAACCAGATTACGGCCAATCTGCACGAACTCTGGCCTCGCATTGAACGGGCCAGCGGTGGTCGAAATATCACGCTGGTGGCGGTTTCAAAAACGCAGCCGTTGGCCAGCGTCATCGAGGCTTACCGGGCCGGGCTGCGCCATTTTGGCGAAAATCGCGCGCCGGAGGGCAATGAAAAAGCCGCCGGATTTGCGGCGTGGCTGGCCGCTCAACCGGCTGCGGAGCCGGCCGGCTGGCATTTTATCGGCCACATTCAGAGCCGGCAGGCCGGCCAGGTGCTGGAGGGCGGCTACAGCCTGATCCATTCGGTGGACAGCCTCAAACTGGCCCAACGCATCGACCGGCTGATTGGCGAACACAATCTGCCGCCGGCAGCCATTTTGCTGCAATGTAATGTGTCTGGCGAGGATACAAAATCGGGCTTTCAACTGCATCGCTGGCAGGCTGACCCGGCGCAATTGGCCGCATTTTTGGCCGAAGTGAAACAGGCGGCGGCGCTGAAAAACGTAACGATTAACGGTTTAATGACGATGGCACCCTGGTTTGACAATGCTGAACTGGTCCGGCCCACCTTTCAAAGCCTGGCTCGATTACAGCGGCGATTACAAAGCGAGCGCCCGGACATCAACTGGCAGCATTTATCAATGGGAATGACCGATGATTTTGAGGTCGCCCTGCAAGAAGGCGCGACCATCGTCAGAATCGGGCGCGCCATTTTTGGCGAAAGACACTA
>CAYOXS010000225.1:0-8819 GCA_964407935.1 uncultured Caldilineaceae bacterium
TATTTTCCCCTCCCCCTAAAAGGGGGAGGGGTTAGGGGAGGGGGTAAAAGCGAGAATTTTTGGTTCCACGGTTTAAAGCAGAGCTACCACCGCGCAGGGGCGTAAATTTGTGATTCCGTCCATTCGCAATTCACAATACGCTATTTGTACAGTTCCGGGTTGACGCAGGTGGGCAGGGGTTCGCCTTTGAGGCCGGCCAGCAGGTTGGCGGCGGCCATCTCGGCCATTTTATCCCGGGTGGCGCGACTGGCGCTGGCAATGTGCGGGGCAATGATGATGTTGTCCAGCGTGAGCAGCGGGCTGTCCATAGGGATGGGTTCCGGCTCGGTCACATCGAGGGCGGCGTAAGCGATCTGCCCGCTTTTCAGCGCCTCGTAAAGCGCGTCGTGGTCAACCACCGGGCCGCGGGCGGTGTTGATCACAATCGCTTCGGAGCGCATTTTGGCCAGCGCCGAGGCGTTGATCAGGTGGCGGGTGTCCGGGGTGAGCGGTGTATGCACCGAAATAAAATCCGACTGGCTGAGCACGGTGTCCAGATCGGCGGATTGCGCGCCAAGCGCGGCGGCTTCGGGGTCATCCTTGATAATGGGATCGTAATAGAGGACTTTCATATCAAAGCCGCTGGCGCGTTTGGCCATCGCTTTGCCAATGCGGCCAAACCCCACCAGCCCGAGCGTGGCCCCGTGGATGTCTGGCCCTAAAAGCAATTTTGGCCCCCAGGTTTGCCATTTGCCGGCGCGGGTGTATTTGTCGCCTTCAACCACGCGGCGAGCGGCGGCCATCAGCAGGGCAAAAGCAAAATCGGCGGTGGTGTCGGTGAGGACGCCGGGGGTGTTGCCCACCGGAATGCCGCGTTTGGTGGCTGCGGGGATATCGATGTTGTCAAAGCCAACGGCATAGTTGCTGATTACTTTGAGCTGCGGGCCGGCGATGTCCATCACCTCGGCATCGATTTTGGAGGTGAGCAGCGACAGGATGCCATCGACGCCTTTCACGCCTTCCAGCAGCACATCGCGGGGCGGCGGCAGTTCGCCGGGCCAGATGTTGGCCTCACAAAATTCTTTTACAATATCCAGCCCCTTGTCGGGGATGATGCGGGTGACAAATACTTTTGGTTTCGCCATAGAACTACTCCTTCTTTGGAATGATTTTTGGTTGCGCTTGCGCCGCTACATTTTAGCACGGTGCGCCGCAGTTTCAAAGGTGACGCCTACTCTTCTACCGGGTCATCGGGGTGAGTTTCGTTCCACAGGGCCACCAATTCATCCGCCGATTTGCCAACGTTCTTGTGGTTCACAATCGCGCCGCCAAATTCGCGCTGGTTGAGGTCCCGTTTTAGCTGCGGGTCCTGCCGGTGTTCAACATCAAGGCTGCCATCCAGGCGAAGGTTGGGCAGGTAAGTGCCTAAGCCTTCTACTTTAACCCCTTGGCCATAACTATTGAAATAAACAATTGCATCGTGTACTTCCAGCAGCACTTGCATAATTCCGCCCGAACTCAACCCTGAATGACTCGCGATAAATTTGATGAGTTCATCCATTTGAACGGTTCGGCCCAGGGCAATTTTAGGGCGGGACTCATTAATTGCCTTAATTCGACTGGTCATTGCTTGCCTCCGTAATTAAATTGCAAGTAAAGAAACGATAAGTTTCTTACTAAGAAATATGTATTTTCTTACTAAGAAATTATAAGTTTCTTACTAAGAAGTTATAGATTTCTTACTAAGAAATTATAAGTTTCTTACTAAGAAGTTACAAGTTTCTTAGTAAGAAGTTACAACTTTTAACCGGAGAATCGGTGATTTGCAGGCAGGGATAATCAGAACTTAACCGGGGAATCAAAAATTCCTCGTTTTGCCCCCTCCCTCGCTTGCGTTCAGGGGTGGACAGATGTCAAAAATTGGCGTTTTTGCCCCTCCCCCCAACCCCCTCCCGAAATTCTTTTCTCCCCCTTCTCCCTCAGGGACGAAGTGCCCGAAGGGTGGAAGGGGGCCGGGGGGATGAGGGTGACTGAAACGCATCCCAAAAATTTAGTGCCTGTCCGCCCCTGAACTTTACGGGGGGGAGGGGGATGGGCCAAAAATGTTATTTACGGTTTAGTGCAGAGCTACCACCAACTGAATACCGGCCCTTTTTGGGAAATTCGCTGTATCAGTAAAGTTGGAGTAAAATAGGTGCGCGCATGCGTTAGACCCATGCTCAACGGCGAGCAGCATTTACGTGTGTTGCGGAAAGGAGATACCGGCGAACCTGGCGGTGAGCGGTATCTCCGTTTTTATTTTGGGGGAGGAACTCACCTCAACCGGCGCAGGTGCGGCACGCGAACCCACAGGAAAGCGGCAAAAGCGAGCGAGATCAGCGCGCTGAGGATAATGGTTGGCGGCTCGCCGATAGTTTCGGCGGCCCAGCCGGCCAGCAGCGCGCCCAACGGGGCCAGGCCAAAAAAGCTGAGGGTGTACACGCTGACCACTCGCCCGCGCAGTTCATCGGAAACGAGCGTTTGAATGAGGGTGTTGGCCATGTTGAACAAAATCATAAAGCCCCAACCCACGCCCACCAGCGCCAGCAGCGAGAACGGCAGCCAGCGCATTGTGGCAAAAACCAGCAGCATGGCCGGAAAAACAAACAGGCCCGCGGTCAGTAATTTCCCTTTAAAATTGATGCGGCCCAGCATGGCAATCATCATCGCCCCACCGAGCGCGCCCAGCCCCCGCGCCGATTGCAGCCAGCCGTTGGTGGTTTCGTTGCCGCCCAGTACGGTTACAGCCCAGGCCGGAATGAGGGTCATATAGGCCATGCCAAACAGGCTGATTACGGCTACCATCGCAATCAGGGTGCGAATAGCGGGGTTGGCGGCCACGTAGCGTAACCCTTCGCGCAGATCGGCCAGGGCGGCGTTGTTGTTGGCGCGCGCGGCCAGGGGTTTGATCCGCATCAGCAGCAGGGCCGCAATCACGCCCAAAAACGTCAATCCGTTAAAGGTAAAGCACCATGCCGGGCCAACCAACGCGTACACCACCCCGCCAATGGCCGGGCCAACTACTGTGGCCAGGTTGAACATGCTGGAGTTGAGGGCAATGGCGTTGGGCAGGTCATCGCGGTCAACCATTTCCAACACAAACGATTGGCGCGCCGGCGCATCAAAAGCGTTGGCAATACCCAACCCCAGGGCCAACACCATAATGTGCCAGGGCTGAACCAGCCGCAGAAACGTTAGCGTGGCCAACCCCAGCGCCAGAACCATCATGGCGGTTTGGGTGAACACCAGCAGCCGCCGGCGCGGAATGCGGTCGGCGATGACGCCGCCGTATAGCATAAACAGCCACGAGGGCACGCCGGCGGCAAAGCCCACATAGCCCAGATACACCGGTGAGCGGGTCAGCTCAAAAACAAGATAGCCCTGCGCCGTGGTTTGCGTCCACGTGCCAACCAGCGAAATAAGCTGGCCCGCAAACCAGAGCCGGTAGTTGCGGTGACGAAACGCGCTAAAGGTTTGATCAAAACGGATGGATGGAAAGGGGCGGCTGCCGGCCAGTTCGGCGACATACCGCAGAATGGCCGCCGAACGCGAGGTGACTCGTTTTAATGCGCCGTTCGGTTCGGAAGATTGGTTTGGGGAAAACAGTTTCATTGGTTCCTCTGCGTCGATGGGCGGCGCTTTGCGCCGGCTCACCGCGCTAACATCTCTCCTTTTACAACGATGAGTCCAGTTGACAGGCCGTGTTAAGCCACTAATCAGTTAACGTATCACGCGCTTCACGGTTTGCCAAACTCCGGTTGGGTAAATTGGTGCATAGTTTTTAGCCCAAGGTTGTGCTACAATAAAACCCGTCAATTTCAAAATTACATCATCGAGGGGGACTGTCAATGGAAGATTTAACCGGCAGGGAATTTGGGCCGTATCGGATTGTGGCGCCACTGGGCGAAGGCGGGATGGCCGCCGTTTACAAGGCCTACCAGACCAACATGGAGCGCTATGTGGCGCTCAAAGTGCTGCCCCGGCACTTTGCCAACGACCCCGAATTTGTGGCCCGTTTTGAACAGGAGGCCAAAGTGCTGGCCAAACTCCGGCATCCGCACATTCTGCCGGTGCATGATTATGGCGAAGTTGACGGCTTTACTTATCTGGTGATGCCGTTCATTGAAAGCGGCGCGCTGATCAACCTGCTGCAGGAACAGCCTCTGCCGCTGGACCAGATCAACCGGTTTGTTGGCCAGGTCGGGGACGCTCTGGATTACGCCCATTCGCAGGGGATTATCCACCGCGATGTGAAACCCAGCAACATTCTGGTGGATGATCGCGGTAACTGCATGCTGGTCGATTTTGGGATTGCCAAAATTGTCGAAGGCTCGGCCAATTTAACCCAGACCGGCGGCGTGCTGGGCACGCCGGCTTATATGGCCCCGGAGCAGGGGCGCGGCGGCGCGGTTGACCATCGAATTGATATTTACGCGCTCGGCGTGATTCTGTACGAAATGGCCACGGGCCGCGTGCCGTTTAAAGCTGAAACGCCGATTGCGGTGCTGGTCAAGCATATCAACGATCCCCTGCCGCCGCCGCACGTGCTCAACCCGGAGCTGCCGCCGGCCGTGGAGCAGGTCATCCTTAAAGCGATGGCCAAAAACCCCGAAAACCGCTATGCCACCGCCGGCGAACTGGTGAACGCGCTGGCGGCGGCGGTACTGGATTCGGCGCGGTTTGCGCCGGCGGCCGCGGACAAAACCGAAATCGCCCGCAGCGAAGCGACGGTGCGAGCTACTGGCCCGGATGCCGCGCCCGTGACCCAGCCCAAAAGTGGCTTGCCCGGTTATGCCTTGATAGCCGGAGTGGCCGGGGTGGGGCTGGTGCTGGTAGCGATGCTGGCCTGCGGGCTGCTGCTATTTAACGCCGAGGGACTTTTTCAAGCCGCCGCGCCTACCGAAGTCGCCGCGCCCACCCGCGTGCTGGAACCCGCCGAGATTGCCCGGCTGACTGCCACCCCGGCCGCGGCAACCGCTCGCCCCACCGAGCCAAAACCGGCAACGGCCGGCGCGTCATCGGACCAGATTGCGCTGCCCAACGACCCGCCCACCCCCGCGTTGCCCACTTCCAGCCCCACGCCCCGGCCCACACCAACAGCCACGCCCTCGCCAACGCCCGGCCCGGTTAGCATGCTGTTTTCGTTTGGGGCCGAGGGGATTGGCCCCGGCATGTTTTCCGATGCCCGCAGCGTGGCTGTTGATAACTACACCGGCCACATTTACGTGGGCGAATATATTGGCGGCCGGATTCAGGTGTTTGATGACACCGGTAAATTTATCAACCAGTGGTCTGTAGACGCTGAAATGCCGCTGCGGGGGATGGATGTTGACCGGCAGGGCAACCTGTACGTGGTGCAGAGCGGCCTGATCAACAAATACAACGCCGAAACCGGCGAATCGCTGGGCCAGTTTGAGTATGAGCGGGGTTGGGGTTTTGACGATGTGGTGGTGGCCGCCGATGGCGCGGTGATCGCGCCCTGGTTTGGCGGCCAGGACGATATTGTGCGCTTCAACGCCAGCGGCGAACCCACGCTGACCATCAGCGAGGCGGTGAGCGGGCAAACCAACTCCTCGGAGCTGGACACCCGCGTAGCGGTGGACGGCCTGGGCAACATTTACGCTCTGGGTACGTTCAATAACGCGGTGTTGAAATATGACCCGGATGGTAAATATCTGGACACATTTGGCGGCGGTTCCGGGCCGGCGGCCATTGACTCGCCAATGGCCATCGCTGTAGATGGGCAGGGCCGGGTTTATGTTAGCGAACTGGTTGGGCCGGTCAAAATTTTTGACTCCGGCGGGCAGTATCTCAATTCGATCAACGTGCAGGCGTACGGGCTACGCTTCAATGACCAGGGCGAGTTGTTTGTCGCTTCGCGGACAAAAATTGTGAAATACAAAATTAACTTGCCGTGAAAGACCGCGTTGACTGGCGCGGCCTGGTCGTAGGTCGGGCTTGCAGCCCGACGGTCACGCTACAAGCGCGACCTACTACTTCGATGGCCGGGCCGGCTTATCCGGTAGCGACGGCCGGTTGGACAGGTCTGGCTTTTCCGGCAGATTGATGTCGGGCAGCGAGTTGAGCGCTTCGCCAAGCTGGTTGATTTGCAGTTGCGCCTGTGCCGGCTGCCCCAGCGAAATCTGGCCGGTAATATCGTTAACTTTGCCGGCTAACTGCTGCAACTGCGGCATGCCGCTGGCCGACAGGCCGGCGCTGGCGTTTGACCCCAACTGAGCCAGTTGCACCAACTGCTCCGGCGTGGGCGGGTCGCCCTGCAAAATTTGCTGACCGGCGCTGGCAAATTCGAGCGCCGTTTGGATGGCCGAGCGCGGGTCTTGCGGAATGTTATTGGGCGGCAGAGCCAGCGGCGCGGCCACGCCAAGCTGAGCCAGCCCGGCCTGCGCCTGCGGAATGTTGCCCCCGGCCAGATGCTCGGTGACGGTGGTCAGCAGGCCGGCCAGTTCCTGCATTTCCAGATTGCCGCTTTGCCCGGCGGCGGCGCTGGCGTTAGCCCCCAGTTGCGCCAGTTGCGCCAGCTCATCCGCCGAAATCTGACCATCGGCGGTGGCCGCCTGGCCGGTTTGCACAAAGTCCAGCACATTTTTAATGGCCACTTGCGGGTCGCCGCTGACCTGATTGGGCGGCACGGCCACCGCGGTGGCAATGCGGTTGTCGCGGTCGGTTTGGTGGGTGGTTTGCCACGCCTGCGTCTGGCTTTGCACCGTTTGCGCGGCCTCGCTCACGGTTTGGGTGGCGGTTTCAATTTGAGCGATGGTTTCCTCGGCCAGCGCCACACCCTGCTCAAGCGAGGTATTCATCTCGGCCATCACCTGATTGAGTTCATCCACCGCCACCACCAGCGCGGCCAGCTCGTCTTCAACCTGGCTCAGTTCATCCACTGCGGCCACGGCCAGTTCGCCGTACAGGCTGGTATAAAGCCCCAACAGCTCCTCGGCGTAGGCAATGGCCTCGTCGGCATTGGCAAAACTCACCTCCACCGTTTGCACCTCATCCGGCGATACTGTGCCATCGGCGGCGGCCTGTTCGCTGGCGGCGGCGGCCTGCTCGCTGGCGACCACCGCCTCGGTGACGGCCTGCTCGATGAGCGCGGCCAGTTCTTCTTCGGTCATCGCCACAACCTCCGGCGGCAGACCGGTAGCCTGGCCGGTGGCTTGAGGCGGCGCAACCAGAGTCGCCGTTGGCGTGGGCTGGCTGGCAGCCTGGGCGGCGGTGGTGGCGGCCACGGCGGCTTCAATGGTGGCCTGATTGGCCGCCTGCGCGGCATCGGTGGCAGCGACGGCGGCTTCAATGGTGGCCTGAGAATCAACCGGCGGGGCGGTGTTGCAGGCAGCCAACCCGGCCATCAGCAGTGCAGCAACCCCTAACAAACGTGTGGTGTTTTTCATGATGGCACCTTTCCGTTACAATACAGGAACTTTTCTTTGATTCTCGGCAAAAGTTGATTTTTCACGAGTCCGATTTAGTTTTTTGCGATAGCCAAATGCTCAAATCCGAGTTGATCCGCCCCCGGCTCAAAATTGAAGATGACCAGGTTTCGGTGCGCGGTATTCCGGCCAATTACCAGAATCTGGCGCTGGCGTCCGGCTTGATCCGGCTGTTTGGCGAGCAGGTGGGGCAGAGCCGGGCGGCGCTGGCCGAAGCCCTGCGCGCGTTTGAGGGCGACAGCCTCAATTATCCGGTTATTCGCGGGCTGGCGGCGGTGCTGGAACAACGGGCCGCGTTTGGCAACGAGCCGCCGGTTGTCCCGGCCGAACTGCGGGCGGCGCTTTTTGGCCGCGGGCCGGTTACAACGCAGGCCGATATTTTTCAACCCTACGGCCGGGCCGAGGTGCTGGCCGAAACCGCGGCCCGCTTGGGACTGACAGCTGTCGATATTGAGGCGGCCCTGTTTGCCGACCTGGCCGAGGAGCAAATTCTGCTCAACCCCGGCGAGCCAATTTCGCCGGTGGATTTGATTGCCCGCTACAACCTGGAACTGGCCCGGGGCGTGCTGTACTGGGCGCGGGAAATGCGGCTGGTGGTTGAGGGCGGCTACAAAGAGGTGTTCAAATACATCAAATTATTTAAATTGATGTACACCATTCAATCCGCGCCCGTTGGTTATCACATTACCCTGCACGGGCCAATTTCGCCGTTTGTCACGTCAACCATTCGCTACGGGGTGCAGTTTGCCAGGTTTTTGCCGGCGCTGCTGCTCTGCCCGCGCTGGCAAATGGAAGCCGAAGTTTTGCCGCCCGGCGCGGGGCGCAGCCAGCCGCTGCGGTATCAGCTCGATGACAGCACCTCGCTGCGGGGTTATTTTAAACCGGGGCGCGAGTTTGACAGCCGGCTGGAGGCCGATTTTGCCGCCGAATTTGAAACCAAGTACGGCGGAGCCAAACGCAAGTGGCAGTTGGCCCGCGAGGATGATTTGATCATCGCCGGCGACTCGGTGATGATCCCCGATTTTTCGCTGACCCATCGCAAAGACGGGCGGCGGGCGCTGCTGGAAATTGTGGGCTTTTGGCATCCGCACTATTTGCAGCGCAAACTGGACAAAGTGCGGCAGGCCGGCCGCAGCGATTTGATTTTGCTGGTGTACGAGGATGTCAACGTGGCCGAAGGCGTGTTTGAAGCCGCCGCGGCGGGCGAGGTGCTGAAGTTTCAGCGCAAACCAATTTTAAAAGATGTGCTGGCCGCCGTTGAACGGAGCGCGGTGCTGCCGGCAGACTCCGCCATCGCCCCGGCTGTTTGACGCGGTTGGGCAGTTGGCGTATGCTTTCCGCGGCAAACTGCCG
>CAYOXS010000225.1:8919-10103 GCA_964407935.1 uncultured Caldilineaceae bacterium
TCAAACCGCTCAAACTGCCGGGGCGGGTGTGGGCGCTGGGGATTTACGGCCTGTTTGGCTATCACTTTTTCTATTTTTTGGCGCTCAAAAATTCGCCGGCGGTTGAAGCCAATCTGATCAATTACCTGTGGCCTCTGTTGATTGTGGTTTTTGCCACGTTTTTGCCCGGCGAGCGGCTGCGCTGGTTCCATTTGGCCGGAGCCGGGGCGGGGTTTGTCGGCGCGGCGTTGCTGGTGACCAAAGGCCAGTCGCTCAATTTTGAGCCGGCCTACACGCTGGGGTATGTTTCGGCGGTGGTGTGTGCGGTGATTTGGGCCTCGTATTCGGTGCTGTCACGGCTGTTTGGGGCCATCCCCAGCGACTCGGTGGGCGGCTTTTGCGGGGCGACGGCGCTGCTGGCGCTGGTATGCCACCTGTTGTTTGAGCAGTGGGTCTGGCCCTCTGGCCCGGAATGGCTGGCCATTGGGTTGATGGGGCTGGGGCCGGTGGGTGCGGCTTTTTTTACCTGGGACCACGGTGTAAAACGCGGCAACATCAAAGTGTTGGGCGCGTTTGCCTACGCCGCGCCGCTGCTGTCGACACTGTTGCTGGTGTTGTTTGGCCTGGCCCAACCGAGTTGGGTCATCGCCGCGGCTTGCCTGTTTATTGTTGGCGGCGCGGCGCTGGCAGCCGGCGATTTTGTGAAGCGCCGGCCCAGAAAAATCAGCAAAGTGGGGGATATGGTATGATCGGTTTTGAAGCGTTTGCCGATGTTAAACGGCTGATTGTGGTGGCAGACCCTATCCCTGGCCAAAAATGAGATTGCTTCAGTCGTTCACCTGCCCCGCCGCAGGCGTGGAACGCTCTTTCGCAATGACGGCCCATCATTTACAATTTTACCACTACCCTTTTTGACAGAGGTCATAAGATGTGTTACTTTCCAAGTTAAGGTTAGGGAGTAGCCACCTGTTTGTGAAGATTAAACTGTAAAAGTTCATTAGCAGGTCGGTCAGTCGTCAAGCCAGAGTCATTCTCTCGGCTGACCGTACGTGTGATGCTTACACTACTGGCGAGACTACCACGATATTTGTTACCGTGGGGTCTCGTTTTTTGTTGCCTCACAACCTAATTTAGCTACAGGAATACAAAATATGATCGAAGGAACAATTTGGCTGTGGGTTGGTTTTAACCTGTTCGTATTGGCA
>CAYOXS010000226.1:0-9900 GCA_964407935.1 uncultured Caldilineaceae bacterium
CCGTTGCGCTGTATCTGGCGGCCCAACTGTTGTTCACCACTTTTCTCATCTGGCGTTCAAACAATCTGGACACCGGTTATATTTTTGTGTTGCTGATTGTGATTGCCGGGGCGCTGGCCGGGCCGCTGGGCGCGTTTGGCGCGGCGACAGCCGCGGTGCTGGCGCAACTGCTGCTGGTACTGTCTCTGCCGGAGCTGGCCGGCTCGGGCAATGCGCTGGCGGGGTTGGTGTTTGTGCAACTGCTCACCGCGCTGGTTTCCAGCCAGGCCACAATGGGGCTGTACACCGCGCTGGAATCGGCGGAGGCCAGCGCCCGGCACGCCACCGCCAGCGCCGAAGAGGCCCGCCAGCATCGCGGCCAATTACAGCGCACCCTCAAATCACTGGACATCACCCACAACCAGCTCCAGCGGGCCAACACCGAACTGTTTGAAGCCCGCAATCTGGCCGATCAGGCCCTGCGCTTTAAAGCCGAATTTGCGGCCAAAGTGAGCCACGAACTGCGCACGTCGCTCAACCTGATTTTGGGCTTCAGTGAGACGATGGCCTTTGCCCAGGAATCGTACGGCAAAAAGCTGCCGCCGCCCTACCTGCGCGATGTGACCGAAATTTATCGTAACAGCCGCCACCTGCTGGCCCTGGTTGACGATATTCTGGACCTGTCCAAACTGGAAGCCGGCCGGATGGGGCTGCGGCCAACAGCGGTTAACCTGCGCGAAGTACTGCGCGAAAGCACCGAAATGGTGCGGCCGCTGATCGAAACCAAAGGGTTGGCGCTGCAACTTGACATCCCGCCGAGCCTGCCGGACATCACCCTGGACCGGGTGCGGATCAGCCAGGTGCTGCTCAATTTGCTCAGCAACGCCACCCGGATTACCGCTCGCGGCAGCATCACCGTGCGCGCCGCGGCCACCCACAGCGGCGTCACAGTACAGGTGAGCGACACCGGCCCCGGCATCAAACCGGAGGATTTGGAACGCGTGTTTGAGGAGTTTCGGCAGCTTGACAACAGCGGTGGCGTCAGCAGCACCACCGGCCTGGGACTGACGGTGAGCCAGCAAATCATCGAACTGCATGGCGGTAAACTGTGGGCAGAAAGCGTGTTTGGCCAGGGCAGCACGTTTTCGTTTTCGCTGCCGGTGGGCGCAGCCGCCGCTGCGCCGCGAATGGCTCGGGCGACTCCCATCGGCCCCAGCCGCAAATCCCAGCCGGTGCTGGTGGCCCTCGGCGAGGCGGAGTCGGACGAGGTGAAACTGTTGCAGCGCCATCTGGAAGGATACGAGCTGGCTGTGGCGCCAACCGTGGCCGAAGCGCAGCGATTGGTGGTGCAAACCAGCGCCCGCGCCGTCATTATTAATGAAGCCTTTTCTGCGGGCACAGAAACACCGCCGCTGCCGGTGCCGCTGATTTACTGCCCGCTGCCGGGGCCAAAGCAATCGCGGCAAATTTTGCACGTGGATCACTACCTGCAAAAACCCATCACCACCGATGCCCTGCATGCGGCGCTGGCCGCCGCCGCGCCCAACGCCCAAAGCCTACTGATTGTTGATGACAACCCCAGCGCGGTGCGCATGCTGGAGCAAATGGTAAAGGCCGGCAGCAAGCCGTACCAGGTGTTCCGCGCCTACAGCGGCCACGATGCGCTGGCCCGGATTCAGGCTCAGCCGCCGGACGCGCTCATTCTGGATTTGGTGATGCCCAACCGGGATGGGTACTGGCTGATTTCGGAGTTGAAACAAAACCCGGCCACGGCCAACCTGATTATAATTGTGGCCAGCGGGCAGGCGGTAGAGGAAACCTGGCACGGCGGAACGATTGCCATTGCCAGCGATGGCGGTTTTTCGCCGACGGAAACGCTCAATTATTTGCAGGGGTTGGTGTCGGCTATTCCGCCGACGCGGGTGGAGCGCCACGCCACTGCTCCAGCTTGGTCAGCAACGCGTCCTGGGTAACCGGTTTGGGCAAATAATCCGACGCGCCCAACGCCGCGGCGATTTCCGGCTCAACCAGCACCGAGCAGATAATGATGGGCAGGCTGGCGGTTTCTGGCGCGGCCCGAAGCTGCTGCAGCACTTCCCAGCCGTCCTGCTGCGGCATCATAATATCCAGCATGGCCAGCCGGGGCTGCGCCGCGCGGGTTTGGGCAATGGCCTCGGCCACGGAGTGAACCTCGATGAGATGGTAGGGCCGCCCGGCCAGATAGCGCCGAAACAACTCCAGCAAACCGGCGTTGTCGTCCATCACCAGCACCCCTACGGTTTCCGCCACCGGCAGCGAAATGTTAACCTGCCACGGGGCGACAGAGCTGGCCACCTCAACATAGCCGCCCAGCCCGGCGATGAGCTTCTGGCTCACCTCCAAACTGACCCCGCCGCGCGGCGCGCCGGTTTCGCCGCTGGCCGTCAGGCACAGGTGAACCGATTTGCCGGCGCGGCCCTCAACCTGCACCGCGCCGCTGTTGGCCCGGCTGAACGCGTACGACAACACCCCCATCAATCCCTGCCGCAGCAGCACCCGGTCGGCGTGTACGGGCGGCAGATCGTCCGGCAGCCGGTTGATGAGCTGAATATTGTGTTTGGCCGCTACCGGCTGCAAAGTAGCCAGCAGGCCGGATACCAGCGCGGGCAGCCGCAAATCTTCCGGGTTGGCCCGGCTGATGAGCTGGTCGGCTTCCCTATCGGCGGCCTGGCGGCGGGCGGCGGGCGGTGGGGCGGGCGCGGCAAGCTGGCTTTCAAAGCGCTCCCACATCAGTTCGGTTACGGCCTCCAGCGCCCGCTTGTTTTCCCGCCGAAGCTGGCGCACGCTGATCATCAGCTCTTCCACCAGCTCGGTGGTGTTGAGGCCCTGCACGTAGCGCCCGTACAGCAGATCGTAGGGGCGGCGCTCTTTGGCGTGAGGCGGCAGGTTGTCGTCCGGCTTGAGCCGCTCGATGGCGTCAATCAGATCGGCCCGCAGTTGGCGCACGCTTTTGTCCAGGCTCTGGCCCTGCTCGCTGAGGGCGTTGGTCAACTCCAGATTTTGCAGGTAGGCAAAATCGTACAGGTTTTCCAGCGCCTGGCGGATTTGTTTGGCAAACTCATCGTGACTGAAGGTTGGCATCAGCATGGCACTCTGTTGGCCCAAAATGTCTTTACGGCCGGCTGCTAAAAATTTTACAATACAGAGCATAACACAGGTATTCCTGTTTTCCAAAACACCTTTTTGAGCCGATTCGCACCCGTCCGGCGACGCCACTTTAGCCGGGCCCAACAAAAAATAGTTCTTTCAGCGATACAACGTGGTAGGAAAGCAAACAGAGATGTTTAAATTGGTGGGACTGCTCATCGTTGCGGCGGTGCTGCTACCGCTGGGAGCGGCCTGCGGCGCTCAACCTGTCCCGGCGTCCGACGTGAGCGATACCGTTCAAACGCCAGGCCGGACCGGCAACCCCGGCGAGAAGGTTGTGCTGCGTTTTGCCAACTGGGCCTCCGCCGAGCAATCCACCCGCGAAAATATTGAAAAAGTGATCGCCGATTTTGAAGCTTCGCACCCCGGCGTCACCATCGAAAATATTGCTATCCCCTTTGATCAGGTTCGGCAGCAACTCATCACTATGGCCGCCGGCGGCAACCCGCCCGATGTCGCCCAACTCAGCGGCCCGTGGTCGCAGGAACTTGGCCCGCTGGGCGTGCTGCGCGACCTGCACGAATTTACCACCCCCGCAGAACTGGCCGACAACTGGGCCGGCGGTCTGCAAGCCGGCACCTACGAGGGCAAACTGTACGCCATTCCCTTTGGCCTGAGTCCCCACGGATTGTGGTACAACAAAAAGCTGCTGGCCCAGGCCGGCTACAGCGCGCCGCCCCAAACTATGGACGAACTGAACGACATGATGGCCAGCATGCGCCGGTCGCTGCCGCCGGAGGTGTATCCCATTGGCGTTGACACCACCAAAATTGATTACGCGCTGGTGGGTTTCTGGCCGTGGCTGCTCACTTACGGTGCCCGGCCCATGTACTACGGCGATATGAATTTTAACACGCCGGACACCCGGCAGGCGTTTGCCTGGCTGCAAATGATCGCCCAAAACGGCTACACGCCGCTGGGCCAGCAAATCAAGGAAGAACGCGAGTTGATGGCCAAGGGCCAGATTGTGATGAAGCTGGACGGGCCGTACACGGTCGGTATTTTGCGCTCGCTGAACCCGGCGCTGGCCGGCCAGGCTTTTTACGATACCTTTGGCGTAACCACTGTGCCGCTGGGCGATGTTGACCGGCCCGTGACCCTGGCCGATATTCACCAGCTTGGCATCTCGACAAAGACCGGGCATCCGGCGCTGGCCTGGGAGTTTGTGCAGCATCTGGTCAGCAGCGACATCTCCATTGAAGCGTATCTCATTCCGCTGGGAATGATCCCGCCGCTCAAAAGCACCGTCACCCAAACCCACGCCGCCTACTTTACCGATCCGGTCAGCCAGGCCTACATCAACCAGATTATCCCGTCGATGATTGGTGGCCCCTACAACCCGCAGTACGGCGCGGCCCAGCAGTACGTTATCCAGGGCATGCAGGAAGTGGCCCTGTCCAATGCCGATATTGACCGGACTCTTGACGACATTACCCGCAATCTGAAAACGCTGTATGGTATGGAATGAGTCTGTGTTTTGCTGATTGCCGCTGAGGTTTTTATGGCACGAGGTTTTTTTATGCAGCCAACCGTTCCCCAAAACAGGCCCGATAGCCACCCTTCCCGGTTGGAGCGGTTGATTGTTTCCACGCCGCGCAAGGATTTAAGCGACAGCACTTACGCCGTCCTGTTTTTGATGCCGGCCCTGCTCATTTTAGCCGTGGTCATTTTTTATCCGCTGGTGCAGGTGCTGTATACCAGCGTGTACGACACCCACCTGATGCTGCCGGACGAGCAAAAATTCATCGGCCTGCGCAATTTTACCCAGCTTTTTACCGCCGACCCCATCTTTATCACGGCGGTGCTCAACACCATGATTTTTACGGCGGCGTCGGTGGCCGGCGGGTTTGGGATGGGTTTTGGCATGGCCCTGCTGCTCAACGAGCACCTGCCCTTTCGGCACATTTTGCGCGGCATCGCCCTGATTCCGTGGGTGGTGCCGGGGGTTATTGTGGCCCTGCTCACCCTGTACATGTTCAACGGCGAAGTGGGGTTGATCAACTACACCCTCAAAACGCTGGGATTGATTGATGAATTTATTCCCTGGTTTGGCAGCACCGCCCACGCCCTGCCGGCGATTATTGTGGCCAACATCTGGAACCAGACGCCGTTTTATATGCTGATGCTGCTGGCCGGCCTGCAAACCCGCCCCGAAGACCTGATGGAAGCGGCCAAAATCGATGGCGCGGGCATGTGGGCGCGCTTTCGTTACGTCACGTTGCCCCATCTCAAGGGCATCATTATGATTGTGACCGCACTGATGGTCATTTGGAACTTTAACAACTTTGACTTGATCTGGACCACCACCCAGGGCGGCCCGGTGAACGCCACAATGGTGCTGTCGGTGTATACCTACCGGCAGGCGTTTCTCAGTTTTCGGCTGGGCTACGCCAGCGCCATCGCCGTGCTGTGGCTGGCCGGACTGGTGGCTTTTCTGTATTTTTACATCAAGGCGATGGAGGGCGAAAAAAATGCGCAGTTTTGATATTGAGCTGGACCGCCATCGCTCGCTCAAAAACACGCTTGTCAGCCTGCTGCTGCTGGCGATGGTCGGCTTCATTTTCTTTCCCACCTTCTGGATGGTCTCAACCAGCGTCAAACCCAATGCCGACGCCTTTGCCATGCCTCCACAGTGGATTCCCCGCGCTGTAACGCTGGAAAATTACGTCTCGCAACTGGTAGACCGCGCCGGCTTTGTAACTTACGTGAGCAACGGCGTTTTTGTGGCCTTTACCACCGCGCTGGTCACCATTCTGGTGTCGGTGCCGGCCGGTTACGCGATTGCCCGGTTGCGTTTTTGGGGCAAACGTTGGCTGCTCATTGGCATTCTGGCCTCGCAGATGTTCCCGCCGGTGATTATCGTCATCGCCCTCTATTCCCTGTACCGCGACCTGAGCCTGCTGGACACCTACTTTGGGCTGATCCTCTCTTTCACCAGCCTCAGCCTGCCCTTTTCCATCTGGATGATGGCCGGTTTTATCGAGACCATTCCCCACGAAATTGAGGACGCGGCGCGGGTGGACGGTTGCAACCGCTCGCAAGTGCTGGGGCAGATTGTGCTGCCGCTGATTATGCCGGGACTGGTGGCGGTGGGGTTGTTCTCTTTTCTAAACGCCTGGAACAACCTGATTTTTGCTCTCAGCCTGACCACCAGCCAGGCTATGCGCACCATTCCGCCCGGCTTTTTGCTCACCTACGTCGGCGAGTTTCAGTACAAATGGGCCGATATGTTTGCCGGGGCGGTTATCGTCACCCTGCCTACCGTGATCCTGTTTATCGGTTTGCAGCGATTTTTGATAAAGGGCCTCACCGCCGGAGCTGTGAAAGGATAAACCATGCCGCACACCTGCCAGCTTCGCCGCCTCACCGTTGAGGGTTTCGAAGCGTTAAATCTGTCAAACGAGCAGCTCAGCCTGACAATTATCCCGGCGCTGGGCGGCAAAATCAGCTCGATCAAACACCTGCCCTCGCAGCACGAATGGCTGTGGCGCAACCCACACCTGCCCTACCTTGCGCCGCGGTACGACGCCTCTTACGTGGCGCAGTACGATACCGGCGGCCTTGACGAATGCTTTCCGGCGGTGCTGCCCGGCCCCTGCCCCAGCGAACCGTGGGCCGGCACGCCCATCCCCGACCACGGCGAATTGTGGGGCCAGCCGTGGGACTGCGACATTACGGCAGAATCCCCGCAGCGGGTCAGCCTGCGGGCCACGGCCTTTGGCGTGCGCTTTCCGTACCGCTTTGAACGCACGGTGACGGTTGAGGCCGGCCAACCCGCCTTCCGGCTGGATTACCGGCTGACCAATTTTGCGCCGCTGCCGCTGCCCTTTGTGTGGGCCATGCACCCGCTGCTCAACATTTCGGCGGGGATGCGGCTGCACCTGCCGGTGGAGCAGGTGCGGCTGGCCTCTGCCACCCCGGAACTGGGCCAGCCCAGCGACCTGTTGCCGTGGCCCGCCGCCGGCCCGGTTGATCTGGCCCGCATCCCGCCGCGCTCGGCGGGGCAGGGCATCAAATTGAACACCCTGCCGCTGCCCGGCCCCGGCCCGCTAACAGCCGGCCTCACCGACCCGGCCAGCGGGCGCAGTTTCACCGCGCGCTTTGATCCCGCCGAAGTAACGCATCTGTCGCTGTGGCTCAACTACGGCGGCTGGGCCGGGCTGCCCGACGCGCCGCCCTACTACAATCTGGGCTTTGAGCCGGGCATCGGCGGCGGCGACACCCTGGCCGAGGCGGTTGAACGCAACGAATTTGGCCTGGCCCCGGCCCGGCAAACCAAACAATGGTCGCTGGAGATTATTTTGGGCTGATACCCTGACCCCTGACTCCCGACCCCTGAATCCTATTTTTAAGGAGCTTGACCGATGACACCACACCCCATCGACGCCGCCTGGTGGCCGGTAGAACTGGAAACCAAACCCGATTTTGACGCGGCCATGCAGCGCATCTACGCCTGGCACCGGCAGGAAATCATCGACCGGGCGCCGGTACGCTTTGTGGCCCACAACGCCGCCTTTAATGTTGAGAGCACCCGGCACAAATCGCCGGAGGAGTGGAAACGCATCTGGTTTGAGGTTGAGCCGCGCGTGGAGGCGTTTGAAAAATCCATCGAAGGCAAAATGTTTCACGCCGAAACCTTCCCCATGTTCGATCCCAACCTGGGGCCGGATATTTACGCCGCTTTTTACGGTTCGGAACTGACCTACGGCGAAGTCACCTCCTGGTCGCACCCCATCGTCAAAAGCTGGGACGATATGGAAAAACTGAAGCTGGATATGAACGGCGTCTACTTTAAAAAAATTGAGGAGTTGATGACCTGCGCGCTGGAACGCTGCGCCGGCAAATATCTGGTGGGCTACACCGACCTGCACCCCGGCGAAGATTGCGCTATGGCCTGGCGCGGCTCGCAGCAGTTGTGCATGGATTTGTACGACAGCCCCGCCGAAGCCAAACAGCTCATTGACATCGCCTTTGCCGATTTCCACCGCATTTTTGACCACTTTGACGCCATCCTCAAAGCCTACAAAATGCCGTCGATGTGCTGGATTGGCATCCCCTCCTTTGGCAAATTCCACGTGCCCAGTTGCGATTTTTCGGCCATGATTTCGCCGCAGTTCTTTGCCGAGTTCAGCCTGCCCATTTTGCAGCGCGAAGTCAAGCCGATGACCCACAACGTTTATCACGTGGATGGCCGGGGCGTGGCCCGCCACCTGGATTACATTTTGTCCGTGCCGGAAATCAACGGCATCCAGTGGGTGCAGGAGCCGGGCGACGGCCAGCCGATTATGCAGTGGGTGCCGCTCATTAAAAAAGTGCTGGCCGCCGGCAAATCCATCATTGTTGATTTGCAGCACAGCGAGCTGGAAGCGTTTATCGACGCGATGGACTCGCCCAAAGGCATCTACCTGTGGATTAGCAGCAACGACGAAGACGAACAACTGGCCATTATCAAGCGGCTGGAGAAATGGAGCTAACCAATGAACTCCCGTGAACGGGTGCAAACCGCCCTCAATCATCAGGAACCCGATAAAATTCCGCTGGACGTGGGCGCCGGTTTTCAAACCGGCCTGCACGTGCAGATGGTCTACAAATTGCGCCAGGCGCTCAAGCTCGACCCGCCCGGCACGCCGGTCAAAATCATCGAGCCGTACCAGAATCTGGGCGAAATCAAGCCCGACCTGCTGGCCGCGCTCGGCGGCGATGTCATCGGCATTAATCCGCCCAAAACCATGTTCGGTTGCAAAAATGAAAACTGGCGCGAGTGGGAATATTTTGACGGCACGCCGGTGCTGGTGCCGGAGCATTACAACACCACCCCGCAAGCCGATGGCACCATTTTGATGTGGCCCGAAAATGACCGCAGCGTGCCGCCCAGCGGCAAAATGCCCGCTGGCGGCTACTACTTTGACTCGCTGCCGCGCCAGCAGCCGCTGGATGACAGCACCCTGACCGTGGCCGACAACACCGAGGAGTTTGGCCTGCTGGCTGATGAAGACGTGGCCTGGTTTGCCGCCGAAGTCAACCGCGCCTACGAGCAAACCGACAAAGCCATTTACATCAACATTGGCGGCACCGCCTTTGGCGATATCGCGCTGGTGCCGGCGGTCTGGCTCAAAAACCCCAAAGGCATCCGCGACGAAGCCGAATGGTATATGAGCACCATCACCCGCCAGGAGTTCATCTATCAGGTATTTGAGCGCCAGTGCGAGATTGCCCTGCAAAACCTGCAAAAAATCTTTAACGCCGTGGGCAACCGGGTGGATGCCATTTTTCTCAGCGGCACCGATTTTGGCGCGCAGCACGCGCCGATGCTGTCGGTGGCCAGCTACTGCGAGCTGTTCAAACCGTTCCACACTCGGCTCAATGACTGGGTTCACCGGCACACCACCTGGAAAACCTTTTACCACACCGATGGCTCGCTGCTGCCACTGCTGCCCCATTTCATTGAGGCCGGGGTGGATATTCTCAACCCCGTGCAGTGGACGGCCAAAAATATGGACCCGGTTGATTTAAAACGCCGGTTTGGCCGCGAGCTGGTCTTTTGGGGCGGCGCGGTTGACACCCAAAAAACCCTGCCCTTTGGCTCCCCGGACGAGGTGCGGGCCGAGGTTAAACAGCGCATTGCAGATTTTAAGCCTGGCGGCGGCTGGATTTTTACCAGCGTCCATAACGTGCAGCCGCTGGTGCCGGTAGAAAATCTGCTGGCCATGTATGAAACGCTGGAAAAATACCGGG
>CAYOXS010000227.1:0-3203 GCA_964407935.1 uncultured Caldilineaceae bacterium
GCGTTGCTCTCTTCGGCGGTGGAGAAGCCGGCATACTGGCGCACGGTCCACGGCCGGGCAACGTACATGGTGGGGTAGGGGCCGCGCAAAAAGGGCGGCAGGCCGGCTACAAAATCCAGATGCTCCAGATTGGCCGTATCGGCGGCGGTGTAAAGCAGCTTCACATCGATCTGCTCGTTGGTTTTCCAGACCAGTTCGTCGGCGGACTGGCCGGTTTCGGCTTCAACCTTTTGACGCCACTGCTCGTAGCTGGGCACGTCAAAAGGAATGTCGTCGTAATTGATTTTTGTAAAATCTGGTTGGTTCATTTAATCCTCCGGTAAAGGGGTCAGGGGTCAGGAGTCGGGAGTCAGTAAAAAACGAATTACTGATGACCTTTACCCCTAAATTTGTCGTGACAGGCTGGCTATAAGGCCATTTAACATTCGACCAATTTCGCCAGTTTGTTTTATCAAAACATTGTGCTTTTCTGGGCACAAATACCCCAGTTTTTCTGAAATAATTAACTGTGTTTCAAGCTCCAACAAAGACCCTCTGGCAATGGCTAAAAAACGAATATATTCTTTGGTATTCCCGCGACCCCAGCCTTCGGCAATATTCGAAGGAACTGAAACGGCCGAACGGCGCATTTGCGAAACCAAACCATACATCTTGTCTTTGGGATACCCTTTCGTCATTCGATAAATATCGGTGACTGTTTCAACTGCTTTTTGCCAAACCTTCAGATCCTGATAGGACTCCAAATTTGGTACTCCGATTGTCGGGATGAAATTCGAGAGTCAGGCATTTTCCTGACTCCTGACTCCCGATTCCTGATTCCTTTTTACAACTTCCCCTGCAACCGGCCCAAAACATCAACCACATCCGCCCGGACGTGAATAAACTCATCGACGCCGGCGGCTTTGTGGGCTTCAATCTGATCGGCGGGGTAGCCGGCCAGCACCACGGTGACATCCGGGTTGGCCGCTTTGATTTGCCGGCAAATAGGCGGAACAGCCTGCGGGTAATCGTCATCGGTGCTGCAAATGACCACAATCGGCGCGCCGCTGTGGAGCGCGGCCTGCGCGGCGGCGTCCGGCGCAGCGAAACCGCTGTTGTTCAGCACTTCAAAACCGCCCACCTGGAAAAAGTCGGTGGCAAAATCGGCGCGGGCTTTGTGCTGCGGAATCGGCCCCAGATTGGCCAAAAACACCTGCGGGCGATGGCCGTGCTCGGTGGCGTAATCTTCGGCAAAATCGCGCAGGGCTTCAAACGGCGCGGCGGCGCGATACGGCGTCAGCGGCGCGACAGTGGTTTTGGTTTCGTCGCCGTGGCGCAGGGTGCGGGCCAGTTCGCCGAGCGTCGCCCCGGCCAGCGCCGCGTCGATGGCGGCGGTCAGCACGGCTTCGTCTTTGGCTTCCAGCACGCGGGCCAGCGCGGCCAGCACCACGGTGCTTTGCTCGTTGTCCAGCCCGGTTCGATATGCCGCGATGGCCTGGCTGCGGGTTTGATGCAGCGCCGTGTGATCGGGGTGGCGAGCCGGCGGCACGGTTTCGATCAGGTTGGGGTAACGGTTGGTGCCAACCAGCACATCTTTGCGGGTGGCCAGATTTTTGGCGCGAGCCGCGGCCACCTGTGCTACCTGTGCCTGCGGAAAGCCGGCGCTCAGCGCGGCGGCCATGCCGCCCTGCTGCTCTACCTGCTGGAAGAGCGCCCAGGCCCGGCGAGCCACGTCATCGGTCAGCTTTTCCACGGTGTACGCCCCACCGGCGGGATCGACTACTTTGCTCAGGTGCGCTTCGTTTTGCAGAATAATCTGGGTGTTGCGGGCAATCCGCCGCGAAAATTCATCGGGCTGGCCAATGGCCTCGTCAAAATGGCCGGTGTGCAGGCTGTCGACGCCAGCCACGGCCCCGGCAAAGGCCTCGGTGGTCACGCGCAGCATGTTCACCCACGGATCGTACACGGTTTTGTTACCGGCGGCGGTGCGCGCGTGCAGCGTCAGCTTTTGGGCGTCATCGCTGCCACCAAAGGCTTTAACCACTTTGGCCCACACCAGGCGGGCGGCGCGGAGTTTAGCCACTTCCACAAAATAGTTGCCGCCCACAGACAAAGAAAAGCGCAGCCGGGGGGCAACATCGTTGACCGGCAGGCCACGCCCAATCATTTCGCGCAGGTATTCCGTGGCCGTAGCCAGTACAAAGGCCAGCTCCTGCACGGCGCTGGCGCCGGCATCGGCGTAGGGCTGGCCATGAACGGTAACCACCGAAAAGTGCGGCGCATTGAGCAGCGTCCAGCGCAACAGGTGGGCCATTACGTTATACGCGCCGGCCACCGAGCGGGGCAGTTGGCCGGTGCGGGCCAGCGTGCCCAGCGGGTCCATTTCCACGCTGCCGCGCAGATTGGCGGTATTTCGGCCCTGGCGCTTGACCAGCGCAAACAGCAGCGCGGCGGTCGGCACCGCGGCAGACGTGGCTCCAAAAAAGAGCGGCGTCTGTTCCAGATCGATGCCTTCCAGCGCGGCGGCCAGATCGTCAACCGTGGCGATGGAAACGCCATCGGCCCCAACGCTGCCGGGCGAAGCTTCGTCCGGGTCGTGGCCAAGTTGGCTGGCCTGGTCCAGTGGCAGATGAACGGCGGTTTGGCCGCGTTCCATATCGTAGCGCAGGGCGCTGTTAAATTCGGCGGCAGTGCTGTAGGGGAGTTCCTGGCTAATGAGCCAGGTTGCGGTGGTGTAGCCGGCGGCGGCGCTGCCGCGCAAGTAAGGGGCAAAGCCGGGCAGCGAATCGAGGTGGGGCAAACCGGCGGCGTCTGCCCGGCGGTACATCGGCTGCACGTCAATGCCTTCGTAAGTTTTGGTGATTAACTTTTCAAGGGGACGGCCTTTCAACGAGCGTTCGGCCTCGGCCTGCCACTCTTCAAAGGTGGGCGGCGTAAACTCTTCCAGCAAACGGCGCGAGCTGTCGGAAGGTGGAGTAGAATTTGTTTCAAAAACCATTGTGATCCTTTCTTTCAACAACTATTGCTTTGCCAAAGGCAAAAGCAATAAATTTAACCAAATAAGGGTTTTGTTAGCTTACCCCAGGCGTTTGTAACCGAGCTGCGACTTTTTTGCGTAAGCTATCAATGCAGCAGGGACTGGTCTTCTCGGATAAAATGGCTTTTACCAGATTTTGCGTGGGGGTATGGCGATGCTACAACGCGGTGGCCAATGTCAAATCAAT
>CAYOXS010000227.1:3303-9884 GCA_964407935.1 uncultured Caldilineaceae bacterium
GATTTTGCGTGGGGGTATGGCGATGCTACAACGCGGTGGCCAATGTCAAATCAATTATTTACGCCAGTGACAATATAAGAATTCTTTATAGCAAAATTGCTGTATTTTATTAATTATTGTTGTATAATCAGTGTGCCATAATGAGAACTTGGCCAATTTTAATGAAGGTCTGCAAAAAATTCCAATTTCTCGTTATTTAATGCACAAATCAAAGGAGATTTTTATATGCATTCACCCGATGTCTCTCAGCCCAACCTTGACACGTTTAACGAATTTTCCAACTCCTACGCCGAACTGATGCTCCGAGTTATGCAGCAGAATATTGAGCAAATCCAGCTTATGCAGGCAAAATTCGCCGAGTCGGTTCGCCAGATGTTGCCAAAGGAAACCACGGCCAACCCGGATGAGTCAACCAAAAACCTGGAGCAGGAAATAGAATCGCTAAAGGCCCAGGTAGAAGAACTGAACCACAGATTTGCTGCTCTTGAGAATAAAACCAAGTCTGGCCGGTGGAACAAAACCGGAAGCGGTCATTTCAAAATTTCGTAAACAGGCAAATCACAAAATTTAACTGCCGCCAAGTGGCGCAAAAAAAGGAAGTTAATCAACTTCCTTTTTTATTTTAATACCAAAGCCAAACTTTATCAAAATACGCCCTGTTTGACCTGGCATTATGGGATGGATAGACTTTGAAAATTGATGTAAAATGGAGACAAACGGAGAGCAGATTGCATGTCTGAGCTGAATTCACTGGTTGGCCAGGCGATTGGGCCTTATAAAATTATCAAGCCTTTGGGGCAGGGCGGGATGGCATCGGTGTTTTTGAGCCGGCAGCCGGGCCTGAACCGCGAGGTTGCCCTCAAGGTGCTGTTGCCGGAAGTTGGCAGCCGGCCCGGTTTTACCGAGCGCTTTCAACGTGAGGCGCAGGCCATTGGCAATTTACATCACCCCAATATTTTGCCGGTGTACGATACCGGCCAGGACCGGGGTTACAGTTACATTGCCATGCGTTACATCCCCAACGCCCGCACCCTGGCCGATGCGATGAGCGAACCGCTGACCGCGCAAAAAATTATCCAGCTCACCGAACAAATTGCCGGTGCACTGGACCACGCGCATCAGGCCGGCATCATCCACCGCGATATTAAACCCAGCAATATTTTAATGGACGGCGATTGGGTGCTGCTCAGCGACTTTGGGCTGGCCAAAATGATCCAGTCCACTTCAGATTTAACCGGCACGGGCATTGGCGTTGGCACGCCGGCCTATATGTCACCGGAGCAGGCCAAAGGCGATAAAGTTGACCAGCGCACCGACATTTATTCGCTGGGTATTATGCTGTTTGAAATGCTCACCGGGCAGGTGCCGCACAAAGCCGAAACGCCCATCGGCACGGTGGCCAAACGGATCACCGAACCGCTGCCGCCGCCGCGCAAACTCAACCCCAACATCCCCGCCCCGGTTGAAGCGGTATTGTACAAATGCCTGGCTATCAACCCCAACGAGCGCTACAATTCTGCCGGAGATTTTGCCCGGGCGCTGCGGGCGGCGTTTGAACAGCAATCGGCCAGATTCGCTTTTCCGGGGCGCAGCGGCGTAGCGCCCACCCACACCCCCATCGATCTGAACCCGCCACCGTCCAAACCGGCGGAACCGCCGCCGGTCAGTGTTGAGCCGCCGGCCAAATCCGGCAAATTCAGCGCCATTGAAGTGGTGGTGATCACCTTGCTGGGGGTAACAGCGCTGTGCGGCGTTAGCGGCATTTTTCTCTCTTTTACCACAAATGATGCCGGTGAAATGAACATTGCCCTGGCCCCGGCCTGCCTGGGGCTGGCGATTGCGGCTTTAACCAGCGCGCTGATGGTTTGGCAGCGCAACCGCAGCCGGCCGGCCTCGGTGTGGCTGGCGGCGGGCATTGCTGCCTGGTTTGCCGGGGTTAACCTGTTGGGCTGGGGCGGTTTTGCCGCGCTTGAGCCGGGCGACAACACAATTTTGGAAAACCTGAGCCTGAGTATTGCCATCTGCTTTGCGCCGGGTGGTTTTTTGGCCCTGTTTGGCCTGCTGGTCTACGGCTACGATTGGCGGCGCGGCCGCGCGGAGACGGCCAAAGCCAGGCTGGCTTCGCAGCCGGCGGCCCGCAGCAGCCGCAGCACACTCATTGAGCAAAAGCTGCAGCACGCCGTTGATTACCGCAAACATATGGAAAAACTCATCAAGGGCAAACAGGCCGCGCCCTACGCTGACCAACTGGCCAGCCTCAACGCCGACCTGATCCAATGGGAAAACCGGCTGCGGCAACTGGCCATCCGGGTGCAAAACTTTGAGTCGAACTCGCTCATTCAGCGTGATTTGGTTGAAGTGCCGGCTGCCATTAGCCGGCTGGAGTCGCAACTGCCCGCCGAGTCCAACCCGGCCGTTAAAGCGGAAATCTCCGAAGCTCTGGCCAGCCACAAAACCCACCAGAAACAGCTCAACGAACTGGTCACGCTGATTCGCCGCACCGAACTGGATTTTGATGAAACACTGGCCGCGATTGGAGCCATCTACTCACAGTTGCAAATGCTGGGGGCCAAAGACATCGACAGCGCCCGCGCCCGCCGCTTTTCTTCCGATATCAACGCCCAGGCCAACCGGCTGGGTGATCTGCTGGAAGCGATGGACGAAGTGTACCAAAGCTCAATTATTATGAGCCGGTAGCATATAAACTATTTTCCAAAGGAGCTGTCCATTTATGAAAATTGCTTTGCTGGGGGGCGCCGGGATTATCGGGCGGGTGATTGCCCGCGATCTGGCTCTAACCAACGATGTGACGCAGGTAGTTGTGGCCGATCTTAACCAGGCCGGCGCGCAGGAAACAATAGCCAGAGCCGCCCCGGGCGACAGCCGCTTCACGGCGGCGGGCATCGATGTAACCGACCGGGCGGCGCTGGTCAATTTGCTGCGCGAGGTTGATTGCGTCATCAACAGCGTGCAGTACTATTTTAATCTTGACGTGATGCACGCCTGTCTGGACGCCGGCTGCCATTACGTAGATTTGGGCGGCCTGTTTCATACCACCCGCAAACAGCTTGAGCTGAACGCCGAATTTAAAGCCAAAGGGCTAACCGCCATTTTGGGGCTGGGTTCCTGCCCCGGCATTGCCAACGTGCAGCCGGCGCTGGTGGCCGAGCGGTTTAAAACCATCCGCTCCATTAAAATTTACAACGGCGCTACCAGCGACTCGCGCGACAGCCTGGCCTGGCCCTACTCGCTGGCCACTATTCTGGATGAGATGACGCTGCGGCCAATGGTCTGGCGCAACGGCGAATACATCGATCTGGAGCCGCTGTCCGAAGAAGAGCCGTTTGACTTTCGGCCGCCCATCGGCACGCGCATTGCCCACCACACCCTCCACTCCGAGGCGGCCACGTTGCCCCACAGCTTTGCCGACAGAGGCGTGCAGGAAGTCTTTTTCAAAATCAGCTTTTTTGGCTACAGCGAAACAGCCTTTCGGCGGCTACAGGCGCTCACCCGGCTGGGGCTGGGTGATAAAGAGGCGGTTATAGTGAAGGGCAAACTGGCCGGCGGCGAGCTGGCCGAGGTGGAGGTGCGCCCCCGCGACGTGCTGAGCGAGGTACTGCTGCGCAGCAACGCCACCCAAAAGGGCGAAAATCTGGGCTTCAAAGATATTGCCACGGTCATTGACGGCGCCGATCACAACGACCGCCCGCTCACGGTGCGGGTCGATACAATGGCCTGGCCGCACCCTGATTTTGGGGTGAGCGGCGGCACGCTGGTAGTCGGGGTGCCGCCGGCGGTGGTGGCGCGCTGGCTGGCGGCCGACGAAGTACCGGTCACGGGCGTGCTGCCGCCGGAAACCGGCGTAGACCCGGCCCGCTTTTTTAACGAGCTGGCCAGCCGCAACATCCACACCGAGGTGACCGTCACCGAGCAATTTGCCTGATAAAAAGGGCGTCCGATTTACCCGGACGCCCTTTTTTAGCCCAGAATCTGCCGCACTTTTTGGGCCACAGTCTGGCCCAGTTTGCGATGCTCTGCTGCTTCAAAATGGATGCCGTCAAGATCGCTGGAAACAATCACTTCGGCGGTATCTAAAAAGTGACAACCGTACTCTTCGGCAATCTCGCGGTAGCGGCGGGAAAACAGGCGCGATTTTTCCGCCGCGCCGCCGCTAAACATTTCCTCGTAATCGCTCAATTTGGCAATTGGCGGCGGCGCCATCAATAAAACCTGCGGCGGGCCGTCGTTGGGGCCGGTGGCGCTGCGCATGGCCACTTCGGCCAGTTTGCCCGCGCCTTTGGCAATGTCCTGCGCGGTCACACTGAATCGCATTTTCAAATCGTTGGTCCCCAGCATAATAATGACCAGATCGAGTGGTTTGTGCGACTCCAGGCACGGCGGCAAATAGGCCATCCCGTTTTTATACCCTTCGATGGGGTCATCCCACACCGTGGTGCGGCCGTTAAGCCCCTCCTCGATCACCGTGTAGCCCTGGCCCAATGTCTGGCGCAAAACGCCGGTCCAGCGTTCGGTGGGGCCAAACCTGTTTTGCGTGGCCGGGTTGTAGCCCCACGTGTTAGAATCGCCGTAGCAGACAATAACGCTCATAAAAATTGCTCCTTGTGAAAAATTTACCCATAAAAAAAGCGAAACCCGGTTGGATTTCGCTTTGCTGGTAAGGTTGGTACCCCCGACAGGAGTCGAACCTGTGACACAAGGTTTAGGAAACCTCTGCTCTATCCTCTGAGCTACGGGGGCAAGCCGTATTTCTAAAGCAAAGTTTACCACAGAGTCATTTTGCGTCAAGGTTTGCTCTTTGGATACCTGTGGGCGAGAGTTTGGCCAACCGCCGAAAGCGGAGGTTAGCTTGCGGCAGGCGTTAGTCGGCGGCGTTGTTTGCAACGAGCCTGGCCAGCAGCAAATCCCGCTGCAAATCATCGCCCAGTTGAAAGCGATGCTCCCCAACTTCAGCAAACCCCCACTTTGAATAGAAGGCGATGGCCCGCGGATTTTTTTCCCAAACGCCCAGCCAGACCACATCGCAGCCGGCAGCCTCGGCCTCACGGAGACAGTGAGCCATCAAGCGAGCGCCGATACCGCGGCCAATCCACGGTTTGCGGGCATAAATTCGGGCAATCTCCATTGGTTTTTGGCCGACAACCGCCGCCGGCGCCCCGCCAAATTTCAAATGGGCAAAACCGGCCACTTCATTTCCGGCTTCGGCGATGAGAAACCGGGCGTGGGGGTCGGCCAGTTCACGGCCCTGTTTTTCCGGGCTGAAGGAAGCGGCCAGGTAGGCAGCCATATTTTCAGGCGTGTTGTCCGCCGCAAAACTATCAGAAAACGTCTCGATGCCAATTTCAGCCAGCAGCTTGTTATCTTGCAGGGTCGCGTAGCGGATGTTGATTGTCTCGGGCATATCCATTGGCTGTATCACCTGACCTTATTAACAAAAAACCGCGCGCCGGGATCAAATCCCGATAGCGGCGGTTTCTTTTTTGAATGGCTGAATTTTAGCAGCATTGGGTAATACTGTCTACCGGCTGCCGGCAAAGAACTGGCCGGGAATCTTACGGCGCGGCCAGCCCGGCTGTCAGGCGGGCATCCCGCCCCAGCCAATCCACAGGTGGTGCGGGGTGGTACTGCTCGGTGAGGTTGCGCGATACGGCCAGCCAGCACACCGCTGTTTCGGTCGGGGCAACGGCTGCCGGCAACCACACCGAGGCGGCATTGCCACTGTCACCATAGACCGGAATCTGCTGGCGGTTGGTCCACGTGCTCTGAACCGGATCCCAGGTGTACATGTACCCGCGGCCATTCTGATGGCGATATCGTACCCAGTATTCCGCGCCGCGATTGCCGCGGGGTTTGCCGGTATCGGCGTTGCAATCGGCGTCGATGTACAGATAATGCTCAATGGGTTGTCCCACCGCGCCCATCGGTTCGGCGGTGTAAAATGTAACTTTTACCGCTTCGCCATCCTGCTGAAAGGCAATGCCGGTTAAATCGTAATTGGCAAAGGGCGCGTCGCCAATACTATCGATGACAACGTACTGCGTAGTTTGGGGCTGAACGATAATCTCGCCGGTTTTGGTGAATTCCTGCGGCGCCACATTATTGCCAACATTGGTCCACCCCGCCGTAGCCCGGGTTACCAAAAATGGCGAGGTGCTCTCGGCTACCGTCACTTTTACCTGTAACGGGTCAACCAGAACACCGCGTTCAAATTCGCTGATGGAAAAAACGGCCTGCTGGCCATCAAAGCCGGCGGTAAAGGGCGGCGGCGCTTCCGCCGAAACAAACGCAGCGCCGGCTGGCAACGGCAGGCTAATGGACAGATCCCACATCCGGCGGCCGCCAATATTAACCGGGTACAACAGGTAGGTGATTTCGTTGCCTTTGACCACCGCGCTGGCTTCAAGCCGCAGGCGAGACCAGGGTTTATCCCAAACAAGCGGGATGCGGGTAATATCGATGACCGAATCGCCGGTGAGGAAATCGCCGGGGATATCGCCCTTCCAGGAAATCCAGGCGTGGGCGGCGTATTCTGTTTTGGCCGGATCGATAACCTCAACAATAAA
>CAYOXS010000228.1:0-9855 GCA_964407935.1 uncultured Caldilineaceae bacterium
GGTGAAAAAAGGCTGGCAGACTTGTTGCCGTGATTAGCGGGCTAAAAACCGGGGCATTGTTACGGCCGAGTTGTGACGGTTCCGCAGTTCGTAGCGCTCAATGGCCTCATCCAGAATACGGTTGATGAGCTGCTCGTAGCTCCAGCCGCCGGCGGTGGCTTCAATACACAGATCAGAATAGCCGGGGTTGAGGCCGGGCAGCGGGTTAATTTCAAGGATGTACGGTTTATTGTTATCGTTGGCGTCCAGCCGAAAATCAACCCGGGAAACATCGCGGCAGCCCATCACCCTAAATGTGGCCGCTGCCAGCCAGTTGAGGTCTTCAATTTGTTCCGGGGTGAGCGGCGCGGGGCAGAGGTAGTAGAAGGTGTCAACCAGCTCTACCTTGATGCGGTTGGTGTACAGGCCGGCTTCTTCGTCCGGGTAGGCGTTAAAGTCAACCTCCAGCGGCGGGAAAAAGTGCAGCCCGCGCACAATCCGGGGCGCATCTTCATCTTCCGGCAGGCGGCGGGCCACCGGCGCGGTCAGGTTACCCACCATGCCAACGGTGATTTCCCGCCCTTCAATGTAATGTTCCACCAGCGCCGGCTGGTTGTAGCGATCAAAAATACGGGCAATCTGGGTGCGCAGTTGGGCCTCGGTGTGCACAATCGATTCGGCGCTGACGCCCATGCCGGTGCCTTCTCGGCTGGGTTTGGCAAACAGGGGGAATTTTAACGACGGGTCCAGCGGTTCATCGGGCCGTTCAAATACCTGAAACGCCGGGGTGGGCAAATCGTGGTAGGTTAAAACGCGCTTGGTCATCGGTTTATCCAGGGCCAACGCCAGGGTTAGCACCCGCGAGCCGGTGTATGGAATTTGCAGCATCTCGAGGATAGCCGGCACCTGAGATTCCCGCGAGTCGCCAAAATGGCCTTCGGTCAGGTTAAAGCAGATATCGGGTTTTACAGCCTGAATGTTGTTGTACAGGGTGGTGTCGCCCTCTAAAAAAACAACGCTGTGGCCGGCGCTTTCCAGCGCCGTAGTGATCGCCTGGATGGTGCCCCAGGAATCAAGGTCGTCCCACTGGTCGGGAGACATGCCGGGCCAGGTGGGCGCATTTTGTTTCAAATTAGCCAGTACTGCAACTTTCATTTTATCTCCTGTGAAAATAGGATTCAGGATTCAGGAGTTAGGAGTTAGGAATTAGGGAGTAGGGGTCTCCTGATCTGATTCTTAAAAATCATGAATTGCGAATGGCGAATGGCGAATGAACGAATCTACGAATTTGCGGCCCTGCAATCACGACTCGTCGCCAAATTCTTCATCTGCCGGGTCCAGCGCGTCCCACTCGAGCACCAGCGGGTTGAGACCCACCACCTGCAAATATGCCCAACAGTTGGGGCAGGTAATGCGCTGGCCCACCTCCGGGGTTGTTCTAATATTGAATTTTTCGCCGCAATCCGGGCAAACTGCCTCCATTGATTTTCTACTGTTGTCCATTTAAGGCTCCTGTTAGGTATACGCGCCTGTGCGCCTGCCTGTCTGGTCACCATTGATTTAACACAAGGACAGGCAGTTATAAATATAGAAGCAGAGCGTTTAAAAAACGTGCAAAAAACATGCCAATGCTGAATAAATTTGGGTTAGATCAACCGCTTGCTGGTGGTTTTGAGAGGAATGGAAAGGTGTCGTAACGCCCGCCGGCTAAGTTGATGAGCCAGCACGCGGGGATCGCCGCCGTTCAACACAATCTGGCCGCCGGCCATCGCCCCGTGGCCGCCGGCTGTGCCCTGCTGGCCAACCACGGCCTGGGCCAGCCGGCCAGCGCCTCCCAGCCGGCTGCGGGTCCGCACCGATAAAATCAGTTTGTCATCAAACACGCCGGTGCAAATGACCCAATCCACACCTTCCAGGCGCAGCAGGGTGTCGGCCAGTTCTGCGGCCAGATCGGGGTAGGTCATCACGCCAATGTATGAAACAGCGACCCGATCATAAATTTTGGTGGCCCGCAGCGCGGCGTCGAGGCTTTTAAAATAGTCCAGCGGCACCTGCGCCCGTTCAATTTCAATCAGGGCGTCGGTATCAATGAGCGGCTGCAAAAACAGGTAGGCTTCGGCATCAAGGGGGCTGGCCTGGCGGGTTAGCCCCATTGTATCGGTTTTAATGCCGTAAAACAGGGCGGTGGCCAGCGGTTGGGGCACCGGCAAATCGGCGGCGCGGAGGTATTCGGTGAGGATGGCCGCGGTAGAACCGGCCTCAATCCGCACATCGGCGTAGCGGGCCTCGGCGGTGGCTTCGCGCCAGGGGTGATGGTCAATTACCACGGCAACCTGGGCGTGCGGCGGCAGCATGTTGTTGCCCGCGCCGGGTTGCGTATCGACCAATGCGACCGCCATAAATTCCAACTGATCGAGGTGAGTCATGGGTGTGAGCGGCCGCCCCAAATAATCCAGCAACGCCTTGTTTTCTGCCCGGCCAACAATGCCGTTAAAGCCAATAACAGACTCAACACCGATGGTTTGAGCCAGCAAATACTGCAACCCCAGCGAACCGGCCACGGCGTCCGGGTCGGGATCGTTGTGGGGCAATATCAGCAGCGAGGTGCAGCCGTTGACCGCCTGCAATAACCGCTGCACCTGATCAAGTGGCAGTTCCTGATTAATCACCGTCTCCTTTAAATTGATAGCCAACGCCAGATACGGTTAAAATGTAGCGCGGCGATTGCGGTTCCGGCTCAATTTTGGCGCGCAGCCGGCTTACCAGCCCGCGGATCAAATCGCGGTCACCCTGGCCGGTGTAGCCCCACACCCGCTCAACAATAGTTTCGGTGGGGATCACCTGCCCGCGATTGAGCACCAGCGTGTACAGCAGCCTGAACTCAAGCTGGGTAAGCCGCTGCGGCGGTTTTCCCTGAAACTCTACCGCGCGGTTGGTGGGGTTTAAGGTGAGTTCGCCCAACTGCATGTTGGGCAGGTTAAAGTTTGGCACTGTACCGGCCCGGCGCATCAGGCTCCCAACCTGGGCAATCAGCAGTTTGGCGCTGAAGGGCGGAACAATAATCAAATCCGCGCCCATATTGAGCAGATCGCAATGCAGCTTTTCTGTTAACCCATCAACCACGGCAATCAGCGGCACCAGCGTTTCGGCCCGCACCCGGCGCACCAGCTCCAAAACCGGCTGGCCGGGCAAAGCCAGCAAAATCAGGTCTACGGGGCGTTCAATCCAGTTTTGCAGCGCCGGCTCCAACTCGCGGGTGGTGGTTACGGCCAGCCCGGCTCGCTGCAGGGCGATGGATAAAATGGCCATATCATCGGGATCATCCGTTACCAGCAAGGCATACATCAAACCAGCTCTCTTTCATTATTTTGTCCCAAATTACCGCGCTTTAAGATTTGCTTTCCGCCAAATTCGGGACAACAATAGGTCAACTACGTTTTCAGGAGGATTTTATGAGTCGCGCGCGCTTGCGAGATTTAGGTATTATTATTGGAGTTATGCCCCCCGGCCCATGCAACGCCATTACCGATGTACCGGGCGTGCTGGTTGGTCACACCACGTTAATTGATGACTCACCGTATGTAGCCCGGACCGGTGTAACCGTTATTATTCCGCGTGAGGATGAAATCAGAGACGATCACGCTTTTGCCGGCTATCATTCATTTAATGGTAACGGTGAAATGACCGGGCTGTTGTGGCTGGACGAGTCCGGATTGCTCGGCTCACCCATTGGGCTAACCAACACCAACCAGGTGGGGGTAGTGCGCGATGCCCTTATTGTACACGATGTGGAAAATTTCGAAAGCCGGGGCTTCAAGCTGCCGGTGGTGGCTGAAACCTACGATGGCTGGCTCAACGACATCGACGCGTTTCATCTGGAAGATGAACATGTTCACCAGGCGATTGCCGCGGCCAAAAGCGGGCCGGTTGAAGAAGGCAATGTTGGCGGCGGCACCGGCATGATCTGCCACGATTTCAAAGGCGGCATCGGCACCTCATCCCGCATTGTCGAAAGCAAAAGCGGCACCTACACCGTGGGCGTGCTGGTGCAATCCAATTACGGCGACCGGGCGCTGTTGCGTGTGGACGGTGTGCCGGTTGGCCGGGCTATTGGCCCGGAGAGGGTGCCCCTGCCGTGGGAAGAACCGCCGCAGGGCGGCTCGATTATTGTGGTGATTGCCACCGACGCGCCGCTGCTGCCCATCCAGTGCCGGCGGCTGGCTCAGCGGGCCACCGTGGGGTTGGCCCGGGCCGGCGGCGTGGGCCACAACGGCAGCGGCGACATCTTTTTGGCTTTTGCCACCGGCAACCACATCCCCGCCGATCTTTCGGTGCGGCGCACGCTTGAAATGCTGCCCCACGAGCATCTGAACCCGTTTTTTGAAGCAGTGGCCGAGGCGGTGGAAGAAGCTATCCTCAACTCGCTCACCGCCGCCGAAACCATGACCGGCTATCAGGGCCGCACGGTATACGCCCTGCCGCTGGATGAATTGGAACACATTATGAGCCGCTACCGGCCCTGAACCGCCCGCCCGTTGTTTTTAACGTAAGCAAAGTGAAGCGTAGACACAATCAGGGTAATAATTGTCAGCGGCACCACAAACCCAACCATCGCCCAGGTATAGGCTGACAACGCCGCCGAGTCGGTGGCGTGCAAAATCAGGTAGGCGGTAAAGGCCGCGTAATAACCAAAAAAGAGGATCCCTTCCCAGCGGGCAATCTGGCCGCCGGTAAAGAAAACCGGCAGGCAGGCCAGCGCCACGCCAACCATCACCGGCAGATCAAACCAGAGAGTGGTTGCCGGGACCGGGATACCGTTTGAGGAGACAATTGCCGCCAGGCCTAGCACCGCCAGAATGTTAAAAATGTTGCTGCCCACCACGTTGCCCACGGCAATATCACGCTCACCGCGAAGACTGGCCACCACAGAAGTGGCCACTTCTGGCAGCGAGGTGCCGGCGGCCACAATGGTTAACCCAATCACCGTTTCGTTCACGCCAAAAACACGGGCCAGCACAATGGCGCCTTCAACCAGCCAGTGCGATCCCAGCAGCAGCATACTCAGGCCCAACAAAATTAACCCCAATTGCAGCCCCACCTCTTTAATACCGGTAGCGTGGGGCTGCCCGCCGGCGGGCAGCTCAACTTTTCCGTTTTCCTTACGCCCCTGCACAATCGACCACACCGTATAGGCCACCGCCCCGCCGGCCAGCACCAGCCCATCCAACCGGCCCAGTTGGCCATCCAGCACCAACAGCAGCAGCAAAAATGAAACTCCAATCATAATTGGCACATCGCGGCGGATCAACTGGCTTGAGACAATCAGCGGGGTAATCATCGCCGATAGCCCCAAAATGAACAGCACGTTAAAAATATTGCTGCCCACCGCGTTGCCCAGCGCAATACCCGTTTGCTGGTTATACGCCGATTGCACGCTCACCGCCAGCTCGGGCGAACTGGTGCCGTACGCCACCACCGTTAACCCAATGATCAGCGGCGATACCCCCACCACCACCGCCAGCCGCGACGCGCCGCGCACCAAAGACTCGGCGCCAGTCACCAGCAAAACCAATCCCGCCACAAACAACAGTAATTCAAGCATAGACATAGGGCAGATATTCCTTGATGTCACTCATGTTTTGGTCAACAAGACCGCTTTCAGTAGAACAGGTACAAAATCCTTTAAAGACCACTCTAAAATTTATACCAAACTGGCCATAACCCCAAACCCAACAGCAAAAAATTCATTCTGGTCTGTGATGTTTGCCAGCCGGGGCAGAGTCAACGTAGAAAGCATAGCATTTTTGCCAAAAAGTACAACCCGCTCGCTCGGCAATTCAAATATACCCGGGTATACCGGCGGCTACATCTTTTGCCAGATGACACTACACCCGGTTTGCTGGTACATTAAGCCAATGATGCATACCATTACGGAGTAAACAATGAATAACAACCTGAACACGAAATCCATTGAACCGCAACGAGCCAAAACCATCATCTATCTGCTGGCCGGCAGTGTGGCGCTGATGATGACCGGCTTTGGCATTATTATGCCGGTTTTTGCCCGGCGGTTGGGCGAATTTGGCGCCGGGGTTGAGGCGATGGGGGTGATGACGATGGCCTTTGCCCTGTCGCAAATGATCGCCGCACCCTGGTTGGGGTCACTGGCCGACCGCCGCGGCCGGCGGCCGCTGGTGCTGTTGGCGCTGGCCGCCTTTGCGTTGACCAACATCGGTTACCTGCTGGCCAACTCAACCACGGCGTTCATTATAGTCAGATTTTTGGGCGGCGCGCTCACCGCCGGCCTGTTTCCGGCGGCAATGGGCGTTGTGGCTGATATTATGCCCGAGTCCGAGCGCGGCCGCTGGGTAGGCATGGTAATGAGCGGCTACGCTGTGGGGTTTGTTTTTGGGCCGGCGCTGGGCGGCTTGCTGTACGATACCTGGGGCTTTAGCGCGCCGTTTCTGGTTTCGGCGGGACTGGCGGTGTTGGGCTTGAGCCTGGCGACGGTGCTGGTGCCAGAAACACTCACCCGCCGCAGCGCCACACCAGCGCATCCCACTGAAACCACATCAATCGGGCAATCTCTACCGCGGCCACTGACCATTTTTGGCACGCTGCTGGTCATTGATTTTGTGGCGGTCTTCGCCTTCGCGTTTATCGAACCGCAAATGGTCTTTTACTTTTACGATGACCTCGGCTGGACTACCCTGCAATTTGGGGTGGTGGTCGGCGCGTACGGCCTGGCCATGATGCTGGGGCAAACGCTGCTGGGGCAACTCAGCGACCGGTTTGGCCGCAAACCGATGATGCTCATCGGCCTTACCCTGAACATAACGTTTTACGTCACCATTGCCGTAACGGCCAATTTTGCCCTGATGCTTGTGGTTGCCGCCGTAGGCGGGTTGGGCGCGGCGCTGCTCAATCCGGCGCTCAGCGCCTTTTATCTGGACATAACCGCCGCACAGTATCGCTCCCGGGTGATTGGCATCAAAGAAGCGGTGCTGGGGCTGGGCGGGGTGATGGGGCCGCTGCTGGTGGCGCTGGTAGCCGGCTTCACCACGGCTCAGGGTATTTTTATCATTGCCGGTGGGCTGGTGTTGTTTACTCTGGTTCTGGCCGCTGTGGTTCTGCGGCAACCGGCGTCACCTGCGCCCGCGCCGGCGGTGGTCACGGCAGCTTCAAATCTATAGCTCTTCTACGAAAATCGTATAATTTTTCGACACCTTTGAGACAATTTTGAGATAAACTGACTTAAAACAGAGTAAAAGGATGTAACCCTTCGATATATTACTCGACAATTCGCAAATTAATCGCCGCTTGTGGTTGCTCGTTTGTTTGCCGTTAGCCCTGTTGGTTTTGTTTGTCGATTACATCACCGGGCCACATATTTTATTTCCAATATTTTTTGTGCTGCCGGTAACATTAGCCGCCTGGACTCTTGGAGTTTGGTGGGGACTTGGACTGGCGCTTGGATTACCTCTGGCCCGGCTCTATTATGTTCAGCTTTGGGCCGCGCCAGAACTTGAACACTACGAACTGCTCAATGCCGCCATCCAGGCAGTGATGTTGAGCATTTTAACCTGGCTCACTGCTCGTGAGGCCGCGCAAAACCGAATGTTGAAACGCGAGGTCAAAGCGCTGGAGGGTATTTTACCTATTTGCAGCTTCTGCAAAAAAATCCGGGATGATGCCGGAAGCTGGCAACCTTTGGAAGAGTACGTTACCCTGCATTCAGAAGCATATTTTAGCCACACTTTTTGCCCCGAATGTGGTCGTCAGCACTATCCCGAATTTTTTTCTGAGACCAAATTCAATGATTAAAACCCAATACTGGCCCCACCATCAACCGGCAAAACAACCCCGGTGACAAATTTGGCCGCCGGCGAACACAAATAAACCGCAGCGTAGCCAATATCCAGCGGCTCGCCCAGCCGGTTCATGGGGGTTCGGCCCAGTATTTTTTGCTCGCGCGCCGGGTCGTTTTCCAGCGCGCCCCGGCTCATATCCGTTTCAATCCAGCCGGGGGCGATGGCGTTAACCCGCACATTCTGCGGCGACAGCTCCACCGCCAGCGCCCGGGTTAAACCCAGCAGCGCCGATTTGGCCGCCGTGTAAGCCGCCACCTGCGGAATGCCAAACAAGGCCGCCATCGACAAAATCATCACGATTGAGCCGCGCTGCCGGGCCGCCATGCGCCGGCCGCATTCCCGGCTCAGTTGAAACGCGCCAAACAGGTGGGTTTGCATCATCTGCTGCAAATCAACGGCGTCGGTGTCAACAGCGAGTTTTTTAATATGAATCCCGGCGTTGTTCACCAAAATATCAACCGGCTGCCAGCGCTCTTCCACCGCAGCCACCAACCCCGGTATCGAATCAAGGTCGGTGACATCGTGCGGCACATAGCCGGCGGCCGGGCCAAGCCGAGCCGCGGCCTGTTTGAGCCGCTCTTCGCGGCGGCCGGTGATGATCACCGTTGCGCCGGCCGCAACAAATGCCTGGCTGATGGCCAATCCCAGCCCGCTGCCGCCGCCGGTTACCAGCGCCAGTTGCCCATCCAACCGAAAGGGATCGTTAGTCATCGGCCTGCTCCTGCTCCGCCACGCTGATCAGCGCTTTGAGATACCCCAGGGCGAAGGCCATGCCCGCGTGCCAGGGCGCGTCACAGCTCATTTGCGGGGTGTGATCGGGGATGATGACGCCGTCAAAGCCGTTGCGCCGGAGAATTCGCAGCGCCCGCAGCATGTCGATGTCCCCCTCATCGATAAAAACTTCGTGATAGGTGGGCACTTTGCCGCGTACGTTGCGGGCGTGCACATAGCAAATTTTGCCCTGCCGGCTGTACTGGTCGATGGCCTCGTAAATGTCGCCTTCGCTCATTTCGGCCAGAGTGCCCAAACAAAACTCCAGGCCGTTGGCCGGGCTGGGCGCAATATCGAGCAATTTCTGGTAGAGCTGCGGCTGATAAACCAGTCGGGCGGTATCGCGCACGATTGCCAGCGGCGGGTCATCGGGGTGCGCCGCCAGCCGCACCCCGGCTTCTTCGGCCACGGGCACCAGCGCCTGCAAAAAATCGGCCAGCCGCTGCCAGAGCTGCTCCGGCGTTACCTGGCCCACCACGCCGGGCGGTGCATCGGGCTGGTAAATCATATTCCACACCTGCCCGTTGGGGATGGGCGTTTGCGGCGGCGCGGCGGCGGCCACAAACCCCACCGAAGGCGCGCCACCCCGCGCCGCGTGGGTAGTAATGCGGCCCCACACCCCGGCAATGCTGAAATTGTAGCCCATGCAGGGAATGCCGGCCTGCCCCATGCGGCGAATCATCGTTTTGAGGTTTTCCAACTGCTGCGCTTTGGCCGGCCCATCAAGCAGCACATCGTACCAGTGAGCGGGGTCAAAATTTTCAATGGCGGCCAGTCGCAGCCCTTCGGCCTCAACGGCGCGGCGCAGGCTGAGCAGTTCATCGGTAGTCCATAGCCGGTTTTGGTTGCTGGTGATGCCCCAGGCATCACCGGCGGTGGCGGTTGACAGGCTGTCGGCGCTGTTGAAATAGTCTACCAGATGGGCCACAATGTGGGTGGCGCCGGCCTGCCGTGCAAACCGAAAATTCTCGGCGGTGAGCATGCGCCGGTACAGACCAAGTCCAAGTTTCATAGTGTTGCCTCCTTTGAAAATAGGATTCAGGGGATGGGGGTCAGGAGTCAGGGTGTGTTCCTGCCCTGGATTTTAAAAGTTTTGCGGCCGGAGTCCAAAACTGTAGTTTTGGACTCGATTTTCCATTCGTCGTTGCTGAACCCCGGTTCTGTCGCACTTCCATGTAACCCCGCGACTTTGTGACCCTGCATGACCAAACCGCGGCAGTGATTTTATTTGTGA
>CAYOXS010000229.1:0-4548 GCA_964407935.1 uncultured Caldilineaceae bacterium
GGGTGTTTTTTTGGCGGGCTTCGCGGCCAATAACAACACGAAAATCTCTACCCCCCCTTCCCCCCGCCGGGGACATGGGGGCCGGGGGATGAGGGGGAGAAGTGTAGGTTTCAAACCTTGCTGAGTTTAGTAGGAGACCAACCGAAGTTACGCCACCACACTGGATATTGAAAATTGGGTAGGGGCGCTTCGCGAAGCGCCCCTACATCTCGCAGCTTCGCTCACACGCTGATTTTCACGGGAGTAAATCACAGCAACACATTGGGCAGGGCAATATCGTGCAGCAGAATGCACACAATCAGGGTGACGCCAAAACTGGTGATCAATTTGGTGGTGACGGCGGTGCGATTATCCCGCGCCTGACCCTGGCGAATCATCACCGCCAGCCGGGGCAGAAAAACCAGCGGCGCCAGCCAATAATAACCCACCAGAATCAGCCCGGCAGCGACAATTCGCTCCAGGCTGCCCAGAATCCGGTCTTCTTTATCAATACTGGCCGGTTTGCCAATCTCCCGGCTCTGGGCCGCCCAGACCGCGGTGGTAAATTCAACCTCCAGCACCGGCACGGTGCTGATCAAAATAGCCAGCCCAATCAGGTAAACCATTAACCGGTATTGGTTGGGGGCATCCGGCGAAAAGAGATAGGCCAGCGTGCCGGGTGTCCAGCCGGTAGCAGCCCAGGCAATCACCGCCACCGAGGTAAAATGCACCAGTTGGTCGGCAAACAGCAAAACCAAGCCTTTGCCCTTGCTGTTGTCGGTAAAAACAAAGGTGCGAAACTGGTCGGTGAAGAGATGCACCGAAAAAAGCACAATCATCCACACCCACCAGTTGGGAATAACGCCCCACGCTAAAATTGTGGTTACAAACGTCACCACCCCAACGTGAACAATCAGGCCGGGCCAGCCCTCGCGTTTGGCCAGCACCAGCCAGTAAGGCTGCAATACAAAATCTCCAACAAAGTGGCCTAGCAGCAGGCGCAAAAAAAAGGATAGGGCGACTTCTGTTTCAATCGGCGTCATTTTTCTATTGTGATGTGGATTTTGGCTGAAGTGGTTGCAGAATAGTAACCCAATCCGCTGAAAAGGTCTAGTTTACAAAGAGCTTTTTGAGGTGGGGCAGGTTTTGCCGGGCAGCGTCGCGCCCAAGTTCCAAAAAATCGTCGGCGTTGTCGTAATCCATCGCGGTAAAAATTTCTACTTTGGGTTTGATCAGCACATCGACGGGGGCCATCCGGGTTTTGACAATTTCGCGCTCCATGATCGACATCATGTTGCTCAGCACACCCAGAAAATTGGGTTGCTGCTGGCGCTGGGCGGCCACCTGTCCCCGGGCGCGCTCCTCTTCCAGCGAGGGAATAACGCTGGAGGCGATGATGATATTGGCTCCGCGCTCGGCCAGCACACTGGCCGGCACCGGATTGACCGCGCCGCCGTCAATCAGGTAGTGATCGCCAATCTGATAAGGCGAAAATATGCCGATCATCCCAATGCTGGCCCGCACGGCATCGGCCAGCGGACCTGTATCAAACACCACCTCTTCGCCGGTGAGCACATCGGCAGCGACCACGTAAAACGGCATCCGGGTATCGGCAAAGGTGGCGTCGTTAAAGTGCCTGGCCAGATATTTGACGGTGGCTTTGCCTTTGATCAGCCCGTTCCAGGGCCGGCTTAATTTGGGATCCCACAGGCCGCTTTTAAAGTCGATTTGTTTGATGAGATTCCGGGCAAATTGGGCAATTTCGGCCGGCGTTTTGCCCACCGCGTACAGCCCGCCAAACAGCGAGCCGGCGCTGGTGCCGGCCAGCATATCGATGGGGATGCCCTCTTTTTCCAGCGTTTCCAGCACACCAATGTGGGCAATGCCGCGCGCGCCGCCGCTCGACAGCGCCAGCCCCACCACCCGATGGGTGATTTTGCGGGCGGCCCGGTCGATGCTGACCTGCGCGCTGTCGCATTCAAACACCGGGCCGGAACAGAATTTGGCAATCCAGTCGTAGCGGGGCACGTTGCACAGCACGGCGGCCTGGGCCAGTTGCACCGCTTTGACGCTGATTTCATCGTACTGGGTGGGCAGCACCACCAGCACCCAGTCAAAGCCGTCAGCCAAAATGCCCAGCGTTTCCACAAACGTTTCGCTGGAGCCATTTGACTCGGCGGTGAGAATCACTAAACTTTCGTGCTGGTTGGCCACAGAAATCTCGTCGACCAGCCCCTGCCCGGTAGCATCGTACAACACCACCCGCTGCTGGGTTTGGCGGTAAATGCTTTCGGCCAGCTTGCCGGCGTCCGGGCCAAACACGGCGCTCAGCCGGAAACCGGGCCGGCGGCTGGCCTCGGAGACGGCGTCGCTCAGGCGGCGGCTCAATTCTTTGGTAATTTGCAGAGCGATTTCGGGGTTGTCGGCCAGCAGTTCGTCCAGATCGGCTTTGTGCAGCACCCACAAATCAGCGTCGATGGTCACCGTAATGGTGGCCGAACGGCGCTGGTCGAGGATGAGGGCCATCTCGCCAAAAAAGTTGCCCGGCCCCAGATAATTGATGATTTTTTCGTGCTTCCCGCCGTCGGTGAGCACCGAGACTTTAACCTGCCCGGACTCAATCAGGTACAGCGAGTCGCCCAGATCGCCTTCGGTAAACACAATATGGCCGTGCTCCAGTGTAACCTGATGCAGCTTGGCCGAAATTTCGGCCAGGGTGCTGGGCGACAGGCCCCTGAAAAACGGGATATGTTGCAGGCTGTCAACAACCATGTTGTTGTTGGATAATGTGGTGCTCATATGTTAAATTATAGCATTGCCTGCCATTTACTCAATGGGACATTGGGCGCATCTCTATTGCAAATTGAGTTGAGCCGGCTATAATTGTAGACATAATCTTAAGATTGTGACCAAATTTCATGTCTGATTCTGCAAAAACGGAACCTACCCCGCCGCCGGCCTCGTTGGCGCGAGCGATCAATCTGGCCAAAGCCGGCAACAAAGCCGAGGCGGCGGCCATGCTGCGTCAGGTTGTGGCCGCCGAGCCGCTCAACCAGGCGGCCTGGCTGTGGTTATCGGCGGTCACTGCCAACCCGGCCGAAGCCACCGCCGCGCTGGCCCAGGCCAAAAAAATCAATCCCGACCACGCCAGCCTGAGCCGCGCTGAGCAGTGGCTCGTCCATCGTTTTTCCCCGGACAGTCCCACCCGCCAGAATCCCGTTCAGCGCCAGCCGCCCGCGCCGACCAAAAAAGTGACCCCGCCGCCGCCAAGAATGCCGTCGCCGCCAGCGCCGGAAGCCCGGCGAGGCTGGTTCAGCACGATCAATGGGTTGATGCTGGGGTTGGCCGTGGTGGGGCTGGCGGTTGCCCTGTTTGTGCTGTCGTTTGGCGTGATCAAAGAGATTGGCGGCGCAGCGCAGGCCAGCAGCCCATCCCAAAGTGCGGTAGCTGCGCTGCGGCCGCAGCTCGACAGCGCCCGGGCCGGCCACGATTGGCCCGCAGCGATTGCCATGCTGGAGCAGTTACAGCAGTTGGAACCGGAAAATGCCGCCATCGGGCCGCAGTTGGCCCAGGCCCACCTTTTTGAAGGCCAATCGCTGCGCAGCCGTGGTTTTGTGGCCGAGGCCAGCCATCAATTTGAGCTGGCGCGCCAGCTTGACCCCTCGCAGCCGCAAATTGAGCGCGAGGCGCAACTGGCAGCGGCCTATCTGCGCGGCGCGGAGCATTATCAGGCCGGGCAGTGGCCGCAGGCTATCACCGAACTGGAGCAGGTGTGGGCGGTTGATACGGCCTACATCAACGTGCGGGATTTACTTTACAGCGCCTATTACAACCACGCGCTGGCCCAGCAGGCCGCCGGCGAGTTTTTGCAGGCCCGGCAGGAACTGGAGGCGGCCATCGGTCTCCGCCCGGATTTGAGCGATCCCCACCGGCTGCTGGCCGAGTTGGAGTTTGCCATATCGCCCGGCACGCCGGTGCAAACGCCGCAGGCCACCTCGCTGGCCGACCGGCTGATTCTGGTGGGCATTGCCGAGCAGCGGATGCTGGTGTTTGATGGCGACAAGCTTGTTTTTGATTTTGTGGTCTCAACCGGTGAGCCGGGCCGCGATACGGCCGTTGGCGAGTTTGAGATTTTGGACAAAATTGATGTGGCCTACGCCAGCACCTGGAATCTGGACATGCCCTACTGGATGGGCATTTACTGGGCCGGGCCGCTGGAAAACGGCATCCACTCGCTGCCAATTGTAAAACACACCGGCTACAAATTGTGGGATGGCTATCTGGGCCAGCGGGTGAGTTATGGCTGCGTGATATTGGGCGATGACGACGCGGCCAAACTTTACGAGTGGACAGAGGTGGGCACCAAAGTGAAAATTGTGCCCAGCCTGGCCGACCGGCTGCCGCAATAAAACTGAAAACTCCGCAGAACTATTTGAGCAACCGAAAACGTACTGTAACTGATTTTTTGCCCCCTTACATTCCCCCCCTTCCCATTGGGAAGGGGGGGAATTTAAGGGGGCAAAAAGTTAAAAGTATCACTTACTATTTAGCTGCTACCCCCAAATAAAA
>CAYOXS010000229.1:4558-6654 GCA_964407935.1 uncultured Caldilineaceae bacterium
CCCCCCCCCCCCCCCCCCCCCCCTGTTGGGGGGGTTGGGGTTTTTTTAAATCGGTGTTTTTTTGGGGGGCCCCCCCCCCAAAAACACACCGATTCCTTAAAATTTCCCCCCTTTCCAGGGAAGGGGGGCCAGGGAGGACGGGGCAAAAAGTTAAAAGTATCACTTACTATTTAGCTGCTACCCCCAAATAAAACCCCCGGCGCGCCGGGGGTTTTTGATTTAGTTGGCCGGTTCGATGCCGGTGACCGCGTTAAACGAGTTTACGTTGAGCACCCAACGGCTGCCGGGCACACACCTGGTCAGCAGGCTGGGGTCGCTGCTGCTGTAGCTGTACGAGCCGCTTTCTGCGGTAAAGTGACACACGTACTTTTCCTCTCGCCCGGCTTCACGCTGTTTGGCCGTTAGCTGCGGGGCCGGCCACTCCGGCGAAAGATCACTGCCGCTGAGTACGGCTTCATCTACCCGCTGCCACTCCTCGGTGGTGTAGTCGCAGTAATCCTCGTACACTTCGTATTTGCAATCCTGAACCACTTTGCCGTAACCGCTGCCAGAATCGACGGTGTAGGGCGTGCCGCATACTTCGCGGGCGTTGGGCGCGGGGTCATCCTGCGTGCGCCGCAGTTTGGGGCTGCAACTGCCCAGCGCCGTGTTGGCCGGAACTTCATTGCGCCATGCCTGGCGCGTCACCGGCATCAATTGCTCAATGGCCACCGTGCGCTGCCACGACACATCGCTGGCGGTGCCGGTCAGTTCGCTGGTGCGGGTCATCAACACCACGCAGGTAATGGCCGCGGCGCACAGCAGCAGGGCCGCCACAATCAGCCCAATGCTGGCCATTGGCCCGGGCCGTTTGGTCGTTTTGGGCAGGGGCGGCGGCGCTGCGGGTTGGACGGCCGGTTGAGTTAAACTTGCGCCGCATTGGGCGCATTTGGGCGCGTTTGGGGCGTTGGCTGCGCCGCAGGCGAGGCACAAAATCGGTTCCGCCGCCTGGTCCCGGTGCGCGCCGATAACCTGCCCGCTTTGCCGCTTTGTCCCTTCGGTCAGGTCAGCCCCACACTGCGAACAGGTTTTGGCCGTGGCCGGGTTGCGTGTGCCGCAGTAGTGGCAGTGAATATCCGGCCCGGCCTGAGCCTGTTCTATTTTGGCGGCGTCAGTGAGAAGGGTTTCCTGAGCCGGTTGTTCAAACTGCACGTTATCTGGCTGGGGCATGCCGCAACTGAGGCAGGTTTTTTGCGGCCCCGGGTTGCGGGTGGAACAGTTGGGGCAGGTCCATTCAAGCTGGACGTAGCCAAGCGATTTTTTTGCCATCCAGGTTTCTCCCAAATTGCTGATCGGATGCCTTGAATTGTACGGCTTTAAGCGGGCTGGCTCAATTGAACTTTTGTCCCATCTTCGGCGATGGTCAAATGGCCGTTGTAGCGACCGGCAAAGGCAGTCGCTATTTTTTCGGGGGCTTCATCAAATGGCTCGCCGAGGTGGGTAATGAGGACACGCGGCACCCGGGCCGCCTCGGCAAAATCGGCTACCGTTTCGGGCTGATGGTGGGCCATCTCGTGGATGAGCAGATCGCAGCTTTTGATGTGCGGGCTGAGTTCGTGCGGCGAGACCAGATCGCCGCTGTAAACCACGCGCCAGCCGGGCGCGCTGAGCACCATGCCACAGGCCATCGCTTTGCGGCCAAAATTGCTTTTGTGGGCCGGTTTTTCCAGGTGTTGCGTTTTAAAAAAGGAAACGCTCAACAGACCTTCCTGGTACGGGGTATCGGGTTCGATGTTGGTAATTTTGAGCGGAAACCTGAGTTTTTCCGGCAGTAAAAACGAGTCGGTGAGCAGCCGGTTGATTTTGCCGCGAGTACCGCGCGGGCCAAAAATTTTCAGTTCGGTGGGGCGGTGCAGTTGGTGGTTTTGGGTGATGAACAGCCCCAGGTTGGCCACATGGTCCATGTGCCAGTGGCTCAGAAAAATGGCGTGAACATCCTGCGGGTCAAGCCCGTGGCGGTACAGCAGGGTACTGACCGGCGCGCCGCAGTCGATCAAAAACAGTTGGCCCGTTACTTGCAGGGCAAAGGCCGTGGCAAAGCGGCGTCCGGTGGGCGC
>CAYOXS010000229.1:6754-9815 GCA_964407935.1 uncultured Caldilineaceae bacterium
GCGTAATCGGCGGCAAACAGGTGCGCGCCTTCGCCGCCGCAGCCCATAAAGAACAGGTAGGTGGTTTGTTCCGGCTGGAGCGTGGCGATGATGGAATCCGCGCCGGGGTTGGAAATGGGGCCGGGCGGCAGGCCGGGGTTGAGATAGGTGTTGTAGGGCGAATTAACCTGCGAATATTCTTCCAGCAAAACTGGCGTTTTCCACCACAGGCCGGTATCGGTTTGGTAACCCATTGCGTACTGAACGGTAGGGTCGGCTTGAAGGTACATGCCCTGGGCCAGCCGGTTGAGGTAAACGCTGGCGATCAGCGGGCGTTCGGCGGGCACAACGGCTTCGCGCTCAACAATAGAGGCGATGGTTAAAATATCAAAGAACGAATACCCCTGCCCGCCGGCCATCTGCACGGCGTTGGCCGGGAGTTTGCTGGCCATATTATCCAGCATGCGCCGAACCAGGTCTTCCGGGGTAGCTTTGATGGGCAGGCGGTAAGTGTCGGGGAAGAGGTAGCCTTCGTAGGCTTTGCCGGCGGGGTGATCGGCCAGCAGCGGGTGGTCGATGCCGCTGCCCTGGCGGACAAAGGCCAAAAACTCTTCGCCGTCCATAATCCCTTCCCGGGTTAATTTTTCGGCGATTTCTTCAGCGCGCCAGCCTTCGGGGATTGTTACCGACACTTCCTCAAAGTTGGCCTTTTGCAGCGCCTCGGCAATCTGGCGCATGTTCATATTGCGGCGCAGCTCGTATTCGCCAGCCTCCAGCGAGGAGTCCAGCCCGTTGTAGCTCAAAAAGCGGCGGAAAAGGTCGGGGTCGGTGATAAATTGCTGTTCGTACAGTTTGTTGGCCACCGAAACGGCCGTTTCGCCGATTTCAACGGTAAACGGCACCGGCGACGGGTCTTCTGAAATGGGGTTGCTGATCTCGTTGGCGCGGTATTGCAGGTACAGCCCCAAAAAGAACTCTTCCACATTTTGCGGGGAATGGACCACCGCCTCTTGCCCACCCACCGAAATGGCGGCTTCGGCCTCGGCGTTTTGGTTGGAAAAAGCCCAGTAGCCCGCGCCCAAAATCACCACAATGGCGGCAATGGCAATCACAAAAACAATCAATCTGAAAATGGTTCTAATAACGACCATTTGTGCTCCCTTGAAAATAGGATTCAGGAATCAGGAGTCAGGAGTCAGGAGTCAGGAGTCAGGGGGCAGGAGTTTCCTGAGCCAGCTCTTAAAAATTGTGACAGGAGTCCAAAACTACAGTTTTGGACTCCTTATTTTCCCGGCCGATAACTATACCTCAACCCCGGGGATTAAGCAACGAGTTACCCGCCGCCTGCGTTAACAATCAAATTCATTTCCGGGTCCCAGCACTCGCATGAGATACGGGTTTCATCGCCTCTGACCATTTTACCGTCGTAGGGCACCAGGTTGGGCTGCACTACCCAGCCATCCAGATTCATCGGTACCGGGCCGCCGGCGGCCAGCCATTCGCCGTTGTAACGCCGGGCAAAATGAACGTGGCTGGAGTTGGACAGCCCGGCTTCGCAACTGGCGTAGCCAATCACATCGCCTTTTTTCAGATGCTGCCCCACCTGCACCGGATTGTCTGAATCGAGCGCGGTGTGCAGGTAAAACAGTACCCAGCCAGTCTGGATGTTGCCGTCACCGTCAAGGTCAAGGTAGATTTCACCGGGCCGAGCGACCACCACCACGCCATCGGCGGCGGCTGTGGCCGGTTCGGCGGAGTAAAAGCAGTTGCCCAGCACGTCGGGCGGGCCAAAATCGATGGCGGCCCAGGCGCTGCCATCAACATAACCACTGTGGGGGCCGCTGGTAAAATAAAAGCCTTTGCCCGCTTCCCACGGCAGGCTTAGCAGCGGTTGTTTCAGATCGATGGGCACCACCGGGTTGACCGCGAGGTCAAACGGATCGCCAAACATTTTTCTGTAGGTGCTCAGCAGGCCGTCGCCGTTCATTTCCTGTTGCCACGTTTCCCAATCTGAATAGATGGCCAGAATATTTTGCAGGCCGATGGTGCCGGCGTTGACACCCTGCGCCGAGATGGCCTGGCTGCCATCGGGCAGGTAAAAAATCCAGAAACCATCGCGTTTGTAGCCATAATAGCCGGCATTGATGCGGTTGGCGGTAAACGACAGGGCGCGGTACAAATCCTCGCCGCGCGGGTTGTGCGGCCCCAATGGCTGGCTGAGCTGCAATTCGGTGGGGCTGGGGTTGGTGACCCACTCGCCGTAATACTCCAGCAGCGCCAGCAGCAGCCGCGGCCCCACGCTGAACTGCTCGGCCACGCGCTCGACAATTTCCGGGCCGGTGAGTAGTTCGCTGTCTACATACTGCTCGTACGAGGCCAGATAACCGCCCTGCTCGTCGATGTACGCGGCGATGTCGAAATCAACAAAGGCCGGGCTGTAGACCACTTCGCTGTCGGGGATGAGTGGCGTGGCGGGGGCAATTTCATCGGTTTGAACCGGCACACGCAAACTCTGGTCAACCTGAATGATAGCCTCCGGGCCGTCCAGCTTGTTCATTTTGACCAGCGTTTCAAGGTCCGTGCCGTACAGCGCGGCGATGTAGCCCAGCGTTTCGCCGCCAGAGATGGTGTGGAGCACAAACGGGCTGCCACTGGGGGTAGGGATGGGCATAGGCTCAACCGGCGGCGTAGGCGTGGGCGAGGGCCGGCGGGTGGGCGTGGGTGTAGCGGTAGAGAGCGCCACTTCCTGGCTGGCGGCGGGCTGGGTAACGGTTGGTGAGGTGGGGGTGGGTGTCGCCGGAATGGGAACGGTTTGGGTGCTGCAGCCGGTTGCAAAAAAGAGTAAGCCGCCCACAACACAGGCGGCCAATTTGAATTGAGGTGATGTTGTTCTCATAAAGCAAGCGGATCCAAGGAATTCCCGGCAAGTATAACACGGACTGTAACGCCCGCCAAATATTTGCCGATTTGGCGTAACCGCGCTACACTGGTGTTACTCAATAATTGAGTAATATAAAGTTGAGTATACCATGAGTCCAATGGTCAGCACCCCGCTTACAACCGAACACGCCCTGCTGGGATT
>CAYOXS010000230.1:0-7370 GCA_964407935.1 uncultured Caldilineaceae bacterium
CGAGCTGAATAGTATCCGCACAAAGATTTTTTGGGATTTGGTTGACCAACAGCTCATTGAGCAATACGCCGGGCAAACCGGCATTGAACTTACCGATGCCGAACTGGAGGCCGCGGCTCAGCAGACCGCCGGCAGCAGCGATCAATTTGAGCAGTGGCTGGCAGACAACAACCTGACTTCTTCGCAATTTCTGGAGGAACTGCACTTTCAGTTATTGGCAAGCAGAGTATTTGACGCGGTGACAGGCAACCTGCCGCCCACCGCCGAGCAGATCAGGCTCAGCGTTTTGCGCGTTACTGATCCCATTGTGGCCGACACGCTGGCCACCCGGCTGGCGCAAGGGCAGCCGTTTGCGGCCCTGGCCCGGGAAGCACAGTACAACAGTCAATATTTTGACTGGTTTCCCAGGCAAACCGGCCGGCTGCCGCCCCCGGTTGAAGATGCGGCGTTTGCGCTCAAACCCGGCGATATTAGCGGCCCAATTCGCGCTGAAAACAGCTATTATCTCATCAAACTGGAAGGAAAGGAAACAAATTATCCGTTAAATTCAGACGCAAGCCAGCAGCTCAAACAACAAACCTTTGCCGCGTGGTTGCAAAAACAGCGGGCTGCCAGCGTTATTGAGCCATTTGTTGCATTGCCCTAAATGTGGACATCGTCTACTTTTTAGATATACTTGTAGAATCTTGCCAAGCAAATAGGGAGTATTTTTTGTAATGCAACAGGCCAGAATACAAAAGTCTCACTGGGGACTCATCATAATTTTTGGCACAGCGCTGATTTTGGTCCTGATTTTGGTCGTAGCAGTGGGATTTTTAATGTACACCCGCCTGGCAGCCAGAGCCGAAATTACTGCGGCCCTGGTTGGCACCACCGCTTTAAATAACCTGGATACCAGCCAGGTAGACCCGGCGCTGGCTTTGACCTCATTGGGGGGCGTGCCAGAGTCAGAGGTGATTACCGAAGCGATTGACCGGGCCAGGCCCGAAACCGCCCTGGCGGCGCTGTTGTACGGCCCAACGTTAGCAAACAAGGAAAGCGCCGGCGGGTTTTTGCAGGTAGCCGCCGCCTATGTGGAACGCAACCAGCCGAGCAAAGCTACTTTTGGCTACCAGATGGCCGGCACAATTGCCACTCTGGCCCCGGATATGTCTGATACGGTCAGGGCCGATCTTTTTCAACAAACCGCCGAAGGGCTGATCAACATCGATGAACCGGCGCTGGCCAAATTTTATCTGGATCAATCTTTTGCGCTGGGGCTGAAAAGCCCGTATTTGCAGGCCGCGCATCGACGCCGCATTTTTGAGCGGCTGCACAAAAACTATTTAACCGTTGGCGAGCGCATACTGGCCCGCGAAAGCCTGAGCCTGAGCGCCAATCCGCCCAACCTGTCGCTGGTTACCGAGCAGCAAACGTTATTGCCGGGCAGCAGCCCAATTGCGCTCACCGAAGAAATTCAAACCGCCGAGGCCAATCGCTGGCTGGCCGCGCAGCAGCTCGCCGCCGATCTGGTAGCCCGGGGCGGCAACGCGCCAAAGGCTTCCATCGACCAGTTAACCGAGGCGCTGATTATAGAAGATCAACTTAAATTGCCGTTTTTCCGGCAGGAGTCTGAAAACGCAACGCAGCTATCCAAAAAAATTGACGTGACCAAGGCCCAGATCGACTGGCTGACGACCAAATATAGAATCGCGCGCAGGGGGTACGGGTTGAGCCTGGCTCCGCAGTGGGAAGCCCAGGCCGACCAGATTCGCGCCGACCTGACCAAAACCTACGAAACGCTTTACGCCCTGTACGCCGATCTGGTAGTGGCTTTGCCCGAAGTGGCCCAAATTGATAAAGCCACCGAGGAGCGGCTGCGCAGCGAAATTTTAGCCGGCGAACTGGGCCGCTATCCCAACTATCCCGAAGAACAACGCCGGGCGCAATTAATTAATGCAACGGATCAACTGATTAAAACACAACCCGAAATCAATGTTTTTATCGGCGTTGGCGGTGTAGAAAACAAAAAGCTTTATACATTAATTGCCCTGGATTGATCAAACAGCCTGCCCAAAGTAAGGAGAAGTAAAATGCGAGATGCTCGCCTGACAACCGTGTTGCTGTCAATGATATTGGGATTGACTGTGCTGTCGATATTATGCTTTGCCACCATTTACATTCAGCCCAATATTCCCTTTAACCCGCTCAGCCCGCAACGCGCCACAGCGGTGGCTGAGGCGCGCATTGCCTCGCTGCCAAGCGATCTGGGGCCGATCACCGCTACGGTTGATCAATCCTACCCGGCCACCTGGACTCCCACCTCAACCAGCACGCCAGGCCCCACCAAAACCGCCACCGATACCCGCACCCCAACCCCGACCAAAACTGCCACACCCACCCGCACGCCCACCGCCACAGCCACCTTTACGCCGCTGCCGCCTACTTTGCCGCCCACCGCCACGCCCACGCCCACCCCGTTCCCCTTCATTGTGGCCTCGCACAGCGGCAAAAATAACTGCGCCGACACCGGTTTGGAAGGCGTGGTCAACGGCCCGGATGGTCTGCCGCAGGCCGGCATCCAGGTGCAATACGGCGAAATTGGGGTGGGCGGCAGCCGCTTTATCGCCACTACCGACAACAACGGCCGCTACGGCGCGCTGCTGGTGCCCGGCTCAAGCAAACCGGCGTCGTACCAATCGCACAACTGGTATGCCTACATTGTTGAAAACGGCCAGCGCTCCAGCGAAGAGTTTCGCTTTACCACGGACCCCATCTTTGCCGACAACCCGGATTACTGTGGCCGTGACAACAATGATAATGACAATAACGGTAACAGCAACAGTAATTCAAGCAACAGCAATGAACTCCAGGCCGGCTGCCTGCTTGACCCCTGCAAAAACAGTAACACTATTCAGGTTAAGGTGATCAACTGGCAGGAACGGGCAGGCAATTAGTTCTCTACTACTACAGATAGGCGCAAAAATGACACTTCCACAAAGAAAACGGCTGTCCTTTGGCACAGCCGCGCTGGACGAAATGCTGGGCGGTGGCCTGCTGGAGGGATCGGCCACGCTGGTCAGCGGCGCGCCCGGGGTGGGCAAAACCACACTGGGGCTTCAATTTTTGATGGCCGGCGTTCAGGCCGGGCAAACCGGCCTGCTGGTTTCGTTTGAAGAATTTCCCACCTCCCTGATCAGAGACGCGCTCCAATTGGGCTGGGATCTGAAACAGTTGGAAAAAGAGGGCAAGATCGGTATTATTTTTACCTCGCCGGAAGTGTTGTTAGAAAGCCTGAAAATTGGCGAGTTGGGGCCAATTGCCCAAAAAATTCAGGCTGTAGACCCCAGCCGCGTGGTTTTTGACAGCATGGCCCACTTTCAACGGCTTACCAGCGACGCGCTGGAACTGCGCGAAATCTTCAACACCCTGGTCAACGCCACCAAAAGGCAGGGGATGACCTCGCTGCTGCTGGATGAAGCTGTCAAACTGTTGCAACCCCGGGCCGGCCAATTGGTCTCACTGCCGTTTCTGGTTGATTCTGTTTTGCTGCTGCGCTATGTTGAAGTAGACAGCAGCATCGAACGGGCCATCGCGGTGATGAAAATGCGCGGCAGCGTCCATCAAAAAGAAATCCGCCGCTTTGTGATCAAACGGGGTGGCCTGGAAATTGGTGATCCGTTCACCGGCCGCGAAGGTATTTTAACCGGCACCACCTATCGCATTTCATAGCATTTCACACAGCCAACAAACACCGGCTCCGGGGGCTATTCCCCGGAGCTTTTTTATGCTAAAATTGGCCCATCTATTGGCCAGATGGTAGAATTTATTTCAAAATCAAAACGGAGAAAAAATATGCGTATACTTATTACTGGCGGGGCCGGGTTTTTGGGATCGCACCTGAGTGATCGCTTTATCGCCGAAGGCCACAGCGTGATTGCGATGGACAATTTACTCACCGGCAGTACCGCCAACATCGAACATCTGGCCGGGCACGACCGGTTTATGTTCATCAAGCACGATGTGACCAACTACATTTATGTTGAAGGCGAAATCGATGCCGTGCTGCATTTTGCCTCGCCGGCCAGCCCCATTGATTACCTGGAATATCCCATTCCCACCCTCAAAGTTGGGGCGCTGGGCACGCACAAAGCCCTCGGCCTGGCCAAAGCCAAAAACGCCCGTTTCCTGCTGGCCTCCACCTCAGAAGTGTACGGCGATCCGTTAATCCATCCCCAAACCGAAGATTATTGGGGCAACGTTAACCCCATCGGCCCCCGCGGCGTGTACGACGAAGCCAAACGTTTTGCCGAAGCCATGACCATGGCCTACCACCGCTACCACCAGCTCGATACCCGGATTGTGCGTATTTTCAACACCTACGGCCCGCGCATGCGCCAGGAAGATGGCCGGGTGGTGCCCAATTTCATCGCCCAGGCCCTGCGCGGCGAGCCGCTCACCGTTTATGGCGATGGCAGCCGCACCCGCGCCTTCTGCTTTGTGGATGATCTGGTTGAGGGCATTTACCGCCTGCTGATGTCCAGCGAGGTGGAGCCGGTAAACATTGGCAACCCGTCGGAAATGACCATTCTGCAATTTGCCGAAAAAATCATCGAGCTGACCGGCAGTACATCAGAAATCGCCTTTATTGAACCCACCGATATGCGCATTAAAGATGACCCCAAAGTGCGCCAGCCGGATATCAGCAAGGCGCGGCGCATCCTTAAGTGGGAACCGCGCGTGCCGCTGGAAGTGGGCCTGACCAAAACAATTGACTATTTTAGACCCCGCATTTTAGGTTAATGCTGACAGCCGGTTATCGAAAATTTCTATCGCTAACGATCCCGACGTTTAACGTCAATTCAAAGCTGCACCTGCCGGCCACGTTCGCGGTGGTGGCGGCGATAGCCGTGGGGTTGGCCTGGCTGCCGTTAAAATACGCGGTGGCAGCGGTGGCCGGCTCGATATTTTTGGCGCTGGCGCTGATTGAACCGTCGCTGGTGCTGGTTACGCTCATCCCGGTTATCCCCTTTAGCAGTTTGGCCGCCACCTCGCTCGGCGGGGCCAAAGCCGGCGCAATGGAACTGCTGCTGCTGCTGGCGGCGGCCATTTGGCTACTCAAGCTGCTCACTGCCCAGGTGGTCCGCGGCCGGCCGCTGGCGGTGCGCCACGGGCCGCTGCTGCTGCCCTTTGTCCTTTTGCTGGGCGGGCTGGCGCTCACCTGGCTCAACGCGTTGTCTATCCGGGCCAGCCTGATTGAAACCATTAAATGGGCAGAGATGGCTGTGCTCTACCTGTTGATCATTAATTTGCTGCCGCCCCAAAAAATCAAGTGGGTGGTTGCGGTCATCTTTTTGGCCGGGATGGCCCAGGCCGCGCTGGGCCTGTATCAATTTGTGTTTAAAGTTGGGCCGGAAGGATTTTTGCTGTTTGGCGGTCAATTTTTACGCGCCTACGGCACCTTTGCCCAGCCTAACCCCTACGGCGGCTATCTGGGGCTGGTGCTGCCGCTGGCGCTGTCGGTGGCCATTTGGGCCGTAGAATCGACGCCGCGCAGCCGGGCGGTGGTCTGGTCTGCCGATAGCCCGGCTTTTGTGAACCGCCCCATCCGGCTGGCCTACCGGCTGGCCCGGCTGGCGATTTTAACTCTGCCGCTGCTCCTCATGTTCGCCGCCCTGTTTGCCAGCCAGTCTCGCGGCGCGTGGCTGGGTTTTGCCGCTGCCGCTGTTGTCACGGTAGTCGTTCGCAGCAAAAAATACGCGGTGCTGGTTGCGGCGCTGGCGCTGGTTGGCGTGCTGGCGCTGCTGGCCAGTTCCATCAGCCTGAATCCGGGCCAATCTCAAACCGACAACCCGCTGGCGGCGGTGACCCAACGCTTTGTCGACGCCGCCCTGATTTTTGAAATCAAGGATGTAGCCACCACCCCCGTTACCGACGCCACCTTTGCCACCGTGGAGCGGCTGGCGCACTGGCAGGCGGCTCGGGATATGTGGCGCGATAATCCCTGGTTGGGGGTGGGATTTGGCAACTACGCCGTGGTTTATCCAGCTTACGCGGTGGGCCGCTGGCTGGACCCGCTGGGCCATGCCCACAATTACTGGCTAAATCTGGGCGCGGAAACCGGGTTGCTTGGCGTAACTGTTTACTTGATTTTTTGGATATGGAGTTTTGCGGTATTATGGGTGGCTGTGCGCAAAAACCGTGGTTTTTATCAGGCTGTGGCCGCTGGTGGGCTGGGTGTTTTGGTCCATTTACAGGTTCACAACCTGGTTGATAACCTGTACGTGCAGGGCATGTATCTGCACGTGGCGGTCATTTTGGGAATATGCGCCGTTATTTATCTGTCTGGCAAGCGAGTGTCAAGTTGTCCATCATAGAAAACATCACCAACGTTTATCAAAATAACCCCAAAGAATTTCACCGGTTTATCAAGTTTGCGCTGGTTGGCGCGCTGGGTGCGATCATAGATTTTGGCCTGCTCAATCTGCTGAAAGGTTATTTTGGCTGGCCGCTGCTGCTGGCCAACACCCTTTCAGTTGGCGTGGCCATTATCAGCAACTTTGTCTGGAACCGGTTGTGGACCTACCCCGAATCGCGCAGCCGCAAAAAACGAACCCAACTGCCCCAATTCACGGTGGTCAATTTGATTGGGCTGATCATCAACAACATTATTGTGGTTGGACTGGATGCGCTGTTTGTGATTTACATCGGCGAACCGTGGAGCTATAACCTGGCCAAAGCCATTGCCATTGGCATTGTGCTGCTATGGAATTTTGGAATTAACCGCCTCTGGACGTACCGCGGCTTATAATCGACCCGCTTCACCCAAAGACCCGGCAGTTGAGCCGGGTCTTTTTTTTGCCCGCAAACCTACGATTGCACTACTTTTGCCATCAATTTAAAAAAATGGGTTGAAATTGGCGTTGCTGTTGAGTATATTATCAACAAGCGAAGGATGAAGGACGAAGGATGAAGAACGATTTTGGATTTACGATTTACGATTTACGACTCCGCGACTTTGCGACTCTGCAACTTGAGACACGCAACACAAACTCAGAGCCAAAGACCCCCTATGGAAAACTCATCATCCCCCAACCTACCAAACTCCTAATTCCTGACTCCTGACTCCTAATTCCTGAATCCTGAATCCTGCTTTAAAAAGGAGGCGGCCATGAAGACTCGATGGATGCAATTGATGGTGTTGGTCTGGCTGTTGGTAGGTTGTTCGCCGGCGGTTGTGCAACTGCCGGGCGCCGGTGCGGCTACAACTGCCGACGAGCCGGTGGCAACGGAATTAATGCCCACCCCGAATTTGTCGCCGGTTGATGTGGTGCGGATTCAGGTTGAGGCGCTCAAAAACAACGACCCCAAAGACAGCGGCATCGAAATTA
>CAYOXS010000230.1:7470-9756 GCA_964407935.1 uncultured Caldilineaceae bacterium
ATTCAGGTTGAGGCGCTCAAAAACAACGACCCCAAAGACAGCGGCATCGAAATTACGTTCCGGTTTGCCTCGCCGGCCAACAGGCAGGTCACCGGTCCGCTCAGTCGATTTAAAGAGTTGGTTAAAAACCCCACCTACCGCCCCATGCTCAACCACAAACTGGCCGAATTTGGCACCATGCGTATTTCCGGCAACACCGCCACCCAGCGGGTGACAATTATTGAGCGCAACGGGCAGGCCACGGTTTATCTGTTTACGCTGTCGCAGCAGGATTTGCCCAACTGCCAGGGCTGCTGGCTGACCGACAGCGTGATGGTTGTGCCCACCCACAAACAGGGGCTGAACCAGATTTAGCGGCTACAACCTCCCGCCGGACCGCAAAATCGACAGGATCAGCCACGTGGCCAAAAAAACGGCCATCAAAAATGTGCCGACAATCACCCACGTAAAAAAAGTCCACGGCCAGGTTAAATTCATGCCCGGAATCAACATGGCCAGCGCCAAAATAATCGCCGCCAGCAGCACGCTCAGCACAATGCGGGTGGTAATCCGGTCAACCCGGCTGATGTAGTAGTCAAACGCCGGAATCCCCACTTGCAGTTCAAGCTCGCCCCGTTCCACCTGGCTGAGCAGCCGGGTGGTTTGGCGCGGCAGGCTGTTGAGCAAATCGGCCCAGCCGGTGGCGCTGTGAACCACCGCCGGCCCCCACGCCGATGGCAGCCACATGCGCAGCAAAAAACGGCGCACATACGGCTCGGACACTTTGAACATGTCAAAATCCGGGTCCAGTTTCAGCCCCACGCCTTCCATCATCACCAGCGTTTTGGCCAGCAGCCAGAAATTGCTGGGCAGCCGCAAATGATAGCGGTAAATAATGGGCCGCAGGCTGTCGAGCACATCGGCGGCCCGAATATCTTGCAACGGCAGGCCGTGATATTTGAGCAGCAGCCGCCGAACATCGCGCTGCAGAGCGATGCGGTTGAGGTTGGGCGCGGCCACCCCCACCTGAATGAGCTGCTCCACCAAACTCACCGTATCCAGCCGCACCGCGGTAATGTACAGCCGCACCAGCGCCGCCCTATCGTTGGGGTCAAGGTAGCCCACCGTGCCAAAATCCATCATGCCGATGACTTCGCCGGGCAGCACCACAATATTGCCGGGGTGCGGGTCGGCGTGAAAAAAGCCATCTTCCAAAATTTCTTTGATGATGAAGCGGGCGCTGTGCAGCGCAATCTGGTGGCGATCATAACCGGCGGCATCCAGCGCGGCAATATCGCTGATTTTGAGACCAAAAATGCGTTCCTGCACCAGCACCCGGCGGGTGGTGTACTCCCAGTACACTTTGGGCACAAGCAAATGAGGTTCGGCCTTGAAGTTTTGCTGAAAGCGGTCGGCGTTGTGTCCTTCGCGGCGATAATCCAATTCGGCCCGCAGCGATACGGCAAACTCTTCCGTCAACTCCGGTAAATCGTACAACTCCGCCAGCGGGGTGCGGTCCTGAGCCAACCGGGCCAGATCGTACAGAATATCCAGATCTAAATTGATGGTGGCCTCAATGTTGGGCCGCTGTACTTTAACCACCACCTGCGCGCCATCCGGCAGCCGGGCGGCGTGAACCTGCGCCAGCGAAGCGGCGGCGATGGGGGTGGGGTCAAATTCGGCAAAAAGATGCTCAAGCGAGTCGCCCAGCTCCTCTTCCAGAATCGCTTGAATACCGTCCCACGGCGCGGGTGGTACGGCGTCTTGCAAACGAGTCAGTTCCAGCAGATAGGCGGGGGGCAGCAAATCGGGGCGAGTGCTGAGGATTTGGCCCAGTTTCACAAATGTTGGGCCGAGTTCTTCCAGCGCCTGTCGCACGTGGATGGCCGGGGTTTTGCCATTTTGAGCCGCCGGTTTGCGGTGCAGCAACCGCCGGGGCAGCTCTAATTGGCTGTCAAGCCCCAGTTGGGCCAATATTGCGCCAAACCCGTGCCCGATCATAACCTCGGCAATCTGGCGGTATCGGTTGAGATGGCGTGGTGTAATGGGCATAAATTAAAAAGACCCAAACCTGGCTGTCGGAACGAGAATCGATTCCGGCAGCCAGCTAATCTGCAGATCTGTGAATGTAGGGGCGCTTCGCGAAGTACCCAAATTTGACATCGTTCCCTTAACATTCCCCCCTTCCCTGCGATGCTTTACACATAAGTCGGGTAACTTTTTTCGCCCCTCATCCCCCCTACCCCCCATCTCCCGGTTGGGGAGAAGGGGGGGTTTGACTTTTTTGGTCAGTTTGGGGGGGCGAAG
>CAYOXS010000231.1:0-9717 GCA_964407935.1 uncultured Caldilineaceae bacterium
AATTGCAGCAGCCACTCCGGGGTGAAGCGGTTGAAAATAGTGTTGAGGTAGGTGAACGTGCCGGTGAGCAGCAGCACCCCGACAATGATAATAAACGCGCCGCTCACCCGCTCGATGGTGCCCATGTAGCGGTTGAGCTTTTTGAGGCGGCTGGTGGCGGCGGTCAGCATCCAGGCCGTAACCAAAAACGGGATGGCCAGCCCCATCGAATAGACAAACAGGTAAAACATCGACAGGCCGATGTCGCGGCCCTGAATGGCCAGCGTTAAAATTGCGCCGAGCAGCGGGCCAATGCAGGGCGTCCAGCCGGCGGCAAAGGTCATGCCCACAATGGCGCTGCGAATGTAACTGGGCGCCTGATCGTGGCCGTACTCCATCTTTTTCTGCATATTGAAGAAGGGGACAGTGATGACGCCCATGGTGTGCAGGCCAAACACAATCAGCAGCAGGCCGCCAATCCAGACCATGTAATCGGCAAAACGGCCGAGGCTGCCGCCCAAAAATCCGGCCGGCACGCCAAATAACACCACAAACACAAAGGTGAAGCCGGCCACAAATATCAGCGCGTGCGAGAACACCAGCTTGCGCGCTGGCGGCTGGTCGCCGACAACGGTGGAGCCGGTTAAATAACCCAGATAAACCGGGATTAACGGCAGCACACACGGCGACACAAATGATAACAGGCCGGCAATGAAGGCGGCAAAAACGGTGATGTTTTCAACTCCCATGCAAATGGACTCCTTTGGAAATACAATTACGAATTACGAATGATGAATGATGAATTGTTAACAACTCGCCACCCGCTACCTGCCGCCCCAAAATTTTTGTGGAGCCGGTATGGCATCGCAGATTCGATTATTTGTTGGGCCAGCCAGTTCAATAACCTAACCTGTCCCGATTGTAAGACGAATAGATTAAAAAATTCTTACCGAAATCGTTCTGGTCAAATAAAAACGCCCCGCCGGGCGTTTTTGTTATTTGTGTTCCGTGGTCTGCTCAAAGGCATCGAGCTGTTGCTGCAAATTTTTCTGGCGGCTGGCCACGCCGTACAGCCAGATAAACGAAACCAGCCACAGTACGGCGCTGCCAATTGCCAGGATAACCAGGCCACTCATTCAACGCTCCTTTTGGCGAAAATTTTTCAGGTGATTATGCCATTGTTAATTTTGGGTGTCAACAGCCGGGATTTTGCCGTTGTTCTTGTTGAGAAAAGCCTTCACCGTTAACACCACCAGGGTTAAAATAGTCAGCGGAATAATAAAGTAGATCATGGCGTGGATAAATTCATCCAGATAATCGTGGCGGGTAGCGTTCAGGAACAGATAGGCAGTGTAGGCCGCGTAAAAGAACATAAACAAATAGCCTTCCCACCGGTCAATCCGGTAATCCGTAAAAAAGATGGGCAGGGCCGCGGCGGCTACCGTGATCATCACCGGGATATCGAATTTTAGAGCGGCGGACGAAACCGCCACACCGAGCGGCGAAACCATCGCCGTTATGCCCAGCACCAGTAAAATGTTAAAAATGTTGCTGCCCACGGCATTACCCACAGCGATGTCGCGCTGGTTGCGGATGCTGGCGATAATGGAGGTGGCAATTTCTGGCAGCGATGTGCCGACGGCCACCACCGTGAGGCCAATAACCAGCTTGCTCACGCCCAGAATTTCGGCAATGATCACCGCCCCATTAATCAGCCAGTCGGCGCCCAAAACCAGCAGGGCCAGGCCAACCGCAATCATACCCAACTGGAGGGCAAACTTTTTGGCGTTCCCGGCCTTGGCCGCGCGGCCATCAATCGCCTCGTCATATTGTTTTTTGATGGCTCTGCTTTCCTGGCGACTTTTGCGAACAACAAACACGGTGTAAGAAACAGCGCCCAGAGCCAGAATCAGGCCGTCGATCCGGCCGAGTTTGCCATCCAGCCCCATCAAAAAAACCAGAAACGAAACTCCAATCATCAGCGGGATTTCCAGCCGGACCAACTGCTGGTTGACAATCAATGGGCTGCCCAAAACGGCCGCCAGCCCCAGCACCAGCAGAATGTTGGAGATATTGCTGCCGACCACGTTGCCCAGCGCCAGGTCAGACTGGCCGGAAGTGGCCGCGCCAACAGTTACCGCCAGTTCCGGGGCGCTGGTGCCGTAAGCCACAACCGTTAACCCTACCACCAGCGGCGAAATTCCGACCGCCAGGGCCAGTTTTGAAGCGCCGCGCACCAGCAGCTCTGCGCCGCCAATGAGCAAAATAAAGCCTAAAATAAATAAAATCAGGGTAACTGCATCCATCGTAACGTCCTTTTCACCGGGAAATTCAGGTTGGAGTTATTTGGGTAGATCAACATTAAACCGTGGTAACTTTATTGCCCATCCCCCCTGGCCCCCCTTCCCCGGGAAGGGGGGGAATATCAGGAATCAGGTGTCTTTTCGGGCGCAAAGCGCCCGAAAAGACACCTGATTCCTTTAAATGCGGTACTATCATTATTTGTCTCGCGGGTAGCAACCCGAATTATTATAGCGGGTTCCCGGTTAATAATGCAAGCGTTTTTAAGTTACGGCGCTAATTTCTGGTCGAGCAGCCACCAGGCAATGGTCTCACCGGCCAGCCGGTTGCCATCGACGTTAAAGTGCTGGTCCTGCTGAAAATAGAGCGAACGGCCGGTTTCTGCGCTGAACTGCAAAAAGGGCGGCAGCAAATCGAGTACGGGCGCGCCGTTAGCGGCAAACTGGCGGGCCAGCGTCACGTTGGGCGGGTCGATCTCTTCGGCGGCGCGCATAATTGGCAACCGCTGGTACACCTCTTCGCGGGCGGCGGCATCCATTTGGGCAAATTCTACCAGCCCGAGCGGGCTGACCAGCACCACGCCAAAGCGGCTGCCATCGGCCTGCACTTCCTGCTGAAGTTGGTTGACCAGCGCGGTGGTCAAGTTGAGGGCGTAGTTAAAGGTGGGGCTGTCGCCGCTGTAAAAATCGAGCATGCTGGCCTTCACTTCGGCGGGCGAGAGCAGCGGCTCAATCTGGGCGTACAGCCGCGAGTGGCGGTAAATGGTTGCCAGCAGGTTGTTGGCCGTTTTTTTTAGCGGCGAGGCCGGGCCGGTGGCCGGGGTGAGGCCGGGCGCAAACTGCCACGGCTGGGGATCAAGCCCGTTAGCGCCCAGCACAAAATAGGGCGTGTAACAGTTGACGCCGTCGGCGGTGATGCCCCGGCCGGGCAGGTTGTCTTTCACATCGTTGCCCAGATAAAACATCAGCAGCACCAGATCGGGCTGGACCTGCCGGCCTTCGGCGCGGTAGTAGAGCAGCTCCTGGCCGGTGCCCCAACCGCTCACGCCGGCGCTGATCACCTCAATTTGCGGTGATTTGATGGCCTGATTGAGCGCGTTTTCCAGCACCTGATGCGCCGTTTCGCTCTCTTTAACGTGGACGGCGTGCACAAACGAATCGCCCAGCAGCAAAATGCGGAAGGTATCGGCGGGCTTTTGCCGGGGGTGGTCTGTATCGTGCATGCCCGCGCTGTTGAGGGTTAAATCCTGCACGTAGCCTTCTGTAGCCACGGTGGTTTGATAGCCGGGCCGGCCGCGCCAGCCGGTTTCATCCCAGCAGACTTCGGCCTGGTTGGTGGTGTTTTCAAACGGCGGCGGCAAAAATCGAGCGCCAATTTCTAACAGCAGTAAAGCCGCTCCAATTCCCAGAGCGGCCAGCAGGGCGTTGAGCAACAGCTTTTTGGCTTTGGGCGTCATCAATTGGTCCAGCTATGCCGATGTTGTGTGGGGGTTTTGCGGCGCCGCGGATGCACTCAGCGGGCCGCCGCAGCGGGTGCAAAAGGCATCGCCGGGCTGGGCCGGGCTGCCGCAGCGAGGGCAAAAACCGGCTCCCGTTTGCGCCAGCGATTGGCCGCAGCGGGTGCAAAAGGCGTCGCCGGGCTGGATGGCCGCACCGCAGTTGGGGCAGCCGCCGGCCGCGTCGATGCGCTCAAGGCTTTTGAGTAGTTCGATTTCGGCGTTGACTTCCGGCGGAATCACATGGTGGTTGCCGGCGGTTTGTTGTCGCGTTTGGGCCACCAGCGCCTCAATTTGCTGATCGAGCGCGGCGTTGAGCGGCATCTGGCCATCGCCCCGGCTCAGCCGGTCGATATTTTTGCGAATCTGGGCGGCTTCCACTTTGGTTTGGGTCAGCAGGATGTCGTAATCTTCGGCGGTGATTTTGCCCATTTCAAAATCAAACATCAGGTCTTTAATGGCTACCAGCGCGGCGCTGTAGCGGGCCTGGTATTCTTCCAGCGTTTGGCCGCTGCGGGAAACTTTAAACAGGGCTTCCGGCCGGGAATGTTGCCACAACGGGTAAGCAGCCAGCGCCAGCGCCAGCCCAACCAAAAGCACTATAATCGCGATTGTCAGAATTTCCATAACGTTGTTTCCGAGGCTAATTAGACTGGGCAAATTGTAACACGAGCGGTAATCTGTAACAAACTTGCGCTCATTCGCTTTTGAGCCGGCGCGACACCATCTCGATGATTTCGTCGGCGCTGGACTCGATGGGTTTGTCGGTGACATCGATGATTTTGAACCCGCCGCGGCGGCACACCCGCCGGGCAAATTCAAGTTCGCTGTAAATTTTTTCAACTTCGGTGTAATCTGATTTGCCGCTGACGCCCAGTTGGTTTTGCCGGTGACGGCGGTGGTGCAGCAGTTGAGTGGGATCGATGGTTAGCCCAACCACGCGCCGCCGGTCAAGCTGAAACAGGGCTTCTGCCGGTTCAATGGGCGCGACCAGCGGCACGTTGGCCACTTTCCAGCCCAACATCGACAGGTACAGGCTGATGGGCGTTTTGCCCACCCGCGACACGCCAACCAGCACAATTTCGGCCTGCTGCCACTTTTGGAAATTGACCCCATCATCCTGGGTCATGGTAAATTCAATGGCTTCGATGCGGTCAAAGTAGGTGGCGTGCAGTTGGCGGTACATGCCCGGTTTGCCAATCGGCTGGCGGTTGAGCTGGTGGGCCATATGCTCCAAAAATGGCCCCAGTGCATCAATGGCCGGTACATTTTTTTGGCCGGCCAGCTCGATCAGCGCCTGCCGCACCCGGCCGTTAACCATAGTGTGGACAATTGTTGCGCCGGCCTGGGCTGCCTGGTCAACAATAGCGGCGAGCTGGCTAACGTGATGAATGCGCGGCACAATTTTTACGGGCACTTTTACGCCCTCAAACTGGGCCAGCCCGGTACGCACCAGTTGTTCGCCAAGCGCGCCCAGATTGCCAGAAACAACAAACACCGGCGGTACTGACTCTTTGGTTGGCATAATGAATTCCCCCTTTCCTGTTAACCGAAATTTTTGACCAAATTTAATGGTTTGGCAAATTGGGCTGTTTATCTCATTTGTATTCCACAGTTGCCAGATTACAACTTATGGTTATTATGTTATTGTTACCAATTGCAACCGTAGGCCATAATTCACAATGACAGATCGCGCCCAACCCATCATCCTGGTTGTTGATGACAGCCCCGTCAATTTAAAGTTTGTGTTTACTGCTCTGCAACGGGCCAATTTCACCATTGTTTCCGCGGAAAATGGTGAAGATGGTCTGGTGATGGCCAAAGACCGGCAGCCCGATCTCATTTTGCTGGATGTTATGATGCCGGGCATCGATGGCTTTGAAGTGTGCGAGCGGCTCAAAGCCGATCCGGCAACCCAGTCTATCCCCGTAATTTTTATGACCGCCCTGTCTGACTCGGTGGACAAAGTGAAGGGTTTTGACGTGGGTGGCGACGATTATGTAACCAAGCCGGTTGACGTGCCAGAAGTAATTGCTCGCATCCACACCCAGCTAAAAATTTACAATCTGCAACAGGACCTGCACGCCCAAAACCAGCGCCTTATTGAAGAAAACCAGAAGCGAAAACGGGTGCAGGATGCCCTGCGCGAGAGCCGCTGGCGGTACCGGCTGCTGGCCGAAAACTCAACCGATATAATCTCGCGGCAAACGCTGGCCGGGGTCTATTTGTATGTTTCACCGGCGTGCACCACCCTGCTGGGCTACAGCATGGAAGAAGTCATCGGCACGTCGGCGCTGGATTATATCCACCCCGACGATCTGGATACGGTAAAGGCAGCGTACACGCTCCGGCCAGATTGCCCTTCAACCCATACGGCCACGTACCGGGCGCGCCGCAAAGATGGCAGCTTTGTTTGGCTGGAAACAATTAACAAAACCGTGTGCGATACCGAATTTGGCCAACCGTATGAAATTGTGGCCGTGTCCCGGGATGTGACCGAGCGGGTGGAACTGGCCGAACAGTTGCGCATGCAAAATCAGGAACTGGATGCGTTTGCCCACACCGTCGCCCACGATTTGAAAAATCCGCTGGCAACGGTTATCAGCTACGCAGACTTTATGCTGGCTATGTGGGCCAGGCTGGATGATGAGCGGTTAAAAGACTCGGTCAGGAATATTCGCGGCACCAGCCAAAAAGGGCTGTATATTATCGATGAGCTGATGCTGCTGGCCAGCGTTCGGCGCGGCCACGTAGAACTGGAAATCCTGGACATGGCCGAAATTGTGGAGCAGGTTCAGGAACGGCTTCAATTGATGATTGAGGAATACCAGGGACAGCTCACTTTGCCCAACGAGTGGCCGCTGGCGCTGGGTTATCCCGCCTGGGTTGAAGAAGTGTGGATCAATTACCTGAGCAACGGCCTGAAATACGGCGGCCGGCCGCCCGTACTGGAACTGGGAGCCACACCCGCCAGTGATGGCATGGTGCGTTTCTGGGTTAAAGACAACGGCAGCGGCTTATCGGCTCAGGAGCAAAAGCGGCTGTTTGTAGAATTTGTGCGGCTGGATGAAATTCGGATTGAAGGGCACGGGCTGGGGCTATCGATTGTGCGCCGGATTGTAGAAAAATTGGGCGGCGAGGTTGGCATCGAGAGCCAGGCCGGCCAGGGCAGCACCTTTTGGTTTTCGCTGCCGACGGTTGGCCAGCCCGGTTAATAATGATTACAAACAAAAAGTCCGGCCAATTGGCCGGACTTTTTTGTTTGGGTGTGACCAAAGTGAGTTGGAAGAGAAGGGATTTGGGGGGGAACTACCCCCCAAGCCCCCGGCCTGCGGCGCTTTCCTACTCATTTTAGTCGCACTCTTTTTGTTTTTAAAGCTGATGTTATGACTACTTCATAGCCGTGGGCGCATTGAGTTTGGCCAGCTCAAGTTGTCCCTGGCGGGCGTAGTCAATGGCTTCACCCAGAATACGGGTAGCTTCTTGCGGTGCGTGGAAGCCCATTGAGTTTTCCGCGGCCACGTAATCCAGCCGCCACTGGGCCTTGCGCTGCAAATCCTGCACCGGGGCCAGTTTGTCGGCGGGCAGGCCGCCATCGCGGGCGGTTTGCAGATCGGCAATGAGCGCGTCAACCGCTTCTTCGGCGCGGGTCATCATGGAGTCGGTGCGCTCCTGAATGGTGGTAACGCGGGCCGCCAACTCCTCTTCCGAGAAGTTATGGCAGGTTTGGCAGGCATTATTAATGTTGAGCATGGGGCTGCGCACGTGATGGTCGCTCACTTTGATGGCGCCATCGCGTTTGTAAGGCATGTGACAATCGGCGCAGGCCACCCCGCTGCGAGCGTGGATGCCCTGGCTCCACATTTCAAATTCCGGGTGCTGGGCTTTGAGCGCCGGCGCCCCCGAGAGTTTGTGTTCCCAGTCTTTAAAGCCGGCGTCATTGTAATACTGCTCGGCGCCTTCCATCGTCAGGCCGTTATCCCACGGGTAGGTGACCACTTTGTTTTCACCTTTAAAGTAATATTCCACGTGACATTGGCCGCAAACAAAGCTGCGCATTTCTTGCCGGCTGGCCATTGTATTGGGTTCGTACTGGCCCTTTTTGCCATCGGCGCGCCAGCGTTCAATACTGGGCAGGTGCGGCACAGGATAATCCGAGTTGGCCAGGGCGCGGATGCCGTTGAGAAAACCGGGCCGGGTGGCGCGGAGCTGCATATTTTCCGGGTCGTGGCAGTCGCCGCAGCCAATGGGGCCAGAAACCAGCGCGTGCGCGTCCTGGTAGGGCATCCCGCTGATAATCTCAAACCCTTTTTGAATTTGGGCTTCGCGATTTTCTTCGCCGGCGGGCGCGCCGTTTTCTAGCCCCATTTTTTGGTAGGCCGGAATAATATTAGAGTGGCACTGCAAACACGCGCCGGGCTGCTGCTTCTCGGTAACGCGTTTGGTTTGCTCCTGATCAGACAGCATATAAGCGTGGCCGCGGTCCTCGCGGTAATCCAGAGAAAAGGCGTAGCCGGCAAAAATATCGCGCCAAACCGGGTCCTCGTCCAGCTTTTGAAAATCTTCGCTGCCGCCGTAGCGAGTCCGTTCGGTATCAACCGTGCGGGTATAGCCATCGTACTGGCGGGGGTAGTTTTTACCCCATTCCGCCGGATCGAGCGTTTCTTCAGTAATGTCGACAACTCTAAAGACATCCTGTTTGGCTTCTTCTTTGCGTTCACTGATGTTGGTGAACAGGTAAAAAACTCCGGCGGTAATCACCGCCACAACCACAATAATTATCGCGTAGATGGCAATATTTTTTGAAGTCATATAAATTCCCTCCTAGTTGCCGGTTGGGCCGTGACCAACATCGGCGTGACATTTGGTACAATCCAGTTGTTGCTGGTCATTGCTCGGATGAAAAGCAATGTCGTTAACCAGCTTGGCATGGCAACCCACACAGTTATTTTCCAGAATCGCCTCGTTTTTGGGCGTAATCTGGATAGGCTCATGAAAGTTTTGCAGCGTAAAGTAGGTGGAATGCCAAAAGCCGTTCTGCATTTTGGCCAGGTATTTGGGCACAAATTCGTGGGGGATGTGGCAGTCGTTGCAGGTGGCTACCTGGTGGTGGCTTGCTTTTTGCCAGCCGTCGTACTGGTCGCGCATGACGTGGCAGTTCACGCAAGCCGCGGGATCGTTAGACAGGTAAGAAGCCCCCTCAGCGTATGAGAAGGTAAAGCCACCCAGCCCCAACAATACGCCCACCATAATGCTTAATACCATGGGCAGGGCACTAATGGATGATAATAGTTGCATAGGGTCCCTCCGGGTAAACTGCGGACAATGGCGATAACCTTGGCCGGGGCGCAAATACGGTGGTGCACCTCCTTTCTGATCTGGTTTTGCTCAACAGATTGTGGCTAAAAGAGCACTGCGCCCCAACGCAAACGTTACCGTAACGTCAATCATAGGTTGTTTTTTGGTAAGTGTATGTGACTTTTGTCACGAGATGGCTATAAATAGCCAAATGTTGAAATTGATGTGAAACCGTGATGAGGCGGAATTTTTATGGGAAAGGGGTTGAATTGATAAGAAAATCTTATATAAGTACAGGGTATAATACCGAAAATTCCGGTTTATGCCAACTCTGGGCAACCGGGTAAAAGTGGCTGATTAATGGCCGGTTTACCAGGATTCAACCAGCGCCCACCACGGTGTTTGTTCCAGGGGCAGCGGCACGCCTTTCAGGGCAATCAGATGCGGGTCATCACCCATCTGGCGCATTTTCTGCCAGTTAAAGAATTTTTGCAGGGTGGGTTGCGGGTAAACATCACTCATGGCCTGGTACCAGTTGGCTGCGCCATCGGTTTCAAACCGCTTCTGGTAGTGCCAGTATTCAAAGGCTATAAAATTCCACGTCCAGCCAAATTCTTCGTCATCGTAAGAGGATATCCGGTCCC
>CAYOXS010000232.1:0-4559 GCA_964407935.1 uncultured Caldilineaceae bacterium
CCTGAAAATAATAGGTATTCAAAGCCTAAATATTAAGAATTTGGTTAGAGTTTTGATTGGGTTGGTGTGTTTTGGGCGGCACTCCCTTCGGTCGCCGCCCAAAACATACCCTATTTTACCCGGCCGATTTGGTGATCACCGGCAGGAAGATGCGCTGGCCGTCCGGCTGGCCCGATGTCCCCGATGCGGTATCCACCGGCCCGTGGAAGGTGCTGATGCCGTTGGTGTCGATGTCTTCCAGTTTGTAGTAGTAGACGGTGTTGGCCTCGGTGGCGGCGGCATCAAAGTAGCTGTAGCTGGCCCCGCTGACCGCCTCGCCTTTGGCCGGGATGACCGCCGGATTGATTTTGGTGTACGACCCGGCGGGGCTGGCGGCACGGTACAGGTTAAAGCCGGCGTTATCGATTTCCGTGCCGGTTTGCCAGGTAACAGTGACGCCGCTGCTGCCCTGCACCGCTGCAAACGAGGCCAGGGTGATGGCAGTGGGGATTTGGGGGCCAATGGCAAAAGTTGAGAAAGAGTTTACGCTTGCCTGGACATAAACGCCATTTGTATCTGTGCCGCTGGTGCCGCTGTAACTTTCCCAACTGGTGCCGTTGCAATGATAGATGGACAGGTTGTAGGGGCTGATTAACCCATTGGACTCATCCGGGTTGGCGGGGCTAAAGTAGAGCCGCAAGGTTTGTGAGAAGGGTGGCGTACCCGTTGGCACGATGTCGAATTGGCGCAACGCCAGGGTTGCCAGGGTTGAAGTGCCACAAACAGGTGGCTGGTTTGAGGTAATGGTGATGCTCGTGTTCTCCAGGTCATTGCCGCCCAGTTTTTGGAGGGTGACCGAGTTGAGATTGCGCCCATCTTTGAAGGTGAAGAGGCCGGTGGTATTGAGGGTTTGGGCCGGCGCTTGGCGGCGCAGTTTGCCGGTTTGAGTATAACCGCCCGTGGCGCTGATAAAATCGTCCGTCACATCAACCGTGGTGGTAGTACTGATGGTGAGATTGTTGAAGGCGAGGGTGCCTGCCGCGGCCGCTGAACTGACCGTGGCCACGCCATTTTTGGTGAAGTTGACGGTGCTGTTAGCGGGCGTGAAGGTAGCGCCGGTATTATATGTCCAGTCGCCGGCAACGTTGAGGGTTGTAGCGCCGGTGCTTGCGGATGGTCTGAACATTCCCCCATTGAGAATCACGTTTCCGGCAACATTAACTGTTGGATTGCCTGTGCTTCCCGAGACATTGAGTATACCTCCAGCTATAATCAAATTTCCGCCAATAGTTACTGTGGGGCTGTTGGTACTCGCAAGGCTTAAGGAGCCAGTAGTGCCTGTTGATGTAATCGTCAAATTTCCATTGATTGTTATTGTTGTCAAGGTTGCTGGCATACTAAATTCTGTCGTCCGATTGGGCACGTTCCAGGCGAAATTCTCGAAGGCTTGCCCCAGTCCACCTATCGACGTTGCATTACTAACCCCTGTAACTAAAACGGTTGAGGTTGGATTCCACGTTGCCGTCGGAATGGTTCCCCCATTTACAGCATGTTGGTAGACGCTGCCCGCGCCAAAGGAAATTGCCGGGAGAGGTGTCCCAACCCTGGTAACCGTCCCGGCATTGACCACCGTCCCGTTCACGCTCAAATCTGTGACGCGGTTGCCATTGCCGATCGTCAGCGTGCGGCTGTTGCCGTTGGTCAGTGTACCGCCGGCATCTATTTGCGCGCCCATGACGGAGATGTTATAGGCGCTGGCCGTTAATGCGCCGCCGCTTTCAATCTGAAGCAGCGAATTGGCATCCGAAAGCGTAAAAGCACTCGTCGGCGTGGTCATGCTGTGACCGTTCTGGATGACAAACTTGTTTGCACCGTTAAAGTCAGCCTGTTGTGGTGCGCTACCGCTGCTGTCTCTGGTCGTCTTCCAACTAGTCGTCAGGCTTGCGTCATCAGAGCCTTGGGAGTAGTAGGTAGTCGCTCCAGACGGGCCAATGGCAAAGGTCGAGCCTATGGAAAAGGTTACGCCTGCTTCGACATAGATTCCATTGGCATCACTGCCGCCGACGCCGACGAATTTTTCCCAACTGGTGCCGTTGCAATGATAAATCGCCAGATCGTAGGGACTGGTGGTTGTGTTGCCGTTGGCTTCGTTGGGGTTGTTGGCCGAGAAATAGAGCCGCATCCGGTAGGGGCCATAGGGAGCTGTGCCGCCGCTTGAGGTCAGGTCGAATTGGCGCAACACGGGTGTGGTGAGAGACGTTCCGTTACAAGCAGGCGGCTGCTGGTTTGAAGTGATGGTGATATTGGTGTAATAGAGGCTGTTGCCGCTCATTTTGGTAAGGATGACCGAATCACGATTACGGGCGTCCTTGTAGGTGTAGGTATCATAGTTGACGACCGTCTGTTGCGGCGCTTCGCGGCGGAGTTTGCCGTTTTGCGTCAATGCGCCGCACCCTGCGCCGGTGCTGACGCCGATAAAATCATCGGTTACGTCGATGGTAGTGCCGGTGTTGATGGTGAGGTTACAGAACGTGACTGTACCTTCTGTTTGAGTAGGATCACTTAAGGTTGCAGTACCGGCCTTGGCAAAGATAACCGTGCCGGTACCCGTGTTAAAGGTCCCGCCCGTGGTCCAGTCGCCATTGACGGTCAGCGTCGAACTGCTCGCATTCCAGGTTCCGCCAAAGAGATTGAAGTTACCAACCGTAATCGCATAACTTCCGGCATTCCAGGTACTCCCGTTATACAGCGACAGATCGTTAACGGTGATATTCCCGGCGACGTTCACCGTCACAGTCTTGAGGGCAGACGTTGCACTCTCTGCATACGTTCCGGCATAGATAGTGACGGTACCGCCCGTGGCCACATTCGCCAGCGCCTCGCCAATCGTCGGGTAACAAGGCGAACTGCCCTGGCACGCCAGGGTGGGGCTGGCATAGGTATCCGTGTATACCGGCGGCATGGTGTCTGCCGTCCACGCGCCGCGCCCGTGGGTGCCGGCGATCAGGATGGTTGAGCCGGTGCTGTTACCGCCGCCCATCCACTGCAGGTCCTGTACAGAGACGTTGGCCGGGCCGTCGCCGTTCGCCCCGGAGATAACCGGTGTTACATTCCAGGTTGTACCCGCGTTTTCGCTGGCAAAGACGCCAATTTCGGTGCCCACGTACAGCCAGGCCGAGTTAAGCGGATTGATGGCCACCGCGTAGATGGGAACCTGGGGCAACGCCGTTGAGCCGGAACCCGTAATGCTTGTCCAGGTTGCGCCGCCGTCCGTGGTGCGCCATAAGTTGCTAAGCGCAGTGTTTGTATAAAAGCCCGTAAAACCCACGTAGACGATATTGCTGTTGTTTTTGTCAATGGCAATACTGCCAATCTGCGTTCCGGGATTATTTGCGCCGATATTTCCATTCACCGGCGTCCAGGTTGGCGTGGCGCTTGTCCCATTGGTCGTCATATAAATTCCGTTATTTTTGTGGCCCACCCAGATGACGTTCGAGTCGCTGGGCGCTACGGCGATGGCGCTAATGCCACTGCCAATCGAAGTTTTGATCGCCTTCCACTGCGGCCCGCCAGTGGGGCTGTTCCAGACATACGGCGTCCTGACATCGTTGCTCACCCACAGTGACAGGTCACCCACGTAAAGCCGGTTGGCGTTATTGGGATCAAGCAAGAGGGGCGCAATAAAGCTACCCTGCTCATTGCAGGCGTCGTCAATACGATACGGCGCGGCCCGGCAGGTCCAGGCGCTGCCATTCCAGTAAGTCCCGTAGATGTCCTCTGCTTTGCCGCTACCGGTAGATATGCGATTCACCGCGCCGAAGATATACTCGTTATACAGGTAATTGGGGTTGGTCGGGTCGGCGGCCGATTTGCCGCCGTCGCCACCGTTGGCAAACGCCCAGGCGTTGGGCGCAGTGGCTGCGCCTCTGGTGACGCCATTATCCTGTGAGCCGCCATACAGCACGCCGTTGTTGTTGCCGGCCACGCCGTAAAATTGGGTGACGCCCAGGTTGTTGTTCATATACACCCAACCATTATTGTAGTCGTCGGGATTGTTCCCAGCCGTGGTGATATCGGCGGTATAGTACATCCCGCCGTCGTTGCCGTTGAGCAGGGCCAGGTTAGAGCCGGGCATAGACACCAGGGCGTGGTGATCGGCGTGGGGCGAGGGCGGGTTTCTGTAGTACCATGAGCGGTTCCACTTGCTGATCTGGGTCAGCGTTGTTCCACCGTCAGTAGACTTGTAAAGGTCAATACCGCCAACAACAATAAAGTTTGGATCGTCGGGTTTCACCCAAATTATGTTGTCGTATCCGCCCTGGCTGCCCAAGTAGCCCGTACCGTTGTTTACCAGCACATAGCTCTGTCCGCCATCCGTGCTTTTGTACACTTGACCGGAGTTTTGATTTACACTGGCATAAACAATAGACGGATTGCTGGGGGCATAGGCCAGCTCAATACGTCCCGAAGTGGGTAGGCCCGTTGCTTTAGTCCAGGTTGAGCCGCCATTAGTGGAATATGCTGGATAACCATCGGAGGAGGCAATGGCCTTGCTGCTATACAATGGGTCAAATTTCACA
>CAYOXS010000232.1:4569-9629 GCA_964407935.1 uncultured Caldilineaceae bacterium
ATCCTTAAAGTTACCGCTTGCATAATAGGATGACCAACTGGTTCCACCATTGGTACTGCGGTAGAGGTTGGTTCCGGTGGCCGCCAGGATTGTCGTGCCATCCGGCGAGATGGCCAGCCGGTTCACGAAGTACCACTGATTGGTGTTGGTGCTGGCTAGCTGCGCCCACGTGATGCCACCGTCGATGCTCTTGAACACGCCCGCACCGCGTACACCACCGATGGTAAAACTTTCACCCGTACCGGCGTACATCACGTTGGCGTTGGTGGGGTCCACAATCAAACTACTGATCCCGATGTTCGCCATCCAATCGTCAATCGAGGTCCAGGTAGTACTGTTCGAACAACAGTTGGTTGTCTTCCACAAGCCGCCGGAAACGCTGCCGATAAAAACGGTGCTGCTGTTGATGGGCAGAACGGCCCGGATGCGCCCGCCCACGTTGCCCGGGCCGGCATAGGTCCAACTGGTGTTGGTAATACCGGCGTCCAGGGCGCTCAGGGAGTCGGGTGACGGCTGCGCGGCGACCATCGCCTTGCGGTCGTTCAGCGCCTCAATCAGCGCGCCGTCGGGAATCTGGCCGCTTTCGTCTTTCAACTGATCAAAGCGCCATTGAAAATATTGCTCAATGGTGGCGGCTTCATCTTCCTCGTTTTCCATCATTCCTGCTGCGCCGAAATTGGCGGTATTTGCCCTCAGTAAGTCAAGATGTAAGGCAATAAAGAACGTCAGGCTCAGCAGCAACAGCAGCACAAAAGTAATTCGTCGTTTGGTTCGTAAAAATGGTTTTGGCATGGTGACCTCTCTCCTGGTTGATTTAATTTAACAGACCGATTCTCAGCCTTAATTTTCTACTTGAATAGGAAATACAAAGCCTGTTCTCGCAGGCGGACAGGGTGTGCCGCCGGGGCATGGCGGCGGAATACTTTCCAGCGCGATCGCGGTGTTCCCCGGCGCGATTGCTCGAAAGAACCAGCCTTTGGCCCCCGGCTGGCTCATCTGCGCCGGCGGGGTGAGCGTGGTCAAAACTTCGGGATAATAATCAACCGTCCATTGCATATCGGCAGCCACCCGGAGATTGATCACCTGCCCCACTTTAACGAGAGTGGGAATCTGGTGTTGCGCTTCAGTCAGCACCACATCGGCCAAGAAGGGGCCGGTTGCCGGGGCGCTCGGCTCAACTTCTGCCGGCCCGGGGACGGCGGGTAACTCGGCCTGATTCTGCGGGAAATATTCCTGCGTCTGGCTCATGGCGGCGTTGATCGCTTCGTCCACGGATGCCTCGCCGTAAAAGGCGCGTTTGATTTCCTGGTTGAGCACATCTTCAATTTCGGTCCAGGCGGCCATTACCGGCACGCGGCGAATGTTTGGGGCCATGTCCACATAAACGTGACTGCTCGCTGGCGGAAGCTGCGCATTAAGGAACAGCGGCGATTCGGCCACTTGTTTGAGCGAGGGCACGGTGCGCCCTGAGGCAACGATGATTTTTTGCCCCGCCGCGCCGCCGGCAAACTCAACAAAGGCCCACGCCGCCGCTTTATTCTTTGAGCCGGCGGTGAGGCAGTAGCCATCGCTGTGCAACACACTCGCTATATTGGTGTCACGGGGCAGTGGAGCCACATCCCACTCAAAATCCTTGATGGTCTCCCGCAGTTCCGGGGTGATGGCCCGGCTCTGCAAAAACATGGCTACCGTGCCATGCTGAAACCGGGACAAAGATTTTTCCGTGGCTTCATCGGTTTTGGAGGGCACAACATGTTCCTTAACCTGCAAATCCACAAACCATTGGAACGCTTCGCGGGCCGGCGCAGAATCCAGGGCCAGTTTGGTGGGATTGGTTGGATCATCAACCAGCTCGCCGCCGTGCGCCCAAATAAACGGTGCCAGCCGCAAGGTGACGGGGTCGATACCTAACCCGTACTGCACAGTTTGCCCGTTTTCTGTTTTGGTCATGGCGCGCGCGGCGTTGAGAAAATCAGCCCGGCTCCAGTTGGCGGCGGGCGGCGGCACGTTGGCGGCGGCAAACAGATTTTTGTTGTAATAAACTTCCAATGAAGACAGGTTTTGCGGCAGGCAGTATTGCTGGCCATTAAATTGAAATGCCTCAACCGCGGCGGGATAGTAATCGTTCAATTTGAGGGCCTGGCTCTGCGCCAGATAAGCGTCTATCGGTTCGAGCGCGCCTTTGATGGCAAATTGCCCAAAGCGGCGATAGTTAATAATGAACACATCCGGCGGCGTGTTCGCGGCAAAATCGGCGGCAAGGCGTTTTAGAAATTCGCCGCTGTCGGGAATGTTGTTGAGCGTCACTTTGAGGTTCGGGCGAGCTTTGGCAAACTCGTCAACAATTTGTTGATAGCCGGCCAGGGCTTCCGGCGCTTCACTGAGCATCAGCACAATCTCGTGTTCCGGCGCGGCGGGCGCAGGAGGTACCGGCGGCTGGGCAACAGGCGCGCAGGCAGCCAGCGTCCAAACAAACATCAGCAGCAAAGATAGTTTTTTCATTGAAATTTTCCTTAAGGTTGATTGGGTCTGGTGGTTCGGGCAATCCGCACCAGATCAATTTGTTCCTGCAAAAAGAATCGTTGGAGCAGGCCAAAGAGCAACACAATCGGCGCGATCATTATGACCGAGGCGGCCATCAACACGGGGTAGTTGGAGCGGGCGGATTGTTGCAGCAACTGGATACCAACCGGCAGGGTGTAATTAAACAGGGTGCGCATGTACAGCAGCGGGCTAACGTAATCGTTCCAGAAAAAAGTAAAGGCCAGCATGGCCACCGTGATCACGCTCGGTACTGCCGCTGGCAGCGCAATTGAATACCAGATTCGCAGCGGGCCGGCGCCCTCAACGCGAGCTACGTCGTAAACTTCGCGGGAAACTCGGCTGAAGGCGATATAAAAGAGCAAAACGTAAAAAGGGCTGGTTCCCATCAGCGCCGGCGCGATCAGCGGCGCAAATGAGTCAATCCAGCCCAGTTGGGTAAACAATATGAAGCGGGGAATCCAAACGGTTGGGGCCGGTACCAGCAGCCAGGCAATACACAACCCAAACAGGAGGGCCTGGGCGCGTCGCGATAGCTGCGACATAACAAACCCGGCCCAGGAAGCGGTGATCACTGTGAGCGGGACTGCCACCGCCGCCACCACCAGGGAATTTAGCAAAAATCTCCCCAGCGGCAGGTAGCGATTCAGCGCAATTTGATAATTTTCAAAGGCGAATGGCGGCGAAAAAAACTCCAACCGGTTGGGCGGCGGCAGCTCCGTTGAACGCAGCGAATACGACAGCATCCAGACCAGCGGGAAGGCAAAGATAATCGCCAGTAAACCCAACCCGGCCAAGACGATTAATCGGTGAATTAATTTAGAATCAGGTTCCATCATTCCGGCTCCGCCAAAAGAAACTGCATGCCAATGTAAAATGCAGTCACAAAATACAAAATCATCGCCGCCGCTGCGCCATAGCCATACCTGAACATATGGAACGACTCGTCTACAATGTAGTGGGGCAGGAAAAACGTGGCATAGTACGGGCCGGTTTCTGTGGTAATGAGGCCCGGCACAAACGTTCCCTGAAAGGAAAGCGTTGTGTCTCTAAACGAGAGCAAAAACAGCGCGGGCGCCAGCAGCGGCAGCACCAGGCGGCGAAAAATCTGGAAACGATTGGCGCCATCAATTCGGGCCGCCTCAAACAACTCCCGGGGAATTGTTTGCAGCATGGCCAGCATCAACACAAATCCTTCGCCAAATTGAAACAACCACATCAGCACAATCGCGCCGCGCGCGGTCAGTGGGTCTTGCAGCCAGGCCACGCCGGGCAAACCGGTAGCCCTGAGCAAAAGGTTAACCGGGCCAAAGCCGGGGTTGAGAATGAGCAGCCACACCAGCGCGTAGGCGACTTCGGGAATGATTGTTGGCAGGTAAACGGTTGCCCGCGCGATTTCAAAGGCCCGCCCGGTTCGATTCAAGGCGTAGGCCAATAACAATGCACCGCTCACGCGCAGAGGAACCGCAATGGCTCCAAACCACAGCGAATTGTAGAGCGCGCGTTTAAACCGCACATCGGATAAAAAATTCTGAAAGTTGGTCAACCCGATCCACTGCGGCGGAGAAAAAACATCGTATTGGGTGAAGGCCAGCCCCAAAGTTGCCAGCAGTGGGATGAGAACAAGAAAAGCGCCCCCAATGAGAAAAGGCGCGAGCAATAAATACAATTGCCACCGATACGACAAGAACCTGAAGGGGTTTATCCGGGTGAATTTTGCTCTGTTATTCAAAATCAGTTCCATATTCATAAGGGTAAACGCCATTCTTTTTCATCGCCGGGTGTTTCTCCATCGTGTAACGGCCCGGCCGGCTGGTCCGAGTTTGGCCCTGGCGGCTCGGTAATGAATTTAGCCCGAAGAAACTCAACCAGCGCCTCAACGCCGGCAAAACAACTCTGTTCACCGGTTGCCGTGTTCTGCACAGACGCCACCCAGGTGAACCGGTTATCAGTCTGTATCTGTCGCAGCCGCAGCAGATACGAAACATAATAGTCCTTGGGATTTAGCATGGTTGGTTTCCTCTCTATGGCCTTCCCAGAATACTCCGGCCCTATCACAGAACTATCACATAAATAAAAAGCGTTCGGAAACTCGATAAAGAACAAAACGAGTCTCCGAACGCTCTCGGGAATTCAAAAAAAATTAAATTGTGAGAATTTGGCTAAAGTTTAAAGTTTAGCCCGATTACATGGTTTACCCGGATAATTTGGCGATGACCGGCAAAAAAATGCGCCAGCCGTCCGGCTCGGCCGAGGTGTTGGGCGCGGTATCCACCGGCCCGTGGAAAGTGCTGACGCCGCTGGTATCGATGTCTTCCAACTTGTAGTAGGTAATGGGACTGGCCTCATTGGCGGCGGTATCAACGTAGCTATAGTTGGCCCCGCTCACCGCCTCGCCTTTGGCCGGAATGAGCGCCGGGTTGATTTTGGTGTACGGCCCGGCCGGATTGGTGGCGCGGTACAGGTTAAAGCCGGCGTTGTCAATCTCCGTGCCGGTTTGCCAGGTAACGGTGACGCCG
>CAYOXS010000233.1:0-9607 GCA_964407935.1 uncultured Caldilineaceae bacterium
CGTCGTTGCCCAAGACCCACCGGGCCGGTTAATACGGCTATAACAACTGCTCAATGGGGGTGTAGGCCAGCCCAAAGGCATCGGCCACGCCTTTGTAGGTGACTTTGCCCTTAACCACGTTCGCCCCAAATTTGATTTCGGGGTTTTCTTGCATCGCCCGCTGCCAGCCGCTATCGGCGATGTGCAGCACGTAGGGCAGGGTGGCGTTGGTCAGGGCCATAGTAGCGGTTTTTGGCACCGCGCCGGGCATATTGCTAACCGCGTAATGGACCACCTCATCGACCACGTAAATGGGCCGGGCGTGGGTGGTTTCGTGCGAGGTTTCAAAGCAGCCGCCCTGATCGATGGATACGTCAATCAGTACCGCGCCGCGTTTCATCGATTTGACCATATTGCGGGTGACCAGTTTGGGCGTGGGGCTGCCGGGGATCAGCACCGCGCCGATAACGACATCGGCTTTTTTGATGAGCGCCCGGATGGTTGACGGGCTGGACATCACCGTGAAGCAGTTGCTGGGCATCACATCGCTCAGGTAGCGCAGCCGGTCCAGGTTAATGTCTAAAATGTAGACTTTTGCGCCCAAGCCGCAGGCGCGTTTGGCGGCGTTGATGCCCACCACGCCGCCGCCAATGATCACCACAATACCCGGATCGACGCCCGGCACGCCGCCCAGCAGCACGCCGTCGCCGCCCTGGGCCATTTCCAGATATTTGGCCCCTTCCTGCACCGCCATTTGCCCGGCAATTTCGCTCATGGGGATGAGCAGCGGCAGCGAGCCATCGGCTTTTTGGATGGTTTCGTAGGCAATGCAGACCGCGTTGGATTTGATGAGCGCCTGGGTCACCTCGGCGGCGGCGGCCAGGTGCAGGTACGAGAAATAGACCTGCCCGTCGCGCAGGGCGCGGTATTCGGACGGCTGCGGCTCTTTTACCCGCAGAATCATATCGGCCCGGTCAAAAATTTCGGTGGGGCCGGCCACAATTTCTGCGCCGTGGGCGGTGTAATCGGCGTTTTCCAGGCCGCTGCCAACGCCCGCGTCGTTTTCAACCAGCACCGTGTGACCGTGATGAATCGCTATTTCAACCCCTTCCGGGGTGATGGCCACGCGGTTTTCATCGACCTTGGTTTCTTTCAAAATTCCAATAATCATCGGTTCACCCCCTTGTACTCCGTGATGTAATCTGCTACTGCAAAAACTCATCGGTGGGCGTGTAGGCCAGGTCAAAGGCGGCGGCAACGGCTTTGTAGGTAACCTTGCCGTTGATAATGTTGGCCCCAAGTTTGATCTCGTTGCTGTCTTGCATGGCTTTTTTCCAGCCTTTGCTGGCAATTTCAAGGGCATAGGGCAGGGTGGCGTTGGTGAGGGCAATGGTAGAGGTTTTGGCCACCGCGCCGGGCATATTGGCCACGCAATAATGGACCACGCCATCGATGGTGAAAATGGGATCGGTGTGGGTGGTGGGGTGCGAGGTTTCAAAACAGCCGCCCTGATCGATGGCGACATCAACCAGCACCGCGCCTTTTTTCATGGTTTTCAGCATTTCACGGGTAACCAGCCGGGGCGCTTTGGCGCCGGCCACCAGCACCGCGCCAATGACGACATCGGCTTCTTTAACCAGCTTGCGAATGGTGGCCGGGCTGGACATCAGCGGGAAGCAGTTGCTGGGCATTACGTCGCTCAGGTAGCGCAGCCGCTCCAGGCTTTTGTCCAGAATGTAAACTTTGGCCCCCAGCCCGCAGGCCATTTTGGCGGCGTTAATGCCCACCACCCCGCCGCCGATCACCAGCACCGTGCCGGGGTCTACGCCGGGCACGCCGCCCAGCAAAACGCCGTGGCCGCCCTGGGCCATTTCCAGATATTTGGCCCCCTGCTGGGTAGCCATCCGGCCGGCAACTTCGCTCATGGGGGTGAGCAGCGGCAGCGAGCCATCGGCCTTTTGGATGGTTTCGTAGGCAATGCAAACCGCGTTGGATTTGATGAGGGCGTGGGTTAATTCTTCTTCGGCGGCCAGGTGCAGGTAGGTGAACACAATCTGGCCGGGGCGGATAAGGTCGTATTCGGCGGGCTGCGGCTCTTTAACGTGCATCACCATGTCGGCCCGGTCAAAAATCTCTGTGGGGGTAGCTACAATTTCCGCGCCGTGGGCGGTGTAATCTGTGTCTTCAAAGCCGCTACCCCGGCCGGCATTTTTTTCAACCAGCACCGTGTGACCATTTTGAGTCAGCACTTCAGCGCCGGCGGGGGTCATACAAACCCGGTTTTCTGCAACCTTAATTTCTTTTAAGATGCCAACAATCATAACCAAGTCCTCCTGTAAGGGGTAAGTTTTGTAGGGGCGAGGCCACTCGGAGGGCAGATAATTTTGCAGCATACCATCTTTCCGAGTGGCTTCGCCCCTACGCGGTACAATTCCTATCTCGGAACGAACTTCTGCATTCCTGTACTAAGGCCCAATGCTGAATTGTAGAATAACACGTTACATTGCAGCGCACAACCCGCCGGTGTGGTATCGTTGCGCCGGCGCAGCGATAATTTATAACACAGTCATAATGGGTTTATAACTCAGTCATAATCACTTTATAACTCAGTTATAATCACTTTATAACTGAGTTATAATTTGTTTTTGCCGGCGGAACAATGGATTGCCAATTTGATTATTAATCAGCATAATATGTGCGCTGGGCCGTTTGGCACTGCCCTTGAGTGTGTAATCAGGTAATCTGGAATGAGCCATAAAATCCAAACGCTGGAAAGCAAATTACTGACCCTTGAGCAAGACCCTCCGGCTGACCCGTTGGCCAGGATCGATGCGTTAAACGACCTGGCCTGGGAAATGCGCCGGGTTGATTTAGGGCGTGCTTTTGCTTTAGCCCGGCAGGTTGACCAGTTTTTAAAGTCTAGCCCCTACCCGGTGGGTGAAGCGTATCACTACTGCAACCTGGCCGAACTGCATTTTCGGCGGGGTAATAATCAGCAGGCGCTCGCTCACGGCCAGATGGCCCTGGCACAGATCACTCAATTAAACCTGGCGCAGCTTTTCCCCGACATTTTTGGAATACTGGGCCGAATTTATTGGCAACTGGGCCACCTGGCCGAAAGCCTTACCTATTTTCGGCGGCAGCACGAGGCGGCCAGCGCAAAGGATGATCCCGGCAACGAGTCTGAAGCCCTGAACAACATCGCCCTGATTTACAGCGAAACCGGCGACTATCAAGCGGCGGCCAAAGTGTACAACCAGGCCCTGCAAGCTCACCGGGCCGAAGGAAATTTTGGTGGCCAGGCGATGGTGCTGAATAACCTGGCCATGGATTATCTGGCGCAGCAAGCGTATAGCCAGGCGCTGGCTTGTGCCGAGGAAGCGCTGCACTACGCCGAAATGGGCGGGGACTGCCACGGTAAACTGTATATTCTGGATACGCTCGGCCAGATACTTTTAAAGCAGCAGGAGTATGACCGGGCGCTGGCTTGCCTGCGGCAGGTGTTAATTTTGGCCGGAGATACCGATTACGCCGCCACTAAAGGCGTGGCTCTGCTCAATATTGGCCGGTTGTACACCCTCCAGAATCAACCCCAACCGGCGTTGCTGCACCTGCACCATGCGCTCACACTGCTGCAAAACGCCCAGGCCAAACTGGATTTAGCCGAATGCCACCGGCTGCTGGCCGAAATTTACGAACAGCAGGGCGATCCGGCGTTAGCCTTGCAGCATTATAAAGAATTCCACGCCACCAGAGAGCAGGTTTTTAACGAGGATGCCGACCGGCGGCTCAAAAACCTGCAAGTGATCCACGAAACCGAAAGCGCCAAAAAAGAAGCCGCCATTCATCAACTAAAAAATATTGAGCTGCAAAACGAAATCACCGAGCGCAAACAGGCCGAGGCGACCGCCCGCCAGCGCGCCAGTGAACTGGCGGCGCTCATAGAAATTGGGCGTGAAATTTCTGCTACGCTTGACCAGACTACGGTGCTGCGCCGGATTGCCGACCACGCCCGGCAACTGCTGCGGGCCAGCGATGCCGCCATTTATCTGGTTCAGCCCGATGGCCGCACGCTGCAAGCTCTGACCGTGGCCAGCGACTACGCCGCTGAGTTGGAAGGCATCACCGCAGATGTCGACTCATCGCTGGCCGGCCACGTGCTGCGGGCCGGCCTGGCCGAGATTATTAACAAACCCTCGCAGCATCCCGGCAATAAGTCCAAAATCAACGGCACCTGGGATGCCGATGTGGGCAGCGACGATGACCTGTACCCCATGATTATTGCGCCGCTTTCAATCCGCCAGGAAACCATTGGGGTTATTGTTTTGTGGCGGCACGCAAGCACCGGCTATTTTACACCGGCCGACCTGCGGTTTTTGGGTGGGCTGGCTCAGCAGGCCGCCGTGGCCATAGAAAACGTGCGCCTGTTTGAGGCGCTACGGCTGGCCAAAGAGGGCGCCGAAGCCGCCAACCAGGCCAAAAACGCTTTTTTGGCCACAATGAGCCACGAACTGCGGACTCCGCTCAACGGCATTTTGGGCTATGCCTATCTGCTCAAAAAAGAGCCGGCCATCACGCCTAAACAGGCCTACGGCCTGCAAATCATCGAGCAAAGCGGCGAGCATTTGCTCACCCTGATTAATGATGTGCTCGATCTGGCCCGGATAGAGTCTGGCCGGTTTGAACTGCTGCCCACCGAATTTAACCTGCCCCATTTTTTACAGCATCTGCAAGACCTGCTGCAAATCAAGGCCCAGCAGAAACAGATTTTGCTCCGGCTCGAGGTGTCGTCGCTGCCGGTGGCGGTGCTTGGCGATGAGCGCCGGCTGCGGCAAGTGCTGCTCAATTTGCTGGGCAACGCCATTAAGTTTACCAATCAGGGTAGTGTTGCCCTAAGCGTGCAGCCGGTAGCCGGCCAGCCAGATGTTTATTGCTTTTCCATTGAAGATACCGGCGTGGGGATTTCTCCCGCCGATTTACAATCGATCTTTCAGCCTTTTTATCAAACCCAGCACCAGTTTGCCGAAGGTGGGGCCGGGCTGGGGTTAACAATTTCTCAGAGTTTGGTGGCGATGATGGGCGGGCAGTTGCAGGTTAAAAGCCAGGCAGAGCAGGGCACCGTTTTTTGGTTTGAGGTGAAACTGCCCCGCGCCGCCGAGCCGGAAGTAACGGTTGAATCGGCCGCCGAGCCGGTTGGCCCGGCCCTGTCAGAAGTCGTGTCGCTGCCGGAGGAACACCTGGCCGAACTGCTGAAACTGGCGGCGGTGGGTGATATCCGGGGGCTTCACCAGCGGGTAAACAGGCTGGAGCAGCAGGATTTGGGGTATCAGCCGTTGGTTGAAGAGCTGCGGCGGTTGGCCAACGGGTTTCAAATTGACGCCATCCGGCAGTTGCTCCAATCGTTTTCAATTTAATTCAGAAGCAGCCGGTCTAATACCTGTTGCGGCATCTGATTTCGGTTATCCGGGGTGAGGGTGATTACCTGCACGCGTTGCAGGCGGCGCACGCCGGCCGCAAACGGGCTGGGCCGCAGGGCGATGGTGCCCACCACTGCCGCCGGGCCGGCCAAAATATCCAGCACTGTCTGGCAAAACAGCGCAGAGGCCATTTCCATTGGCCCAATTTCATCAATGATGACAACCCGGCCGGCGGTCTCGGCGCGGCGCAGGGCCGGCACGGCAAATGAGTCGATGCCCCGCAGATTGACCCGATACTGGCCCAGTTGCGCTTCTTCTTTAAAAGTGGCGGCCTGGCTGCGGCTGGCCAGCCAAACGGTATGCCCTTCCAGCGTGACAATTTCAAAACCGGTGCGCCGCCCCTGGGCGCGGATTTCTCGGGTGTAAAAACCGCCGGCCCTGTCGCCAAGCAGGGCGATGATGGTTTTAATGGCGGTGGTTTTGCCCACACCGGGCGGGCCGGTTAACAGAATGGCAGGGTTCATGGCAGGCGCGGGCGCGTTATTTGGGTTGGGGTGTTGGCGCGCTAACTAATTTATCCGGGTTAACTTTTTTCACCAACAGCATTTCGTAGTGAATGTGGCTTACGGTTTCGTCAAAATTTTCCGCATAAAAGCCAACCTCACCCGAGGCATAGTCCGCATCGGTAACCTGAATGATGGGCTGATCGTTAATCTGGTAAACAAATTTTGAACCTATAGCGTCAACCCGCAGTTTGTCGGTTTTATCGGGGGTGATGCCGGCCGGGGCCAGCCCGTGCAGGCTGGTCATTGGGCCTTCGGCCAGCGTTGTCAGGCCGGCAGGCGAGCTTTTGAGTACCTGCCACATGTTTTGCCGCGGCGAAACGGTGAACGCGTAAAATTTATCCTTGGCGGTGTGGCGCAGCATCAACCCGTAGCGGAAATCGCCGGTTTCGGTGTCGGTGTGGTCAACCAGAACCGCGGTTTCTACGGTGGCATCCTGGTAGGTTTGGGGCAAAGGCACCGTTACTTGAGTATTGGCGGCTCTGGGTTCTACGTGGTAGTAATCCGGCGGGTGGTAGCCAAAGCGAAACGGTTCGCCTTCTTTGTCCTCGGTGGGCCAGCCGCTGCCGGGGTCGGTAAATTCATCGTCATACAGGGTGGACGGATCGGTAAATTGCACCGGGCTGCTGTCAGGTATTTTAACGGTTAGCTTATCATAGTGAACGTGGGCCAGGCTTTCGTCAAAGGTTTGCACAAAAAAGCCCACTTCGCCGCTGGCATAGTCGGCATCGCTAACCTGGGCTACGGGCTGGCCATTGATCCGAAACACAAAGTCAGCGGCGTTGGCGTCAACCTGAAGTTCATCGGTTTTATCCGGGGTAACGCCGGGCGGCGCCAGCCCCCGCAGCGAGTTTACCGGCCCCTGTTTCAGCACGCTCAACCCCGCCGCCGAACTTTTTAAAATGTACCATTCTCTGTGGCGCGGCGAAACGGTAAAGGCATAATACTGATCGCTGGCCGTGCGGCGCAGCACCAACCCGTACCGAAAATCGCCGTTTTCTGTGGTGGTGTGGTCTACCAGCATTTCTGACACCACGGTGACGTTATCAAAATTGGGCGGGTGCGATACGGCGGTGAGGCTGTTGGCCGTGGCAACTTCCACGTGGTAATAGTCTGGCGGGTGATAGCCGTAGAAAAATGCACCTTCTGACAAAATGGGCCAGCCGCTGCCGGGGTTGATAAAGCTGTCTTCAAACAGTACATTTTCGGCCAGCACATTGTGGGAAACAACGTTCACTTCATCGGCGGCGCAGCGCATCCCCGCCGAGGCAGACATTGTTGCCACCGTTGGGTCGCCGATGAGCCGGTAGGCCATATCCTTGAGAAAATCGTTGGTGCCGCCGCGCAGCACGCGCCGGCCTTCTGGCACGGGCGCGTACGGCTGATCGACCCATTCCCAAACATTGCCGGCCATATCAAAAACGCCAAAGGGACTCTGGTTGGTCATTTTAGTGCCAACTTTGTAAGTGCCGCTGCGGGGCAGAGATACGGCCTGCTGGTTATCGCCCCAGGGGTAAAGCCGATCTTCTGCGCCGCGGGCGGCAACTTCCCATTCGGCCTCGGTGGGCAGGCGTTTTTTATCCCATTCACAAAAGGCTTTGGCCTGGTCCCAGGATACGCCCATCACCGGAAAGTCGCCCTGATCTTCCGGGAAGCTGCCGTTAGACCAGGTTGGCGGCGCCGGCTGGTCGGTTGCGGTTAAAAATTCTACGTACCGGGCGTTGGTGATTTCGCGCTGGTCAAGCCAAAATTCGGTCAGATTGACGGCTTGTCTGGCGGCGTGATCTTTATCCGGCGTATCAAGGCCAATGGTGTAGCTTCCGGCGGCAATACGCACCATCCCTTCTGATGACGGCAGGTCTGCGCCGGGTTCATGACCTGTGGCCAGAGCGCCGCTCGACAGCGGGCTGAATACATAAGCCAAAACTCCGGCGGCTCCGACAAAAAACAGCAAAACCACCAGCGCGCCGGCGGCCAGCCAGTATTTCATAACGTTGGGTTTTGCCGCTGGCAGCGGTTGAAGAATCCGCGTGGCCGGGGCGGCGGCCAGCGCGGGCGTTTTTCCGCCGGCAGAGGGGGTGGTTGGCTGTTTTTGCTTGGATGTGACCGTTCGTTGGGAGTCGGTGGCGGGGGTAGTGGTTTGGCCCAGCCGGTTAAACAATTTTAGGGCCACGGCCATATGCGCCGCCGTTTGATAGCGGTCGTCCGGGTTTTTAGCCAGCGCCTTTTCGATAATTTCAACCAGTTCATCGGGCACGTCTTTTTGGATTTTGCGAATATCAGGCACCGGCTCATTAACGTGTTTCAGTAAAATGGGCACGGTGGTGTCGGCGTCAAATGGCGGCTGGCCGGCAACCATCTCGTACAGCATTACCCCCAGGGCGTAAATATCGCTACGGCCGTCGGGGCGTTCGCCGCGGGCCTGCTCCGGCGACATATATTTGGCGGTGCCGATAATTGCGCCGGTAACGGTTTCGTCGTGCCCGCTGAGCATTTTGGCCACGCCAAAATCCATTAACACCACCTGGCCGCGGGGGGTCAGCATCACGTTGGCCGGTTTCAAATCCCGGTGGATCATGCCCTGTTCATGGGCATAGGCTACCGCTTCGCAAATGCTGGCCATAATGCCAATAATATCCTTGAACGGCAGGTGCTGATTGGAGTTGCTCAGTATTTTGAGTTTGTCTTTAAGGGTTTGGCCGGGGATGTACTCCATCACCATGTAGTAGGTGCGGCCATCATTGTTAAAGTCGTACACCTGAAGGATGTTGGGGTGACGCAGTTTGGCTACCGCGGCCGCTTCCTGTTCAAAGCGCCGCACAAACTGCGGATCGTTGGATAAATGTTGGTGGATAATTTTTACCGCGACAGCGCGCCGCAGGTTAGGATCGCTGGCTTTGTACACCGCAGACATACCGCCCTGAGCGATGTATTCTTCAATTTTATAGCGGCCGCCAAGCGTGCGTCCTATCCAATCTGAGTCGGGTTTCGGTCCGGCCATGGTTCCCCCCCATAATCGTCAACAGACCAGGATAATATTGGAGATTAGATTCAACAATTCGGAGAAAATTTAACGGAATGAACTACGGAATAAAACAACTGGAAAATGGGGTTCAAGCCGTAAAAGGAGATTCTGAACCTGATTTTTAGTATAGGCGCTAAGTTGAGGCGCGTCAAGCCTTATTTATGTCCTACAGCGATACATTTGACATATTTACCAAAAATGCACGATAATGAATTTAATCACACCTTTTTTCCTCGCGCCCGCCTTCCAAAAAACTATCCTGAATATCACCCCGAAACCAAATGTTGTTATTGCCGAATGCCGGGATTTAACCGATGGCCCAGAAAGTCAGCCCTGAATTTCTCAAAGAGACAATTGCTTCAAAACGGCGCAGGCTGGAACTGCTCAAACAAAAAGAGGCCAGATATGGCTTCCTTGAAACGCCAACTCATATCCTCATCGACATTGAAAATCTGGAAAAGGAAATTGACGAGGATGAGGCAGCTTTGCGCCAGCTCCAGGCCAGCGCCACAGATGCGCCGGCCACGCCTGTACCGGCCGGCGCAGTAAAATGGCTGCCCATCGTTTTTGCCGTTACCGGCCTGGTGTTGCTGACCGCGTTGGGCATTGGGCTGGCTCAAAAT
>CAYOXS010000234.1:0-3698 GCA_964407935.1 uncultured Caldilineaceae bacterium
CTGAGGCAACAATGGTCGCCGTAAAAACAGAAGTCACAACCGAAGACGCCATTGAATTTGATAGCTGGCTCCAATCCATATCCGACGGACGCACCGCGACCGAGATGAATTTTATTTGCAAAGCCTGCGAGCTGGCCCAGCAGGCCCACTACGGCCAGTACCGCGCCTCCGGCGAGCCGTATTTTCAGCACTCGCTGTCGGTGGCCAATATTCTGGCTGATCTGAAGCTGGATTACGAAACCATTGCCGCCGCCGTACTGCACGATGTGCTGGAAGACACGCCGGTCACTTACCAGGATTTGATTGATGAATTTGGCGAGAATGTGGCCCGCCTGGTAGACGGCGTGACCAAAATGGGCCAGATTCAGGAGTATCGCGGCCAGAGCAAACGCAGCAAAAAAGAGCGCGCCCAGGCCGAAAGCCTGCGCAAAATGTTTTTGGCCATGGTCGACGACATCCGGGTGGTGCTCATCAAGCTGGCCGACCGCACCCACAATATGCGTACCCTGCACCACCTGCGCGAAGACAAGCGCAAGCGCATTGCCCGCGAAACAATGGAAATTTTTGCGCCGCTGGCCAACCGGTTGGGCATCTGGCAAATTAAATGGGAGCTGGAAGACCTGGCCTTTCGGTATATGGAGCCGGAAACGTACAAGCAAATCGCCAAAATGGTGGACGAACGGCGCATCACCCGCGAATCGTACGTAAACCAGGTGGCCCAGGATTTGCAGAAAGAATTGAGCCTGCACGGGATTCGGGCCGATGTCAGAGGGCGGCCCAAACACATTTACAGCATCTACCGCAAAATGAAACGCAAGGGTGTTGATTTTGACCAGATTTACGATGTGCGCGCCGTGCGGGTACTGGTTGACGGAGTGGGCGATTGTTACGCCGCGCTGGGCATTGTCCACACGCTGTGGCGGCCCATCCCCGGCGAGTTTGATGATTACATTGCCGCGCCCAAAGACAACCTGTACCGCTCGCTGCACACGGCGGTGATTGGCCCCACCGGCAAAACCATCGAGGTGCAAATCCGCACCTTTGAAATGCATCAGGATGCCGAGTTGGGGGTGGCGGCTCACTGGCGCTACAAAGAAGGCTCCCGCTCCGACCCCGGCTTTGACCACAAAATTGCCTGGCTGCGCTCGCTGATGGAGTGGAAAGAGGACGTGGCCGACGCCAAAGAGTTCATCGATCAGGTTAAAGCCGAAGTTTTTCAGGACCGGGTGCACGTGCTCACCCCCGGCGGCGATATCATCGAACTGCCTTTTGGCGCAACGCCCATCGATTTTGCCTACTACATTCACACCGAAGTGGGGCATCGCTGCCGCGGCGCCAAAGTTAACGGCAAAATTGTGCCGCTCAATTACCAGCTCAAAAACGGGGAGCAGATAGAAATCCTCACCGCCAAACGGGGCGGACCCAGCCGCGACTGGCTGAACTCGCACCTGGGCTACCTCAAAACGTCGCGGGCGCGTTCCAAAGTGCGCCACTGGTTCAAATACCAGCACTACGAAGAAAACGTCTCGCAGGGCCGCTCTATTTTAGAGCGTGAACTGCGACGGCTGGGGCTGTCGGACATGAATTACGAAAAACTGTCCCAGCGGTTTACTTACAACAAGGTCGATGACTTTTTGGCGGCCATTGGTCGCGGCGACATCAGCAACAGCCAGATGATCAATGCCATCAACGAAGAGATGGAGTCGACCGAGACCAAAGAGAAGGTGCATTGGCCGCTGTCCGCGCCCAGTGTGCCGCCCGTGCCAATGGTCTCCGGCCCGGCCACCGGCGTGCAGGTGCAGGGAGTGGGTGATTTACTGACCAACCTGGCCCAGTGCTGCCGGCCCGTGCCGGGCGATGCCGAAATTGTGGGCTACATTACCCGCGGCCGGGGCGTCACTATTCACCGGCGAGACTGCCCCAACGTGCTCAACCTGCTCAGCCGCGCCCCGGAACGGCTCATTGCCGTGGATTGGGGCGTGGTCGAAAACGCCACCTACCCTGTTGATATTTACATTGAAGCTTTCGACCGGCCCGGCCTGCTGCGGGACATCACCTCAATTGTGGCCAACCAGCGGATTAATATGAGTTCGGTGAACACCATCACCACCAAACCGGATAATCTGGCCCGAGTGTCGGCCACGCTGGAAATATCCAACCTCGATCAGCTCAGCCGGGTGCTGGCCATGATCGAGCAGTTGCCCAACGTGACCGACGTGCGCCGCCGCCAGTAAATTTTACTCACGGAGAACAACTCGTATGAACACCCCTGTCTTTTCAACCGCCAATACGCAATTCAGCCTGACTCTGCCGGAGTGGGCCATCGCCGAGTTAAACCGGCTGCCGGCTGCAATGCCCACCCTCGAAGAACGAATGGCGGCTGTGATCAGCTTTTCACGGCTCAACTTTTTAAACAATACCGGCGGCCCGTTTGCTGCCGGCGTTTTTGAGCGCGATTCCGGCCGGCTGGTGGTCATCGGCGTGAACCGGGTCATGCCCTCAAACTGCTCATCGGCCCACGCCGAAGTGATGGCGCTGTCGCTGGCGCAGCAACTGCTGGGCACGTGGGATTTGGGCGGGCCGGGGCTGCCGGCTCATCAACTGGTGGTCAACTGGCGGCCGTGCGCCATGTGCTACGGAGCCACGCTGTGGTCGGGGGTACGCTCGGTGGTGGTGGCCGGCAACGGCCCGGAGCTGGAGCAAATCACCGGCTTTGACGAGGGGCCGGTTCACCCGGACTGGCGCGGCGAGTGGGAAAAGCGCGGCCTGGAAGTAGTGGAGGATGTGCTGCGCGAGGAGGCGCTGGCGGCGTACCGCGAGTTTGCCGCCAGCAACCGGTTTGTCTACAACAGCCGCCAGGGCGCGGCTGAGTAAACGCAAAAGGTGTGGGAGTAGCCCCACACCTTTTTTTAATGCTCCGCGATGCCGGCGGCCTGCGGCTCGGTTTGGCCCTGAAACGCGTTCCAGGCCTGATCCAGAAAATTATCGGGCGCGGCGGCAAACCGCTGCGTGGCTTCGGCGTTGGCCGCCGCGTTGGGGTGCGAGTCGCCGCTGTTGCCGCCGTATTCGGCTTTGAGCCGGTTGGGGTGCTCCGGGTGGTCGGCGGGGTAAGCCAGCACGTCAAAATAATCAAACACGGCCACATTGTTCAGGCCGGGGTGCGCCGCCCGGTAGCCGGCCAGCCACTCGGTTTTGAGCCACTGGTTGAACTGGCGAATACGCTGCCCGGCCTCGTCGCTGGTGGCATCGACGGGGCCAAAGTGCAGCGGCGGGCTGGTGACTACAATAAATAGCGTGTCCGGGTTTTGAGCAAAGATGACCTCTAACGCCTGGTAGCTGTAGCTGTCGCGGGGGTAACTCTGGGTGGGGCCGCCAGCCGGCCGGAAAATGGCCTGATTGTTGGCAATGGTCCGGCCGGTGCTGAAGGGGTCGCCGGGGCCGGCTTCATCGGGGCCGAGGTTGCTGTTGGGAAAACAGCTTTTGAACATCACAATCCGGTTGCGGCCGTTACTGCCCGGCTCGCTTTTGAGGGGAGCCAAATACTCGCTCAGCCATGGGAAGCGCGGGGTGATTTTGCGCTCGACGGGGGCGATGAACGCGGCCAGCCCGCCCGGATTCTGGTAGCTCTTCAGGCTGTTCAGATAATCGTTAAACCAAAAAATCCAGGCGCTCATGTCGGTGTAATCGCCGGGCAGAGG
>CAYOXS010000234.1:3798-9586 GCA_964407935.1 uncultured Caldilineaceae bacterium
TTATAATTTTAGGCAGAATTTGCAGGGTCATGGGTGTCTCCTTCTGTTTCTTGTGGCGGGGCAGCGGGTTCAACCTGGCGCTGCCAGCCACCGAGGGTATCGATGCGGCGAGCGGGGTTGCCGGCGACCAGCGAGTAGGGCGGCACGCTGCGGTGCAGCACCGACCCCGCCGCCACCACCGAATGGTGGCCAATGGTTACGCCTTTTAAAATCAGGCAGTGGCTGCCAATCCACACGTCATCTTCAATGATGACCGGTGCGGCCACCGGCGGCTTTTGGCCATCGAGCAAAATTACCTGATGAAAATCGGTGTCGCTGATGTCGCAATCCCACGATATGGAACAGCGCGCGCCAATGCTCACCTGCCGGGCCACATTGATGATCGTTCGCGCGCCAATTTCGGTGCCTTCGCCAATGTGCAGGTGGGCCGGCTGCCCTTTTTGGCCGACAACCGCAATCCGGCAGCCCGGCTGCAGCACGCACACCCCGCCGGAAGTTAACCGGCCGTGGCGTTTGTCAAGGGAGATGCCGCGCCCCATCAAAATCAAGTGCGGCGAGTCAACCTGAATCCGCCGCAGCAGGCCGCGCAGCACAAAGCCGGTGTATTGCCATTTATCGTGCCATGGCCGCCGCCAAAATTTTTTAATCAACGCCGACAGGGTGTAGCTGGAATTGCCGGCAGTAATGTTTTCGCTGGCCGGCGATTGGGATTCAGCCGGTAAAACATCGCTCATATTTAATTGACTTCCTCGCGGCCAAAATAGAGGGCCGGCGTGCGCAGATATTCGGTGGTGCGCTGCTTGGCGGCAAAATCGTCAAAAGCGCGCTGCACCTGCGCCTCGGTCAAATCCATCGCTCCGGCCACCTCGCTCACCGGGATTTGGTGCGTTTGGGCGTACCACAGCACATCCATCACCTCAAACGGCAGCCGGAAGAAAAACTCTTCCTGCGTTTGATGGGCGCTGTAGGTGTCTGAAGTGGGGGTGCGGCGGCGGATGGCCGCGGGGATGTCCAGGTATTCGGCCAACTGGTACACCTGGGTTTTGTAAAGATGGGCAATCGGCTGCACGTCCACGCCGCCGTCGCCGTATTTCACAATAAAACCCTGGTCGTGCTCATTTTTGTTGGCGGTGCCGATGACCGCGAAATTGCGACTTTCGGCGTGGTAGTAGAGCATGGCCATGCGGCTGCGCTGTTTAAAGTTTGAGGCGGCCACAATTTGCAGATATTCGGCGCGGGGCAGGCGTTTGCTTTTTTCTTCGCCGGTGGGGCTGACAATGGCCACCGAAAAGAAGTTCAGCGTGTCCTCGTCCAGTAAATTCTGGGGCAGAACGAGTTTGGCCCTGTACCCTGCGGCCGGATCGTATTCCGGGAAAATCCGGCGAATGGCCTCGTCGCGGCGAGTGTAGCAGCCAAAGCCGGCCAGCGCCGGTGTCACCTCCTCGCGCAGCGGCTCCACGCCGCAGTGAGCGGCCACCTGCCGGGCCAGCGCCTCGCTGGCGGGGTCGGAGTCCTGGTCCGGCAGCATCAGCGCCGCCACCCGTTCCGGGCCAAAGGCCCGCACGGTCAGAGCCAGCACCACCGCCGAATCGACGCCGCCGCTGACGCCGACCACCCCGCCCTGCCGGCGGAGCTGCTGGCGCACGCTCTGGCGCAGGGCGGCTACCAGCCGCTCGGTTTCCTGCGCCGGGTCTAATTTGAGTAGATGGTTGCTAAAGGTCATAAAATGCTCCTAAAAAGTTTTGTGGGTGAGGTGAGTGGAATGAGTTGGGTGAGTCAAAAAACTTCTCGCAACTCACCACACTCACCCATCTCACCGAACTCAACTAACTCACCACACTCACACACTTGTTTTGGCACACCTTTACGTCATCGGCCTGCGACAGCGGCGGCGGCATTTTAAAGTTGGCCACAAACTGCCGGTGCAGCAACTGGCTGGAAATAATGCCGACCAGCGCCATGTCGTCGGTGTGGCAGGTGCGGATGCCCTGCTGAATTTTGCTGACAAGCTGGCTGACAGCGGCGGGTTTGAACAGCCCGGCGGCGGCCACCTGCTCCGGCGAAAGCAGATCGAGCAGATAATCCGGCGGGGTACTGTTGAAAAAGCTGTGGCGCATGGGCGCCTGATAGGGCCGTTTGGGCCGCTGCCAAATCTCGGCGGGCAGCAGCTCTCGGCCCAATTTCCGCAGCAAATATTTGTCGGTGAGGCCGCGCAGTTTGAAGCGCGGCGGCAATTTTTGGCAAAACTCTACCAGCCGGTAATCCAAAAACGGAAAACGCCCCTCGATGGAATGGGCCATGCCCATCCGGTCGCCCTGCGATGAGAGCAGGTATTGGGCCAAAAAGATGGTGGTTTCCAAATACTGGGCGCGGTGCAGCGGCTGCCAGCGGTCAAAATCGGGCGGATAAACCGGCCCGCCGCAGCCGGCGGCCTGCCGCACTTCTGGCGAGAAGAAGCGTTTGGTGCGCTGCATATTGCGCCAGCGAATAGCGTGCGAATAGTCCGGCGCATCGATGTTGGCCATGCCGTCTTTAAAAAAGGCGGTCAGATAATCGTAGCTGCGGCTGGTCACATCGGTCATAAACGGGTAGAGCCGCCGCAGCAACTGCGGCCGCAGCACCGAGCCGGGGTCAACCGCCCAAAAACGGCGGATTTTGGCCTCTTTGAAGATGTTGTAGCCGGCCAGCAGTTCGTCGGCTCCCTCGCCGGTGAGCACCACTTTGTAACCGTGTTGCTGCACCAGCCGCGAGAGCATAAACATTGGCGCGGGCGCGGTGCGCATTACCGGCGTTTCGGTGTGCCAGACTACGTCGGGGAAAATGCGGCCGATGTCGGCGCTGGCGGCCTGCACTACCTGATGAGCCGTGCCCAGATGGCGGGCCATTGTTTGCTGGTAGGCGCTTTCGTCAAAAGTGGGGTCGTCGAAAGCAATGGAGAAGGTGTCCAGCCGGGCGCCGGTGTGCTGGCGAATCATCGCGCCGATGATGGCCGAATCGAGGCCGCCGCTGAGGTACGCCCCAACCGGCACGTCGGCCCGCAGCCGGATTTGAGTGGCATCGATGAGCAGGTGGCGGAACTCGTCCAGATAATCGGCTTCGCTGCGGACCGGGCCGGGCTCGATGGGGTAGGCCGGCTGCCAGTACGGTTCAACGGTGACCCGGCCATCTTGGGCCAGCAAGTAGTGGCCGGGCGGCAGGCTGGTTATCCCTTTGAAAATGGTGCGCGGCGAAAGGGTGCTCCAGTAGGTAAAAATCTGGTCGAGCGCGACCGGGTCAATTTCGGCCCGCACCCGCGGGTCGGCCAGAATGGCCTTTATTTCCGAAGCAAAAATCAGCGCGCCGTCGGCCTCGGTGTAAAACAGGGGGCGAATGCCCATCCGGTCGCGGGCCAAAAAGAGCGACCGGGCGGCGGCGTCCCAAATGGCAATGGCAAACTGGCCGTTGAGCCGGTGCAGGCCGGCCGGGCCAAAACTCTCGATCAGGTGCAAAATCACTTCGGTGTCGGTGTGGGTGGTGAAACGATGGCCGCGCGCTTCCAGCATGGGGCGCAGCTCAACGTAGTTGAAAATTTCGCCGTTGAACACAATCCACAGCGAGCCGTCCTCGTTGCAGATGGGCTGCTGGCCGCCGGCCAGATCGATGATGCTGAGCCGGGCGCTGCCCAGGCCGGCCTGCTCGTCGCGGTAAATGCCAAACTGGTCCGGCCCGCGATGGCGGATCATGGCCAGCATCTGGCGTAAGTCGACCTCCAAAATGGGGCTGGTGCTGTTCAGGTTGACGATGCCGGTGATCCCACACATAGTGTTTTCCTTTGAGAACAGGATTCAGGAGTCAGGAGCCAGGAATCAGGAACAAAGAAGGTTACGCTGCAAGCGTGACTGGCTCGCCTCTTAAAACAGATCGTAAATCCAAAATCCAAAATCCAAAATCATAAATGGTCGTCCAACTAATGGATGGCCCGCGCCGCGGCCTGCTCCCGCAATACCGATTTAACCACCTTGCCGTTGCCGTTGAGCGGCAGGCTTTTCACAATATCTACCCGCTGCGGCACCATGTGGCGGGCCAGCCCGCGCCGGCAGTGGTCAATGACCGCCGCCGGGGTGAGGGTTGAGCCGGCGCGCAGCGTCAGCGCCACGTAGATGGCCTCGCCCTGGGCCGGGTCCGGCACGCCGATGGCCGCCGCAGCGACCACATCCGGCAGCTCCAGCACGTGGGCTTCGATGCTCTGGCTGCTCACCCGGTAGCCCAGCGGCTTGATAAAGTCATCCTGCCGGTCAACAATAGTGATGAAGCCCTCGCTGTCAACCGTGGCCAGATCGCCGGTGTGCAGCGCGCCGGCCACAAATTTGCGGGCGGTGGCGGCGGCATCATCCAGATAGCCGGGCGAAATATTATCGCCGCGGGCCACCACCTCACCGACCGCGCCGGGCGCTACCGGCGCGCCGGCTGAATCGAGCACGGCCAGTTCAACGCCGGGGATGCCGCGCCCCACCGAGCCTAATTTGGTTGGCAGCAGCGCCGGCGGCAGGTACGACAGCCGGGCTGTGGCTTCGGTTTGGCCGTACATCACAAACACCTGCCCGCGCGGCACGGCGGCGGCCAGCTCTTTAATTTGCACCGCCGGCAGTTTGCCGCCGGCCTGCTGCACTTTGGCCAGCGTTTTGAGCGGCCGGGTGGGAAAAGAAGTGTTACGCAGCAAGGTTTGGTAAACCGATGGCACCCCGGCCAGCCCCGTGCAGCCCGTGGCCTCCAGCACATCCAGCATCGACTCCGGGTAGAGGAAGCGGCTGAGCACCAGCGAGCCGCCCACCCGCAAATGGGTGTGCAGCAGCGACGCGCCAAAGCAGTAATCAAACGGCAGCAGCGCCAGCATCCGGTCGGCCGGGGCCAGTTCCAGATAAGTAACAATCGACTCGGTGTTGGCTTGCAGGTTGCGGTGGGTGAGCCGCACCACCCGTGGCCGGGCGGTAGTGCCGGAGGTAAAAATATAAACCGCGTCCTGCTGCGGGTCAGTGGGCAGCGATGGCCAATCTGCCGGACCGTTGAGCGCGGTGTCGAAAATCAGGGGCAGGCTGGCAGGCAGCCCCGCTTTCAGCCGCCGATAGGCCGGCCGGTCAACGCAAAAAGCGCGGCAGTTGATCATGGCCAGGCGCTGCTCCAGTTCGGCGGGGGTGAGGGTGGTGGAAAAGGGGACGACCACCGCGTTAAGTTTCAGGATGGCCAGGTAGGCCGCTACCCAAAACAGCGAGTTGCCGCCCAGCAAGCCCACGCGGTCGGTGGGGCCAACGCCGGCAGCCAGCAGCGTTTGGACCAGCCGGGCGCTGGCTGCTTTCAACTCGCCGTAGCTTGCCGAAGTGTGTTCGGTGAGCAGGGCGGTGTCTGTATTTCTGCCTGCGGCTAACAGATAATCGGTGGTGTTCATCATCATTAGCCTGTTAGGTGCTACTGAGATTCAGTTTAAAGAAAAAGGGCAAGAACAATCCTGATTTCGGATTGTTCTTGCCCCCCTATTTACTTGCGAGTTGCGCCTGATTTTCAGGCGGCCAGTTTGCGCTGAACAAAGGCCGTCAATTTGTTGACTGAGTCGAAATTTTCACGGGTGATCTCGCTATCCTCTACCGACATGCCAAAGGTCTCTTCCACAAAGAGCACCAGTTCCAGCACGCCGGTGGAATCAACAATACCCTGTTCCAGAAACGAGTCGTTATCCTCGTATTCAAAGCCGTTGTCGCTGAACAGCAGGTTTTGAGCAATGTAGGTTTTGAGTTGTGAGCTTATGTCCATTGAT
>CAYOXS010000235.1:0-4261 GCA_964407935.1 uncultured Caldilineaceae bacterium
GGTTTGGGCGGCGTAGCCGCCCAAACCCACACCCACAACTCTTTTCGCCCCCTTCTCCCTGAGAGAGAAGGGGGCCGGGGGGATGAGGGAAAATTTGCTTGACCAGGTTATGGGTAAAAATAAGTCAAAATGAGGAGGGGCAAAGATTTTATATTTTTGTTGCACAATTATGTGGGTGACACACAAAAAGGGGGGACATCCAAACAAAAACCATCAACGCACGTAACCCAGATTTAATAAATTCACTGACGAAGAAAAGAGATCGAGGAGGCTCCAAACAATGATACCCGGAGAATTTGACTATTATTCTCCCACATCGCTTGACGAGGCGCTGGCTCTGTTGCGCCAGCACGGCGACGATGCCAAGATTCTGGCCGGCGGCCAAAGTCTGATCCCGGCCATGCGCTTTCGGCTGGCCGCGCCCAAAGTGCTGATTGACCTCAACCGCGTCACCGGCCTGAGCCACATCACCGAGGTGAACGGCCACCTGGCCATTGGCGCGCTCACCCGCGAGTCGGATGTGGACGAGTCGGCGCTGGTCAAACAGAAATACCCGCTGCTGGCCGATACCGCCCGCGTTATTGCCGACCCGCTGGTGCGCAATATGGCCACCGTTGGCGGCAACCTGGCCCACGCCGACCCGGCCAACGACCACCCGGCCACCATGCTGGCTTACGGGGCGCAGGTGGTGGCGGTTGGCCCCGGCGGGCAGCGCACCATTCCCATCGACGACTTTTTTGTTGATTTATTTGAAAACAGCCTGGCCGACGACGAAATTTTAACCGAAATTCGCATCCCCGCGCCGGCGGCCCACAGCGGCGGCTGCTACCTGAAAATGGAGCGCAAAGTTGGCGACTACGCCATCGCCGCGGTGGCGGTGCAGCTTACCCTCGCCGGCGATACCTGCGCCGCGGTGCGCATCGGGCTGACCAACGTGTCGGCGGTGCCGATGCGGGCCAAAGGGGCCGAGGCCGCCCTGCTGGGCAAATCCCTGACCGAAGACAACATCAAAGCCGCGGGCGTGGCCGCCTCGCAGGAGTGCGAGCCGTCGGCTGACCTGCGCGGCTCAGAGGCGTACAAACGAGACATGGTGCGGGTGCTGACCGCCCGGGCCATTCGCACCGCCGTAGCGCGGGCCAAAGGAGCGTAACAATGACAACTCACGCCATCACTCTGACCATTAACGGCCAAAGCCATTCGCTGGAGGTTGAACCGCGCCTGCTGCTGGTTCACCTGATCCGGGAAAAGCTCAACCTGACCGGCACCCACATTGGTTGCGATACCACCAGTTGCGGCGCGTGTACCGTGATTATGGACGGCAAAGCCGTAAAAAGCTGCACCATTTTTGCGGTGCAGGCCGATGGCCGCGCCATTGAAACCATTGAAGGGCTGGCCAACGGCAATCTTCACCCCTTGCAGGAAGGTTTTTGGGAAAAGCACGGCCTGCAATGCGGCTACTGCACGCCCGGCATGATTATGAGCGCCAAAGCCTTTCTGGCCAAAAATCCCAACCCCACCGACGATGAAATTCGCTGGGCCATTTCCGGCAACCTGTGCCGCTGCACCGGCTACGTCAAAATAGTTGAAGCCATTCAGTACGCAGCGGAAAAAATGCAGGCCAAGGAATGACGAATGACGAATGACGAAGGACAAATGACGAAGGACGAAGGACCAATAATGGGGGAGTCACAACGATGACAGAACAATCTATAGCAGAAGTATTAAAAAACTCGCCGGAAGTTAAATCCAGCGCGGAAGTGTACGATAAAGCGCGCCGCGAAGGCGTGATTTCGGCCAATGTGCCCACTACCAAAGATGTGCAAATTAAAACGCCGGAGAAGGTGTGCGGCATGGGCCACCGCATGAAGCGCAAAGAAGACCCGCGCTTTATTCAGGGTGCGGGCCGCTACGTGGACGACATCAAACTGCCGGGCATGCTGCACCTGGATATTGTGCGCAGCCCCTACGCCCACGCCAAAATCCTCAACATCGATGCCAGCGCGGCGCTGGCTCTGCCCGGCGTGGTGGCGGTCATCACCGGCAAGGATTTGCAGGCCGCCGGCAACCTGCACTGGATGCCCACCCTGATGTCAGACACGCAAATGGTGCTGCCCATCGACAAGGTGGTTTACTACGCCCAGGAAGTTTGCGCCGTGATCGCCACCGACCGCTACATTGCCGCCGACGCCGTGGAGCTGGTGCAGGTTGATTACGAACCGCTGGACCCGGTGGTTGATCCCTTTGAGGCGCTCAAGGACGAAATCATTGTCCGCGACGACAAAGAGGAAAAAACCAACCACATCTGGCACTGGGAAGCGGGCGACAAAGCCGCCACCGATCAGGTTTTTGCCGAAGCGGCGACCGTGGTCAAAGAAAAAATGTACATTCCCCGGCTGCATGTGTCGTCCATTGAAACCTGCGGCATGGTGGCCCACTGGGACAAAATCAAAGAGCACATGACCATTTATATGACCTCGCAGGCCCCGCACGCCCACCGCACCGTGGTGGCGCTGGTCAGCGGCCTGCCGGAGCACAAAATCCGGGTCATTTCGCCGGATATTGGCGGCGGCTTTGGCGGCAAAGTGCCGGTTTATCCCGGCTACGTCTGCACCATTGTGGCCAGCCTGGTTACCGGCAAACCGGTTAAATGGATTGAAGACCGCAGCGAAAACCTGCAAGCCGACAGCTTTGCCCGCGATTATCACATTGAAGCCGAAATGGCCGCCGACGCCAGCGGCAAAATTACCGGCCTGCGCGTGCGCACCCTGGCCGACCACGGCGCGGCGGATGCCGCGGCCAACCCGTCCAAATTCCCGGCGGGGCTGTACAGCATTGGCACCGGCAGTTACGATATGAAAGCGGCCCATTTCTCGGTAGACGGTGTTTACACCAACAAGCCGCCGGGGGGCGTGGCCTATCGCTGCTCCTTCCGCGTCACCGAGGCTGTCCACATGATTGAGCGCATGGCCGACATCATGGCCCACCAACTGGGCGAAGACCCGGCGGACTTCCGGCTGAAGAATTTCATCCAGCCGGAGCAGTTCCCCTACCAATCGCCCACCGGCTGGGAGTACGACAGCGGCAACTACCCCGAAGCGCTGCAACTGGCGATGGACATGCTCGATTACCGGGCGCTGCGCCGGGAGCAGGCCGAAAAACGCGCCCGCGGCGAGCTGATGGGCATCGGCATTTCCAGCTTTACGGAAGTGGTGGGGGCCGGGCCGTCGCGCACCTTTGATATTTTGGGCATCAAAATGTTTGATAGCTGCGAGATTCGGATTCACCCCACCGGCAAGGCCATCGCCCGGATTGGCGTGCAAACGCAGGGGCAGGGCCACGAAACCACCTTTGCCCAGATCATCGCCGAAGAGCTGGGCATCCCGGCCAGCGATGTGGAAGTGGAGCACGGCGACACCGACACCGCGCCGTATGGGCTGGGCACGTATGCCAGCCGCTCAACGCCCACCGCCGGGGCCGCCGCGGCGATGGCCGCCCGCAAAATCAGGGCCAAGGCCAAAAAGATTGCCGCCCACCTGCTGGAAGTTGGCGAGGACGACCTGGAATGGGATGTGGATAAATTCGTGGTCAAAGGCTCGCCGGAGCAGGCCAAAACCATTCAGGATATTGCCTTTGCCGCCTACACCAACCACCCGGAGGGCATCGAAGCCGGGCTGGAGGCGGTTAACTACTACGACCCGCCCAACCTGACCTTTCCGTTTGGCAGCTATATCTGCGTGGTAGACATCGACAAGGGGACAGGCGAGGTTCACGTGCGCCGCTTTGTGGCTGTGGACGACTGCGGCAACATCATCAACCCGCTGGTGGTGGAGGGGCAGATTCACGGCGGCCTGACGATGGGGCTGGCCCCGGCGCTGTTTGAGGAAATTGTGTACGACGAATACGGCCAGAATTTAAGCGGCACCTTTATGGATTACCTGCTGCCCACCGCCGTGGAAACGCCCAAGTGGGAGCTGGGCAAAACCATTACGCCCTCGCCGCACCACCCGCTGGGGGCCAAAGGCGTGGGCGAGTCGCCCACGGTGGGCGCGCCGCCGGCCATTGCCAACGCCGTGGTTGACGCTCTGTGGCATCTGGGCGTGCGCCACATCGACATCCCGATTACCCCGCCCAAAGTGTGGCAACTGCTGCGCCAATACGGGGTAACGGAATAGGGTTTTTGAGCCAACCCCCACCCCCGGCCCCCCCCCCCCCCCCCCGCGCGGCGGGGGGCCGAAAAAGCGGAGGGTTGGGGGGGGCGCGG
>CAYOXS010000235.1:4271-9520 GCA_964407935.1 uncultured Caldilineaceae bacterium
GGGGGGCAAACCCCGCGGGGGGGGGGCGGGGGGGGCCTGGCCGCCCGCTCACCTCGCCTAAAGCGCATCTTACAAACAACCGCGAGGTAACATATGCACGATGAATTTTTCTCAAAAGCGCACGAATTTCTGGCGGCGGGGCAGCCCTTTGCCACCGCCATCGTGGTGCGGGCCGAGCGCCCCACCTCGGCCAAACCGGGCGACAAAGCCATTGTCACCCCCACCGGCCTGATGCACGGCTGGATTGGCGGGAGTTGCGCCCAGCCCACTGTTATCCGTGAGGCGCTGGCCGCCCTATCGGATGGTGAGCCGCGCCTGATCCGGCTCAGCCCGGAGCCGGAGGGCAAAAGCCGGGCCGGGTTGATTGACCTGCCGATGGTTTGCTTTAGCGGCGGCACGCTTGAAATTTACATCGAGCCGCATTTGCCGCTGCCCCGGCTGATGGTCATCGGCGCGCTGCCCATTGCCCGGGCGCTGATGCAGTTGGGACAGGCGATGAACTACCACATTATCGCCGTTGACCCGGATTACGCCGGGGCCGACCTGCCCCACGCCAACGAGGTTGTCACCGATCTGGCGCAACTTGCCGGCAAAATCAACTCGCTGACGTATGTGGTGGTGGCCAGCCACGGCCAGTTTGATGAAGCGGCGCTGGAACACGCGCTGCGGGCCAACGCCGCTTACGTGGCGCTGGTGGCCAGCAAAAGCCGGGCGGCGCAGGTGCTGGATTATCTACGCGCCCAGGGGCTAACCGGCGAGGCGTTGAGCCGGCTCAAAGCGCCGGCGGGGCTGGATATTCAGGCCCGCCGCGGCGATGAAATCGCGCTCAGCATTATGGCCGAGATTGTGCAGCGGCGGCGCAACGCCGAGCCGCTGGAGCTTGACAAACTGCTGGAGGGCATCGACCTGTCTGCCGGGCCGGTGGAGGCCATCGACCCGGTCTGCGGCATGGCGGTGCAAATTGAAGGCGCGGAGCACACCGCGGTAGTCGGTGGGCAAACGTACTATTTTTGCTGCGGCGGCTGCCAGGCCGCTTTTGAGCAAAACCCGGCGCACTATTTAGCCGCGCCCGCGCCTGGCGGCCAGGCGGTTGACCCCGTGTGCGGTATGACGGTTGACATTGCCAGCGCCAAATACATGAGCGAGTTTCAGGGTCAGTTCTACTATTTTTGCTGCGCCGGCTGCAAAACCACGTTTGACAAAGCCCCGCAAAGCTACCTGACATCATCCGTGGCAGGCGGCCGGTAACCCGGAAAGTGTTCAGCGCGGAGACCGGTTGGATTTGGCCGACCGGTCTCCGTATCCCTCGTATCTTATTTGAGCTTCGGGCAGGCTTCACCATAATCCCCGTATTGCCAATAAAATGAGACCCCAGCAGCAAGCCACAGGCTTGATTGTGCCGGCTGGGCCATTGAACCGGAAGGCCGGACAGCGAATTTTCAAAGCGACCCCATTTGCTTCCTGTTTCCCGCAAGCCGGGATGCCCTCAGAATTAGACCAATCAAGGTTAATATTATCAAAAGATAAGGTATAATAACCGCAACGGGATTTGTAATAAATCTTCTTCTCTTCAGCTTCCGTCGCTTTTAACCGGCAGAAAGATCAAGCTGCCCAATAAACGCAGCCAACTATGAAAAGATGGCTAAAAATGAGAGCGTCAGCTTATTGGTTCACTCTGCTTTTACTTGTTGCCGGCGGATTAATTGGCCTGGCTGCCTGCACTCAGGCTACAAGTATTCCCTCAACCCCGACCCCCATTACGGTACAGCTCACCTGGACACACAGCGCGCAATTTGCCGGCTTTTACGCCGCCGACCAAAACGGTGATTACGCCGCCGAGGGTCTGGCGGTCAAGTTTATCGAAGGCGGCCCCACGGTGGACCGGCTTGCCTCCGTACTTAACGGCGAGGCCCAATTTGGCCTGGTCGGCGGGGTAGAGCTGATTCCGGCTCGCGCCGAGGGCAAACCTGTCCGCGCCATCGCCACTATTTTTCGACATGACCCCTTTGCCTTTTTCGCTTTGGCCGACTCCGGTATCACCCGTCCCGAAGATTTTGTGGGTAAAACTCTGATGGTGCGGCCTCGCGCTATGCCTATTCTGCAAGCCATACTGGCCCGGGTGGGCATTACGTCTCAACCATACACAGTCAATGCCCAGGCCGATTTTACCGCCTTATATACCGGCGATGTTGACGTGGCGACCGGTTTTGTAACCAGCCAGGGCGTTGAAGCCGAGCGGGCCGGGCACAAACTCAATGTCATTTATCCCGATGATTACGGGGTGCACCTGACCAGTGACAATATTTTTGCCACCGATGAGTTTTTGGCCGCAAACCCCAAATTGGTGACGCGTTTTCTGCGGGCCACCTTCAAAGGCTGGACCTACGTTGTTGAACACCCCGGCGAAGTTGGAGCGCTGGTAGCCAAATATGATCCCAACGCTGATGTTAGCCTCCAAACCGACCAGATGATCGCCAGCCTGCCGCTCATCAATACCGGCGAAGATCACATCGGCTGGATGAAACCCGAAGTGTGGGCCGGCATGGAACATACTCTGCGCGCCCAGGGCGTACTGACCAAACCGATCAATGTAACCGAAGTGTACACTCTGCAATTTCTGGAGGAAATTTACCAAAGGTGACTCTGCGGCTGAGCATAACCGCCAAATTAACCCTGCTCTTTGTGCTGTTTGCCGCTTTCCTGCTGCTGAGCGTGGGCGCGCTGGCTTACGCCAGTGGCCGGGCTTCGCTGGAAGCAGCCACCATCTCCGATCTGCTTTCGACGGCGATTGAAAAAGAAGCGGCGCTGAACACCTGGGTTCAGGACCGGCAGTCAAACGTTACCGCGTTGGCCCACTCGCCCGATTTGGTGGCCGCTGTGGCGGCTTTGGCTGCTGCCGCGCCGGGTTCCGGCCAGGCTCAACTTGCGCACAATCGCCTGGTGCACCAGCTTCAAACATGGGCCGGGCCGGGCCGGCAGTACCTCACCCTGCTGGTGATTGAGGCGGGAACGGGCCGGGTGATTGCCGCCACCGATCCTGACGAAGAGGGTAAATTTAAAGAGAATCGCCCCTATTTTATTAATGGCGAGAGCGGCCCATACATTCAAAACATCTATTACTCGTTGGCCCTGCAGGGGCCGGCAATGACCGTGGCCGCGCCTTTGCGCTTGGCCCAGGGGCAATTGCTGGGTGTACTGGCCGGCCGGTTGAACCTTAACGAACTGAACACAATTATCAACCGGCGCACAGACCTGCACCAAACCGATGATGCTTTTTTGGTGAATACCTCAAATCTGATTGTCACCCAACCCCGATTTATCAGCGACCCGGCTGTACTCCGGCGTGGTTTGCACACCGAGGCAATTAAGAATTGCCTCACCCCCAGCAGCGGCGTCATCTCCGCCGGCGATTATCGGGACGTGCCGGCCATTATCGTGTACCGCTGGCTGCCAGAGCGCCAGCTTTGCCTGATTGTTAAAATTGACCGGGCCGAGGCGCTGGCTCCGGCCCACGCCTTTGGCCAGACAATTCTGCTCATTGGCAGCCTGGCGCTGGTGGCGGCATCGATTTTGGCGGTAGGGCTGGCTCGCACCATCACCCGGCCGCTGCTGGCGTTGCAGGCCGGGGCGGTTCGTTTGGGGCAGGGCCAATTAAATGCGCGCCTGCCGGAAACATCCAGTGATGATGAACTGGGCCAACTGGCCCGCGAGTTTAATACGATGGCTGCCGCCCTGGCCGACAAAGAAACCCAACTCCGCCGTTACACCGAGACGCTGGAACATATAGTTGAGGAACGAACAGGGTCGCTGCGGCAGAGCGAGGAGCAGTTCCGTTTGGTGGTCGAGGCATCGCCCAACGCTTTTATTCTGGTGAGTACCGCCGGCAAGATCAGCCTGGTTAATGCTCAAACCGAAAGTCTGTTTGGCTATGCCCGCGATGAACTGCTGGACCAACCCGTAGAGATACTGCTGCCGGCTCAAATTCACGCCCGGCACAGCCGCTATCGAGATGCTTTTTTAGCATCGCCCACAGCCCGGCCAATGGGCGCGGGGCGAGACCTGTTTGGGTTACGCAAAGATGGCAGCCAGGTGCCGGTTGAAATCGGTCTCAACCCCATCACCACCCCGGCCGGCCAGTTTGTGCTGGCTTCAATCATCGATATTACCGAACGCAAGCAGGCCGAGCAAGAGATAGCCCGGTCTTTTCAGCGGGAACAGACAGCGCGCATTGAAGCCGAGGCCGCGCAGCAGCGGCTGGCCTTTCTGGTTGAGGCCAGTAACGCCTTGGCTGCTTCGCTGGATTACCAAACCACCCTGGCGGTGGTGGCCCAACTGGCTGTTCCCCGCGTTGCCGATTGGAGCGCGGTTGACGTGGTTGAGCCGGATGGCTCGCTGAAGCGGGTGGCGGTAGTCCACACCGACCCCGCCAAAGTGGAGCTGGCTTACGAACTCCAGCGCCGTTTCCCGCCCAACCCGGATGCGCCCCGTGGTATTTACCATGTGCTGCGCTCCGGCGAGGCCGAATTTTATCCCGAAATCTCCGAAACCCTGCTAACAGCGGCCGGCCTGAATGAAGAAGAGTTTGACATCATCCGCGAGTTGGGCTTAAATTCAGCCATCACCGTGCCGATGATCATCCGTGGCCGGGTGCTTGGCGTTATCACTTTTGTGGCGGCAGAATCTAACCGGCGGTACAGTGAAGCTGACCTGGCTACAGCCAAAGAACTGGCCGGCCGGGCCGCGCTGGCCGTAGATAACGCCCGGCTTTTCCGGCAGGCGCAGCGGATGAATATTGAGCTTGAAGAAAGGGTGCGGGAAAGAACCGCCCAGCTTGAAGCTACTAACAAAGAGCTTGAAGCCTTTGCCTACGCCGTATCTCACGATCTGCGGGCGCCGCTGCGCAGCATCGATGGGTTTAGCCAGGCCTTGCAGGAAGATTACGCCGCCAGTTTGGATGCCGAGGCGCACCGTTACCTGCAACGGGTGCGCGCCGCCAGCCAGCGCATGGCCCAGCTCATTGATGACTTATTGATGCTCTCGCGCCTGACCCGCAGCGAGATGCGCCCCGAAACCATCAACCTGAGCGCGCTGGCGCGGTCAATTGCCGCCGAACTGCGCGGGGCGGAGCCGGGCCGGCAAGTTGAGTTTGTTATTGCGCCGGATGTGGTTGTTACCGCAGATGCCCATTTAATGCGGGTGGCTCTGGAAAATTTGCTGGGCAATGCCTTTAAGTTTACGGCCAAACAGGC
>CAYOXS010000236.1:0-7454 GCA_964407935.1 uncultured Caldilineaceae bacterium
ACGCACAGCGATGGCGAGGTGGTGCTGCACGGTTACGAAGCCTGGGGCGCGGCCGGGATTTTGCAGCAGATGCGCGGCATGTTCGCCTTTGCCCTGTGGGACGAAACGCGGCGGCGGCTGGTGCTGGCCCGCGACCGCTTTGGCATCAAACCGCTGTACTACGCGCGGCACAATGGCCGCCTCTATTTTGCTTCGGAGATAAAGGCGATTTTGGCCCGGCCCGAGTTGCCGCGGCGGGTCAATTTGGCGGCGTTGCAGGCGTTGTTTACGGTGGGTTTTGTGCCCGGCCCGGCCACGTTGTTCGATGGCATTTTTAAGCTGCCGCCGGCTCATTTTTTGGTGGCCGAGGCCGGCAGCGTGCGGCAGGAGCGCTACTGGGCGCTCACCTTTGCCGGGCAATCCGGCCTGTCCGAAACCGAGGCTATCGAGCAGTTTTTGGCGCTGCTCGGCGAAAGCGTGCGGCTGCGGCTGATGAGCGAGGTGCCACTGGGCGCGCTGCTGTCCGGTGGGCTGGATTCCGGCGTGCTGGCGGCGCTGGCGCAGGCGCAGTTGCCCCGCCGGCTCAAAACCGTGTCGATTGGCTTTGACCAGCCCGGTTACGACGAATCGCCGCGGGCGCTGGAACTGGCCCGCTTCATCGGCTCCGAGCATCAGCCTGTTACTTTTACCGCCCGCGATTTTGACGACTACCCCACGGTGATGCGGGCGCTGGAAGAACCGCAGTGTTCGGCCACGGCTGTGCCCATTTACCGGCTGTACCAGGCTTGCCGCCAGGCCGGGTTAACGGTGGTGCTCACCGGCGAGGGCGCGGATGAGTTGTTGGGCGGCTACCACTGGCATCAGGGCGATGCCCTGGCCCGGCGCTTGTTGTTGCTGCCCGGCTGGCTGCGCCGATTGGCCGCGGCCTCGCTGCCGATGTCGCTGGCGGCGCGGCGGGTACTGGCTCGCGGCGAGCGGGATGCGGCCAGCCGTTACCAGCACTGGCTGGAAATTCCCGGCGGCGAATTTGGCCCGGCACTGTTTGCCACCGGCGTAACCGCCGAATTGGCCGGCGGCCCCAACCCGCTGCTGGCAAGTTGGCCGGCGCGGCTGGCCGAACTGCACACGTCAGCGCCGCTGCACCAGATGTTGGGGCTTGAAGCGCAAACGCGCATGGTCGATTTCATTAATTTTGAAGTCGATAAGCTCAGTATGGCCCACTCCATTGAGGCGCGGGTGCCCTATTTGGACCACAAACTGTGGGAATTTTGCGCCACGCTGCCGCCGCAGTTCAAATTGAAAGGGCGGGTTGAAAAATATCTGTTGCGACAGGCCAGCTGCGGTCTGCTGCCGGAGGCCACCCGTCGCCGCAAAAAACTGGGGCTGGTCGCGCCGTATGCCGCCTGGCTGCGCGCCGAACACCTGCCCGATTGGGCCGAAGCGGCCCTGTCGCCGGGGGCGCTGCGGCGGGCGGGGTTGTTCAACCCGGAAACGGTGCTGCGGCTGCGGCGCGCCCATCGCGCCGGGCAACCAAACCTTGGCCCGCTGCTGATGGGCGTGCTCAGCACCCAGGTTTGGCACGAGTTGTTTGGACAATAATTTTCCAGCCACTAGGTGTGGATAGCTTTGCATTACACCCTGGTTACTCATTTGGCCCCATCCCCCCTTCCCCGGGGAAGGGGGATTCCAGCCGCCCGGCCTCCGCGCTAATTTTTCCCTCCCCCAAACTTGGGGGAGGGGTAGGGGAGGGGGCAAATTATCTGATAAGAGTTTGTCCACGGCAGGGCTATCTCTGCACAAAATCTGCACAATTTTGTATTACACTGATACAGAAACCAAAATCCCGGAGTCAACATACTATGACAGACCCAACAGACAACCGGCCAAAATCGCTGCCGCCCACCAATTATCGCGCCAACCGCCGCCGCCAGGAAAGGATGTTACTTTTTCTGGTGGTTTTTGTGCTGGTGGTGATTGGCAGCGGGCTGATCGGTTTGATTTGGGGCCCGCAATCGGCTATTTTGGGCGGATTCTGCCTGGCTGGCGGCGCGGCGCTCATTATTGGCCTGTGGCTGCTCCTGAGTCTGCTTCAAAAATTTGTTGACGAGTAAGGCATCTTCTCAACATCCACATAAATTCTGCACAGAATCTGCATAATTAGCGGGTAAACTGAGCTTTGAAATAACTTGTGGCACAGGAAAAATTATGTCAGAACAACCCTTTATTCAAATAGAAGAGATGACCAAAGTTTACCAGATGGGCGATATGCAGGTGCATGCCCTGCGCGGCGTGTCGCTGGAAGTGCGCCAGGGCGAATATGTGGCCATTATGGGCGCCAGCGGTTCCGGGAAAAGCACGCTAATGAACATGATCGGCCTGCTCGATCGGCCAACGAGTGGTACTTACAAGGTTCGCGGCACCGAGGCCAGCCAGTTGAGCAAAAATGAACTGGCCGACCTGCGCAACCGCGAGATTGGTTTTGTGTTTCAGCGGTTTAATCTGCTGCCGCGCATTACCGCCCGCCGCCAGGTAGAACTGCCGTTGTTTTATGCCGGTGTGCCTTCGCGGAAAGGCCGGCAGTTGGCCGAAGAAGCACTGCAGCGGGTGGGACTGGGCGACCGCATTTTTCACAAGCCCGATGAACTTTCCGGCGGGCAGCAGCAGCGCGTGGCCATTGCCCGGGCGCTGGTTAACAGCCCCGGTCTGTTACTGGCCGATGAACCGACCGGCGCGCTCGACAGTAAAACCAGCGACGAAGTGCTGGACCTGTTTGGCGAGCTGCACCAGCAGGGGTTAACCTTGGTGGTGGTCACGCACGATCCGCTCGTCGGCGCGCGCGCGGAACGGCTGGTTACGCTGATGGATGGCAAAGTCATCAGCGATGAAAAACGCAACGGAAAGGTCAACGGCAAATGAAAATCTTTAAATATTTGCAGGTGGCGCTGGAAAGCGTAACGGCCCACAAAATGCGGGCTATTTTGACCATGCTCGGGATTATCATTGGCGTGGCCGCGGTGCTGACCACAATGGGTATTGGCCGGGGCGCTGCCGCCAGTATTACCCAGCGGATTGAGAGCACCGGTACAAACCTGCTGACCATCTTCCCCGGGGCCAGCAGCAGCGGCGGTATCTCCGGGGCCAGCGGCTCGGCCGGCACGCTGACCGTTGGCGATGCCAGAGAACTGCAAAACAAAACGCTCCACCCCGATATTGACCTGGTTGCGCCGGAATACAGCGGCAATGAGCAGTTGGTGTATGGCGGCAACAACAGCCAGAGCAGCGTGATAGGAGTGACGGTTGATTATTACACCGTCCGCAATATGTCAATAGCATCCGGCCGCTTTTTGAGCCAGGATGAAGTAGACAACCAGAGCCAGGTGGTGGTTTTAGGCTCGGAATTGGCTTATGATTTATTTGAGGGCGAAAACCCGGTCGGGTTGACGGTGCGCATTGGCGCTCAGCCTTTTCAGGTAGTGGGTGTGCTGGAAGAGAGCGGCGGCTTTGGCCGCAACAGCCCGGATGAATCGGCGTATGTGCCGCTGGGGTTGGCCCAGGGCCGGTTGTTCAACGCTTCCCGCTACCGGGGCGAGTATACCGTTTCTACCATTTATGTGCAGGGGACAAAAGCCGATACTTTGGAAGCCGCCGAAAAAGAAATTGAGCAAACGCTCCGGCTGCGGCACAGCCTGCAAGCGGAAACTGATAACGACTTCAGTATTATGAACCAGGCCAGTTTGCTGGAAACGGCCAACGACATTGCCAATACGCTGACCCTCTTTTTGGGCGCTATCGGCGGGATCAGTTTGGTGGTGGGCGGCATTGGCATTATGAACATTATGCTGGTGTCCGTCACTGAGCGCACCCGCGAAATTGGGCTGCGCAAAGCCATCGGCGCCCGCGACACCGATATTTTAATGCAATTTCTGGTTGAGGCGCTGGTGCTTTGCTTTTTGGGCGGGCTGATGGGCGTGGGGCTGGCCTTTGGGCTGGCCACGCTGCTGGCAAAAATTCCGGCGGTCACCTTTACGGTAGCCATCGAAGCCGACTCGCTGGCGCTGGCGCTGGGCTTTAGCCTGCTGGCCGGGCTGATCTTTGGCATCTACCCGGCCATGCGCGCCACCCAACTCGACCCCATTGAAGCGCTGCGGACTGAATAAGTTAGCAGCTTGCCATTCGCTATTCACTAATGTTTGTGGAGGACATTTGAATGAAAAGTAAAAGATTGTGGATTATTGTTATTGTTACGGCGGTGCTGCTGGGCGCCGGTTATTTGTACCGCAGCACGCTGATTGGGCTGGTTAACCCGCAGGCTACCCAGTCTACCGCACAGGCCGCTGCTAACACCGTCAGTCTCCGGCCGGCCACCGACCTGACCGTGGTCAGCGCCGCCGGTAACATTGCCCTGGCCTCGGAAGAAGCTGCTATGTTTGAAGTAGAAGGCGTCATCGACGAAGTGATGGTTGAGGTTGGTGACGAGGTTAAAACCGGTGACCTGCTGGCCACGCTCAAAACCACCGATCTGGAACGGGCCGTGGAACGGGCCGAACTGGCGCTCGATGTGAAGAAGAACGCGCTCGATAAGTTGCTGGAGCCGGCCAGCGCCGCCGAGATCGCTGCCGCCCGCGCCCAGGTTAAATCGGCCCAGGAAAAGCTGGCCGATTTAAAGACCGGCCCCACCAGCGCCGAAACAGCCGCCGCGCAGGCAGCCATGGCCGCCGCGCAGGCCAGCTACGAAGATTTGCTGGCCGGCTCCAGTGAGGCCGAGTTAACACAAAAATCTGCCGAACTGCACAAGGCTTATCTCACGTTGCAGGATGCGCAGGAAGCCTACGACAAGGTGGCCTATCGCGGCGATGTGGGCAGCAGCCAGCAGGCAATGGATTTGCAATCGGCGACGATAGATTACGATGTGGCCAAAGCCGGCTACGATATTGCCACCGAACCGGCGTCTCAAGCCGATATTCAAAGCGCTATCAAAAGCATCAAACAGGCCCAAAGCGACCTTGAAGATTTGGCCGTTACCCCCGCCGACCTGGCCTCGGCTGAAGCCGATGTGTCCAGCGCCGAATCAAATCTGGATGACTTGCTCAACGGCCCTTCTGCGGCGGAAATCACCGATGCCAAACTGGCCATCGAGCAGGCCCAGATTGACCTGCAAGAGACCCAAACCGATTTGTCCAACGCCCGGCTGCGCGCTCCCATCGATGGGACTGTTACCACACTGGACGCCGGTGTGGGCGAAAAAGTGACCACCGACATCAGCGCCGCCATCTACATTGCCGACCTGACCCAGCTTGAACTGACGGTCAATGTGTCTGAGGTGGATGTATCTAAAGTGTATGTTGGCCAGCCGGCTCAGATCAAGCTGGATGCCTTCCCGGACCGGGCTTTTAGCGGCCAGGTAACCCGGATTGCGCCCACCAGCAGCTCGGAGAGTGGAGTGGTTAACTACGAAGTGGCCGTTTTACTGGATAAACTCAACCTGGATGGCGTTAAAGCCGGGATGACAGCCGTGGCTACTCTGGCGGATGACGCCAACCAGCAGGCCTGGCTGGTGCCTACCACCGCCATTCAGGAATTTGAGGGCGAAACCAGCGTCACTGTGATCGGCAGTGATGGCTCGCCCAGCCGGGTGCCGGTTGAGCGCGGTATTTCGCAGGGTGAATGGACAACGGTCACCTCGCCGGAGCTGAAGGAAGGCGATAAAGTAGTGGGTGAGGTGGCCACGTTTGTGGACCAGAACCAGGCTAACCAGCGCGGCTTTGGCCCAATGGGTGGCGGCCCGCCGCGCTGATCGGCCAAAACCAAAGGATTGTTGACTCATGGAAAGAATACTTGCAATGTTTACTGCTAAATCTATAAAATTATGGCTGCCTTTGTTGCTGCTGCTGTTGGTAGCCGGCTTTGTAGCGGTACCCGGCGCGGCGGCTCAAACCGAAACCCAACCCACGCTCACCGTGATTGTGCCGGCGCTCAATGTGCGGGCCGGCCCCGGTAGCCAGTACGCCCCGGTTGATTTTATGATGCGCGGCGAAACGGCTGCCATCATTACTCAAGATGCGGCCAGCGGCTGGTATCAGGTGCGTTTTATTGATGGTACCACCGGCTGGATAACCAACGACGAAAGTTACGTGGCTGTTAGCGGCAATATCAACCAGGCTCAACTTACGTCCATTGACAATTCGCAATTAGTAACTGGTAATTCACAAGCCGGTACTATTGTGTTTCAAACCGGCGATGGCGGCGCAATTTACGCCGTCAATCCGGATGGCGCCAACCTGCGCTACCTGACCAGCGGGATGGACCCGGCCCTCTCGCCCGATGGCCAGACCGTGGCCTTTACTCGCTGGGAAACCAGTCAGGATGGCGCGCTCGGTAACGTGTGGCTGATCAACATTGATGGCAGCAACGAGCGCGTTATCAACGAGTACGTTTACAACCCGCGCATGCCGGTGTGGTCGGTAGATGGCAGCCAGCTCATCATTACCATGCAGCAGGGCGGGCAGGTTGGCGAACTGCGCAAATGCAGCCACCAGCGGCCGCCGCGCAATGCCTATGATATTTCAACCAAGCACGATGACGAAGGCAACCTGATGATGTGCTACACTCTGCCGCCCGATCCCTACTGGAAGCTGCGGCTGATAAATGTGGCCACCGGCGCATACCAGGATTTGGCCGGCGACACCTACAGCAAATCTCCGGCCTGGGACCCGCTCTACCAGGGGCACGTCATCTACCGCGGCGATTTTGGGCTGGTTAACCTCGATTTGTATCAGAACCGCACCGATCTGGCTTTTTCCGCCGATTACAACGACCGTTCGCCTGTCTACTCGCCGGATGGCGCCAGAATTGCCGTCAGCTACCGGCAGGACGATCACTGGGAAGTGCATGTGATGAACTCCGATGGCAGCAACCGCCAGCGATTAACCGGGACCTCGTACATGGATTTGGTGCAGCAGGAACTGCGCGGCCAAACGGCGCAATCATTTAGCAACGCCGCGCCAACCTGGTCGCCCGATGGCTCGCAAATTGCCTTTGTCTCCAACCGTTCCGGCGCGTGGGAAATCTGGCTGATGAACGCCGATGGTAGCAATCAGCGGCCGCTGCTCACCGCCGCAACGCTGGCTCAAAACGGCATCACCTTAACTTATGGCGGCGTCGATGAGCAAATGTTGAGCTGGCGCTAAACCGGAGACTATTGAAATGCCTATGACCGGCCAAAAAATTCTGGTGGTTGATGACGATCACGATATTGTGCGCCTGGTGCGCGCCTATCTTGAAAAATCCGGCTATGAGGTGCTGGTGGCTTACGATGGCGCGTCGGCCCTGCAAGTGCTGCGCCGCGACCGCCCGGCACTGGTGGTGCTGGATTTGATGCTGCCCGACCGCGACGGCTGGGATATTACCCGCAGCCTGCGGACCGACGCGCAACTGGCCGAAACGCCCATCATCATGCTCACCGCCAGAATTGACGA
>CAYOXS010000236.1:7554-9455 GCA_964407935.1 uncultured Caldilineaceae bacterium
CCTGCTGGAAAACCCCGGCTACGCCTTTACCCGCAGCGAGCTTATTGAGCAGGCGTTGGGGTACGATTACGAAGGCTCGGAGCGAACGCTGGACAGCCACATGCGCAACCTGCGCCACAAAATCGAGCCGGATTCCAGAGAAAAAAATTACATTCAAACGGTGTATGGGGTGGGTTACCGGCTGCTTGGGCCGTAACAGGAGTTTCTTAAGCGTCATTCTGAGGAGCGCAGCGACGAAGAATCTCTGGTCATCCAGGCGAAACTGGAGATTCTGAGCGACTAACAGGAGCGAAGAATGACACATGAGGGCTGATTTTGCAGTCAGTTTTGGTTTAAGAAACCTGTTTTTAACAGGAGACAGCAATGAATAAACTGTGGGTCAGATTGAGCCTGGCTTTTACGGCAATGGTTTTGGTAGCGGTGGTCATTGTGGTTTTAACCGGCTATATTGTCAGCCGCTTTGAGTCCGATGACGCCCGTTTTGCCTCGTGGGTGCTGGAGCGCTCCGGCGGGCTGATCAACCTGCTTGAAGATTATTACCAGCAGCACCATAGCTGGGCCGGCGTCGCGCCGATAATGTCCGGGGCGCAAACCACCCTGTTTAAATCCGATACCAGTTATGTGCTGGTTGATCGTGGCAATATCATCATTTATCACGCCGAGCCGGGTCTGATTGGCCGGCCGGCCAGCAAAACCAGCCTGCGTTACGAAATCCCGCTGAAAGTTGATGAGCAGCCGGTCGGCTACCTGGGGTTTGCCTCGGTGCCGATGCCCGCCCAAGATGGCAACCGCCGCCCGCCTTTTTTGCGAGACCTGGTGCAGACGCTGCTACTGCTGGCCGCGGTTGGCGGTGTGGCCGGCGCGATTTTTGGCGTGGTGATGAGCCGCTCGGTGACGGCTCCGCTCAACGATCTGGCCCACGCGGCCAGAGCCATTGGAGCCAGAAAACTGAACCAGCGGGTTGCCGAAAAAGGCACGGATGAGATCATCGCCGTAACCCGCGCCTTTAACGACATGGCCTCTGATTTGGAGGAGGCAGAGACTCTGCGCCGCAATTTGCTGGCCGATGTGGCCCACGAACTGCGGACGCCGCTATCGGTGTTGCAGGGTAATTTGCGGGCTATTCTGGATGAAGTGTACCCGCTCGATTTGGACGAAATGGGCCGGCTGTACGAGCAGACCCGCCTGTTGAGCCGGCTGGTGAATGATCTGCACGAACTGGCCCAGGCCGAAGCCCACCAGCTACCGCTCAATTTGCAGGAAACAGACCTGAGCCAGCTTGCCCGCTCAACGGCGGCGGTCTTTCGGCCTGATGCCGAGGAAAAACAGGTGGAACTGGCCGTCAATCTGGCCGAGAACCTGCCTCCCACCCAGGTTGATACCGCCCGGATTTCGCAGGTGCTGCACAATTTGCTGGCCAACGCGCTGCGCCACACCCCGGCCGGCGGCCGGATTACCCTCAATGTTGAACCGGCCGGACAGTCGGTCAGCGTCTCGGTTTCGGATACCGGCGAGGGCATTGCCCCGGAACATTTGCCCCATATTTTTGACCGTTTCTACCGCACCGACCCGGCCCGCAGCCGCGATGCGGGCGGCGCAGGGTTGGGGCTGGCCATTGCCCGGGCCATTGTCGAAGCGCATCACGGCCATCTCACCGCTTTTAGCGGCGGGGTGGGGCAGGGAACCACCTTTACCATGCAGTTGCCCACCTGATTATGACCGGGTCAAAATTTTAGTTGACCCAGTCAAAAATAAATATGACCCGGTCAAAAAATTTTTTGACCGGGTCATATTTTTGCCCGATATGTCGCTCTTTTTATAACCTCACCCCGCCGTGCCGGGCAGGCCGTTGATAAACTCCTGCATCGCCTCAAAATATTCCGCCAGATTGTGAAACAGAA
>CAYOXS010000237.1:0-9432 GCA_964407935.1 uncultured Caldilineaceae bacterium
AGCCGGCATTCATAGAGCATGGGATTTCGGTTTAAAGCTTGTCCCCAACACTGCTACTTGTGGCCTAATATCGATGATTTAAAGAGGGTGATCGGCCGGCAAACGTGGGGATCATGGGTTTAGAGGAGAAAAAGCGCCCCCCGCACTTTTGGGTGCATCCGGCATCGGCTGGCTGCCGGATGCGGGAGAGTCAACAGGCTCAAGTACCCACAACTTGTCTTTGTCTGTGATGTGGTCCACAAACAGAACACCATCGAGGTGATCCATTTCATGAAAAAAGATGCGGGCCAGATAGCCATCGGCCCTGAGTTTGATGGAGCGCCCATCGACGGATTGGGCCTTCACTTCAACCCATTCCGGCCGGGCCACCAAACCGCGCAACAGCGGAATCGACAGGCAGCCTTCTTCGCCTTCAACCAGCGTTGGCGCGCAGGTGAGCACCTCCGGGTTGATCAGAATAAACGGTTTGCCCGCCTCGGGGTGCTTGAGCTGGCCGTCTTCGTCGGGCCGGGCCGGGATTTGAGCCACAAAAATGCGCTGCATCAACCCAATTTGCGGGCCGGCCAGACCCACGCCGCCGTGAGCGTGCATGGTCTCCAGCATATCCTGCGCCAGTTGGGCCAGGTCAGAAGAAAACTGACTGACCTTTTTTGCCTTTTGGCGCAGACGCTCGTCATCAACATAAATCACTTTTCTAATTGCCATAGCAATATAATAGTCAGCATCCCAATACTGTCAAGAAAATCGCGCTTTTGTCCGGTAAATACCTGCTGTCGCGTTTGACCAATTACCGGCAAAAGCATAAACTATGGGCAAATTGGTGATTAACACTTAACAATTAACTACATACACTATGTTTGCACTTTTCAAACTTCGCTCAAAATAGGACACAGATTTACACAGAAAACACAGATGAAGTAAAAAATTTTCAAGAAAATCTGTGTAAATCTGCGTAATCTGCGTCCTGATTTAAAAAATGCAAAGGTAGTACTACATATTTAATTGTTAACTGTTAATTTCTAATTGTTATAGGAGTTTCCCCGGTGAAAGAACCTCTGCGGATTGTTCCACTGAGTGGTGTTGGTGAAGTTGGGCGCAACATGACTGTGATCGAGTATGGCGATGACGCGATCGCCATCGATTGCGGCCTGATGTTCCCGGAAAATGATATGCTGGGGGTGGATCTGGTTATCCCCGATATTACCTATTTGCTGGATAACCCCGGCCTGCTCAAAGCGATTTTTTTAACCCACGGCCACGAAGACCACATTGGCGCGCTGCCCTACATTTTGCCTGAAATTCCGGTGCCGCTGTACGCCACCCGGCTCACCCAGGGGTTGATTGAGGTTAAACTCAAAGAAGCCAAGCTGCTGGGCAAAATCAACATCAACACCATCACCCCGGACAGCGTCATCGAGATTGGCCCGTTCACCATCGAACCGTTCCATGTGTGCCACTCCATCCCCGATGCCGTGGGTTACGCCATTTACACGCCGCAGGGGCTGGTGATTCACACCGGCGAATACAAATTTGACGAAACCCCCACCGACAACAAACCGCCCGATTTTGACCGGCTGCGCCGTTACGGCGACGAAGGCGTGCTGGCCCTGCTCTCTGACAGCACCAACGCCGAACGCCCCGGCCATACGCCCTCGGAAAAAATTGTGAGCGAAACGTTTGAGCAGATTTTTGACCAGGCCACCGGCCGGATCATTGTGGCTACCTTTGCCTCAAACATTTCGCGGGTGCAGCAGGTGATCAACATTGCCATGGCCCACAACCGCAAGCTGGCCGTGGTTGGGCGCAGTATGGTTGATAACGTAAAAATGGCGCTCAACCTGGGCTACCTGACCGCCCCGGAAGATATGATCATCCACGTGGATGATCTTGAGGATTACCGCGACAACCAGGTGGCCATTGTTTGCACCGGCACCCAGGGCGAACCGACCAGCGCGCTGGTGCGCATGGCCAACCAGGAACACCGGCAGGTGCGGCTGCGCCAGGGCGACACCGTCATTCTGTCGGCCACGGCCATCCCCGGCAACGAAGAGCTGGTGCATCGCACCCTCAACAACCTGTTTCGGCTGGGCGCGGATGTTATCTACCAGAGTCTGATGCCGGTGCACGTGTCCGGCCACGCCGCCCAGGACGAACAAAAATTGATGCTGGACCTGACCCGGCCCAAATATTTTATCCCCATTCAGGGCGAATACCGCATGCTGGTGCTGCACGGCCGGCTGGGCGAATCGGTTGGGATTCCGGCGGAGAACGTTTTTGTGGTTGAAAACGGGCAGGTGATTGAATTTGACGAGGACGGCGCTTTCCCGGCCGAAGCCGTGCCCAGCGGCCTGATTATGGTTGATGGCCTGGGCATTGGCGATGTGGGCACGGTGGTGTTGCGCGACCGCCACCTGCTCTCGCGCGATGGTTTTGTGGTGGTGGTAGTGGCCATCGATGAAAAAACCGGCGGGCTGGTCGATGGGCCGGATATTGTCTCGCGCGGTTTTGTGTACGTTCGTGATTCGGAGGATTTGCTGGAAGAGGCCAAAGAGCGCGTCATCGACCTGCTGGAAAGCGGCAAAATGCACCCCGATACCGCCGCCAACATCATTCGCGACAATCTGAGCCAGTTCTTGTACCAGCGCATTCGGCGCAACCCGATGATCTTCCCGGTGGTGCTGGAAGTTTAAGCCGCGTTACAAACACCAAAAACGCCGTCGGTTGACGGCGTTTTTTTATTGCACCGGCACGCGCTCGGCCTGGTGTTTAATGGCCTCGCGGCGGCGCAGCCACAAAATGCCGCCCGGCAGGCTGCCCAAATAAATGACCAACTGCTTCACCAGCGACAGCGCAAACGCCAGCGTTTGAGTCACCCCCACCAGCCCGTAAAAATAAACGTACAGCAGCGACATCGTCCCCAGGCCGCCAATGCTGATGGGCGCAATCAAAATTACGGCGATGATGGGATTGAACAGAAAAATGTACAGCGGCGGAATGTAACCGTGCAGGCCGGCCACAATGGCAATATCCACCAAACTGGTCAGAATAATGTTGGCCACGCCGAGCAAAAACGCCACCAGCAGCGCCCGGTATTCGTAGCGGTACGCGCCAAACGCGCTGGAAAGCTGCTGGTAAATGGGGGCCAGCGGTTTTAAAAACCGGATTTCGAAAATGCGGCCAATGAGCTGCCGCAGCCGGTGGCTGAGCATCACCCCAAACACGGCAATAATCGCCAGCGTGCCGAGCACGGCCACCACTTCTACCTGGGCCAGGTTGGCCATCAGCGTTTCGCTGGCCGGCACCCCGCCCAACTGCCCGGTGCGCGAGACAATACCCACCACAATCAGCGCCGCCACTACCGCGCTGACCATGTAGCCCATCAACCCAATAATCCGGTCAACCACCACCGACACCGCCGCATCAGCGCTGCGCTCAGTGTAGCGGGCCAGGCCAAAGCCGCGAATCACATCGCCGCCAACGTTGGCCGGCAAAAAGTTGTTAAAGAAAAAGCCGACAAAGGTGTAATTGACCAGCGCCAGCAGCGGCACGGGCAACCCCTGCGCTTTGAGCAGCACAAACCATTTGACTGCATTAACAATAATGGCGACCTCAAACAGGGCCACGGCCAGCAGCAAATACCAGTAATTGGCCGTGGTCAGCGTTTCAACCAGCACCGCCCGGTCGGTGGGGTTAGAGAAAAATTTATAGAACAGATAGGCCATTAACCCCAAACTGATGGCCAGTTTGAGAGCCGTTATCAGTTTATCCTTCAAAACAACATCCTTTCAAAGTAGCGCCAAAGGCAAAATTATGCGGCAAAACCGCCTCACGTGCAAAAAAAGTGCAGACCGATGCCGCTGGTCTGCACTTTTGGTTTTTTCCTTCTCTCGTGAACGGGGGTAGGGGTAAAGAATGGATTTTTAATTGGTGTTCGGATGCCCCAATATTTCTGCGGAGTTTTCAGAGTTGAAAACTCGTCAACGCTCCCGTTTGGCCGGCAGGTGGGGCGAAGTAATGTTGATCCCGCTCGAATCAACCGGCCGTTTGACCTCTTTGGTGGTCCAGGCAATATCCCACACTACGTGGGTGCGTTTGTGAAATTTGTAATCGTACCAGCCCAGCAGCCGCGAGTAGCCTTCGATGGCGGCCAGCGCAAACAAAATCCAGATTAACCGCAGCGCGCCCCAAATTTCCTCAAGAGCCAGCTTGGCCAGCCGCGGCGCGCCCATGCTCGATACCTCGTAACCGTATTTGGCTTTTAAGTGCAGGTGGCCGGCGTGATTGCGGCGGCGCTGCTTGACAAAATCGTTCAGCGTTTCCGGCCCCATATTAAACACCACCGCGTCGGGCGCATAGCGCACCTGCAACCCCCGCCTAATCACTAGCGCCTCAACAAAAGCTTCGTCCATGGCCACATCCGGCGGGATTTGATCAAACACCTTGCGGAACGCGATCAACTCGCCCAGCCGGGGAATTTCCAGGCACAGTTGGTGTTCCATTTGCAGCCGCAGATGCGATAAAAAGCCGATGATGTGCTCCGGGGTGTTGACCGGCACTTTGTGCGCCCCGGTCATGCCCACGGCCGGATCGTGGAACATGCGGACCATGTTTTCGATGGCGTCTTCGTGGGGGACAGTATCGCCGCTTTCAAGCACGCAGATATTTTGCGTGGCGTGCCGTAAAAAAATATTGATGGCGCTGGTTTTGCCTTCTCGTTTTTCCTGCACGTGCAATTGAATCCGCGGGTCGATGGCCAGGTATTCCCGCACAATATCCACCGTGCGATCGGTACAGCCGGAGGCCACCACAATAATTTCAGCAATTTCAACCATATGCAGCCGCTGGTTAATGACCGCCTCCAGAATTTGGGCCATATTGGCTTCTTCATTGTGAGCGGTAATGCCAACACTGCATTTTACGGTTTGATGAGAGAATTCAGTTACGTCAGTCACTTTTTTGCCTGAGCCGGTCTCGCTCAGAGACCCTGTTGAAGAATTTCATAAACAGAAATGTCAGAAAACTGCCGGCCGCCATTCCCAGCGCGATGTAAAAATACTGCGGCCACAATCCGGGAATCGGCCCCAGCCCCATTAATACTGCCGGAATAATGGTCAATATGCCAATGGTAAAGGCCAACGGCACGCCGCGCGCTGCCGACAGATCGGGAATAAACCGGCCCATCACCAGAAACAAACCAACCCCAAGGGTTAACATTCCAACCTGCGCTCCCCAATAAGACAGGGTGAGAACACGGTTAAAAATGTCTAACACGGTCACAATTACAATCAGGACCAGATAGAATAACCCAAAGGCAATCCAGGAAGACCGTTTTTGCTGTTCGCTCATAGTCTGTAGTCCAGGCCGTTTAAACCAACATTTGCCATTTTACCATAGACACGTTTTATAGTAAAAGAAAATTACAGCACAATGGAGAGTTCCAAAGCTTCTGCGCTTATCGATTGTACATTTTTGAGAAGAAAAAATTACGGAACCGCGCCAGCCTATCTTGATGCAGAGGTATAATTGCAGCGAATGATTGTCGCGGTGGTGTGGCTAAAATATCCCAGTAAGAACACAATCCCGGAAAATTTCAGGCAGTCTTCAATAAACGTTTCTGCATTGGAGAAAGGAAGCACGGCATCGATAAAAATGGATGACCCCAGAAAGAAGCCGGCGACGATAAGCAACAAATAATCGGTTGAGAGCAGGTCAGGCAAAAAATAAAAGAAAAATCCGGCCAAAATAACCATGTAGAGCAGATAAACGCCAGCTTCGGGTATTTTTAAATACGTGGGGAATACCTCTTCATGAAGGAGGAACGCATCATCCAGCGTCAACAACAAACACACCAGCCCGGAGAAAAACAAAAATACGGTTGACCGGCGAAATTTTTGGTCAGAATTTAAAAGCAAGGCCCCAAAAAAACATATCGCCGTACAGGCAGACCACAACAGCACGCCCAGATTAGACAAAATGCCCACATAAAAGGCCGAATTGGTCACCGTGGCCGGGTCTCGGGTTAATTTTGCCAGTGGAACTCCGGTGGCCAGACTCAAACTATAAACACCGATCACGCTAATTGCCACAACCGCAAAACCAGATTCCAGGGTTAAACGCACACGGCGCAACTGCCCGGGTAAAACGGCCAGCGAAACCTGCTCCAGCACAACCTGTCGAAATCTCATCGTTGGCGATCCCTCCTAATTTATATTTTTTTGGGTGCGCCATTATCTGAGCAGAATACGTTTACGCCCGGTTTTTGGGCCAATACGTCCTGTTGTGCATAAATTTATTAAGATGAGAAAATATTTTATAGAGAGAGGCTCGAGCAAAACCGTACTGGCGCGGGCACGGATTATTTCTGTCACAAGGCTGCAAATTAGCCCTGGCGATATTGTGCCAGATACCGGCTAAATATGCAACGATTCGTAAAAAATATTTAACAACCGCCCCGCTAACCCGCATCCCCCGGCCAGGGGGCGGCGGGAAGTTCCGGCCCTCGCTCCAACTGCTGTTTAACCTGCCGGGCCAACTGTCCGCGCGGAATCAGCACCTTGCGCTGGCACTTTAAACACACCAGGCCAATATCAGCGCCCAGCCGAACCACCCGCCAGTCCGTGCTGCCACAGGGATGGGTTTTGCGCAGCCGCACCACATCGCCGAGCCGAATATCCGTGGGGTCGATCATGCTGTCACCTGAGTTTTGGTTTGAGGCCCAATTTGCCGCGCCATTTATTGACCGTTGAAAAAAGATGAATCCAGGCCGGACTGAGCCGGCCATGCACGGTGGCCAGTGGCAGCCGCGCTTTAAATTCGGCGGCGGTGGCAAAGGCCGGCAGTTGCAGGTAAGCCGCCCCAATCTCGCGGCCGGTGTGGGCGTCGCTGCCGGCGGTAACGGGTAAATTGTGCCGGGCCGCAAACTCTGCGGCGCGCAGGTTATCGGCGGCGTGAATGGTGCGGGCATTGAACGCCTCAATCGCATCGAGCCGCGGCAGCAGCGATTCAAGCAGTTCCTCCGTCCACGGCCGGTTGCGGTGGCGGTCAAACGGGTGAGAGACGCTGATAACCGCGCCCTGCCCTTCGAGCCGGGCCAAAACTTCGTGATGCGGCAGCCGGGGCGGCACCCACTCGCTCACAAAAAAGGCCAGGATTTCATCGCCGCGCGCGGTTAAAATTTCTTCGCCCACAATCACAAACTCGGGGTCTATTTTTTTCGCGGCCAGCGCCCCGTCAATCCGGTTGTGGTCGGTAATACAAATCCGGTCCAGTCCCCGGCTTTTGGCAATGCGCACCACGTCGGCCGGCCGGGTGATCCCGTCGCTTGAAACGCAGGTGTGCATGTGCAGGTCAATTTTAAATGTTGCCATCGGTCTTAAAAAACTTGTTCCCTAATAAAGCTTTTCTACGTATGGGACACAGATAAACACAGATTGTACAGATGATGTTAAAAAAATTAATGGGTAAATTTGTGTTTACCCTTGCGCCGCACGCAATGCAGGTGTCCGTGAAATCTGTGTCCCAGATTTCTGCGTCTCTTATTTAGGGACAACTCCAAGAATTTTCCGCCGGTTTTTGGGCCAGCAACTGGGCCGTAAATTTACCGCGGTGGTCGCCCTCATCGTAAAAATGAATGTCAAAATCGACAAACGCCTGCCGGAGTTCCTGCGGTTTCAGGTAAAATTCCGGTTTGGCCGGGCGCTGGTGATAGGGTTTGGCCAGCTCGGCCAGGGTAAAGGTTTCGTACAGCAGCCAGCCGCCGGGCCGCAGCCGGGCTTTGATCAGCTCAAACAACGGCCGGTGCAAAAAATATGAAATCAGCACTACCTCGTACTGGCCGGCTGGCAGCCACAGCCGCTCAACATCGGCCACGATAAAACGCACCTGCGCCGCAGCCAGGCCGCTTTCGGCGGCAAACTGACGGGCCAACTGCACGCCCTGGCAGGAAATATCCACCGCCACCACTCGCAGCCCGTGCCGGGCCAGAGCGATGCTGTGCCGGCCGTTGCCGGCGGCAATATCGAGCGCCCGGCCGGCGGTGGGTAGCCGGGGCAAACAATCCGTTACAAACGGAGTTGGCTCGCGCCGGGCGGCCGGGGGCAGCGCGGCGTACCGCTGGTCCCACTTTTGCCGCACCGAAAGCTGGCGCGCCGCGTGAGTCAGGGTTAGCACCGAGCGATTGAACTGTTTGCTCATGAGCTGCCCGCCTGTTCAATTTTTGATTTGGCGTCAAACGCCTCGCCGGGCCGGCCGTAGCCAAACAACATTTTGCGCCAAATGAGCACAATCAACACCCCCAAACCGACGCCGGACCAGAGGGTGAAAAACCGAATCATCAATGTGGCGGTGGCGGCCATTTGTTCGCTGAGGCCGACCACCGTCTGCAAAATGCCGGCCATCGACGCTTCCGTTGCGCCCAGCCCGCCCGGCAGGCTGGAAATTCCGCCAATCATCGCCCCCACCGACAGGGTGAACACGGCCAGCAGCGCCAGTTGGAACGACTCGGGCTGGCCCAGCCCCACCAGCACCAGATAAAAAGCCAGCCCTTCGGCCGTCCAGGCCAGCAGCCCCACCGCCAGCCCCAGTAAAAAATTTTTGGGCCGGAGCAGCTCGTAGGTGCTTTCATACACCGACTGCAAGTGGTGCGCGATTTTTGAGATCAGCGGCAATTTGCCGCCCACCGCCAGCAGCCAATAGGCCAGCGGTTTAATTTGCACCACTACCACCCCCAACAGCAGCAGCGTCATAATCGCCGCGACCCCCGGCCAGTATTGCGGATAGGCCAGCAGACCCAGCACGGCCAGCACGGCCATAGCCAGCCCGTCGATCACCCGGTCAATTAAAATTGAGGGCGCCACTCGGGCCGGGTCGGCATTGTACAAATTTTTGAGCCAGTAAAGCCGAATCAGTTCGCCGACTTTGCCCGGGGTCAGCGTTAGCGCAAAGCCGCCAACAAAAACGCGCAGGCTGGTCCACACTGAAATGCCGCGCACCCCAATTTGTCGCAAATAATAGTGAAACCGCAGGCCGCGCAGGGCATAATTGATCACCGTCAAGCCAAAAATGGCCGGCATCAACCGCCAGTCAAACTGCCGGAGCAGCCGGCTAATTTCGCGGACATCGCCGTACAGCAGCAGGCCGATAAAAACCAGCAGGGCCAGCCCAATCCCAAAGGTCAGTTTTCGCTTTAAATCCGTGGTCAAGCGGTCACCTCCAACCGGATGATTATAACAAAGGCGGGCCGGCAACAAAAATCAACACCGGCAGCCATTATACAGCGGCGCTGCCGCCTGATATAATACCCGCATTACCCTGGCAAAAGGGGGGACATTATGTTTGCACTTTCGAAACTTCGCTCAAAACAGGACACAGATTCACCCAGAAAACACAGATGAAGTAAAAAATTTTCAAGAACATCTGTGTAAATCTGCGAAA
>CAYOXS010000238.1:0-5479 GCA_964407935.1 uncultured Caldilineaceae bacterium
CGGTTGTCAAGTAAAACTTTTGGCCCACCCAAAACTCCGCGCCGGTTAAAATATTTTGACCAACTCTTAACCCCTCGTTAAAGAAGCATTAAAAAAGCTGTAACCTATCTCTGCTAAAATACAGCAAACAAAATTTATTGTGCCAATCACCCAACAACGCATCCAGAGGGATAGAATGATAGGAAACGTACTTGCGCCGGCCACAGCCACCGTCTTTGTTAAACCCGCTGTCTGGTCAAAAGCGGATTTGCATATCCACACCACCTTCAGCGATGGTTACATGACCCCATCAGAAACCATCGATATTATCGCCCGGGCGGCTCGGGTAAAAGTGGTGGCCATTACCGACCACGACACCACAACCGGAGCAGCGATTGCCCGGGATTACGCTCGCCAAAAATACCCCAACCTGGAAGTGATTGTTGGCCAGGAAATTACTACCGGTCAGGGTGATGTGGTAGGGCTGTTTTTACAAACCGATCTACCGTACTTTGCCACAGCACTCGAGGCCATTGAGGCTGTTCACCGCCAGGGTGGATTGGCCGTGGCTGTTCATCCCTTTACCTTTAGCGGCGGGATGGAAAGCGTTCATAACGCCATCCGGCGCTTGCCGTTTGATGCCGTTGAAACCCGCCACGGCTGCCCGCTCAGTATTCCCGGCAATATCTGGGCAACGCTGGTCAATCGGTTTGGGCAGCGGCTGCCGGCGCTGGGCAACAGCGATTCGCATATTCCCTACACGGTGGGGCAGGCCTTTACCTGGTTTCCGGGCGCCAGCGCCGCCGATCTGTATGTTGCCATTCAAACAAACTCGGTGCGACCGGGCGGAACCACCTGGAAAATCGGGAGCATGTTGCGCAAGTTACCCATACTGTTCAACCGCGCCGAAACCCGCCATGCGACAGGCTTGCAGGCGTAATCATTCCAACCTGTAGCCAATGCGCCAAACTGCTACCGGCGTTCAGACACCCCATCCGAGGTAAGTTGAGATGCGAATTGCCTTTTTTACCGAAACTTTTTTGCCCAAAATCGACGGAATTGTCAACACCTTAACCTATCTGCTGGATTACCTGGCCCGGCGCGGGCACCAGAGTATTCTGTTTGCGCCCCAGGGTGGCCCAATGAGATACGCCAAAACTCCGGTGATCGGCCTGCCGGGGCTGCCCTTTCCCCTTTACCCTGAGTTGAAGCTGGTTTCACCCCACATTAATGTCAGCCGCATGCTCAACACGTTTCAGCCCGATCTGATCCACGTGGTCAACCCCTTTTCGCTGGGAATTATTGGGTTGAAACACGCCAAAGCGCTCGGTATTCCGTTGGTTGCCTCGTACCACACCGATATCCCCGGTTTTGTAAGCCGATGGGGCTTTGGTATGCTCGAAGAACCTTTTTGGCGGTATCTGCGCTGGCTGCATCAGGATGCCGATTTGAACCTGTGCCCCTCAACCGTAACCCAGGTCGAATTGGATCGCCAGGGATTTGCGCGCACCAAAGTGTGGAGCCGGGGCGTAGATACTAAAAGATTTTCGCCCAAACATTACACCCAAGATTGGCGTCGCCGCCTGTGCGCTCATCAGCCCAACGCGCCACTGCTGCTTTACGTGGGCCGGCTCTCGCCGGAAAAACGGATTGACTGGCTCCGGCCCGTGCTCGACCAGATACCCGGCCTCAATTTAGCCATTGTTGGCGATGGGCCAGCCCGGGCCGACCTGGAAAAGCTGTTTGCCAACACCGCCACGGTTTTTACCGGCTATCTGCGCCACCACCAGTTGGCCCAGGCTTACGCCACCGCCGATATTTTTGTGTTTCCGGCTGCCAACGAAACGCTGGGCAACGTGGTGCTCGAAGCGATGGCATCGGGGCTGCCGGTGGTCGCCGCCCGGTCCGGCGGAGTGCTGGACCACGTGATTGAAAACGAAACCGGGCTGTACTTTGACCCCGAATATCCGGCCAGTCTGGTTACCGTTGTCAACCGGTTAGTGCAAAATAAGCAATTAGCGCACAAATTGGGTGCTGGCGGCCGGCTGGCCGCCGAACAAAAAACCTGGGAGCATGTTTTCGATGGGCTGCTGCATGATTATGCCGCCGTGGCGCGCCGCAGGGTTCCGGCCTTTTCGCTATTACCCCTCGGCGTCAGAAACGGGCTGTAGGTAATTCCCCAGAAATTGACCCTTGACAAACAATTGTTTTACCTGTAATATTGAGTGAATATTCAATTCGGGCAAGGGTATTCAGTATCAATGGATCGCGTCGAAGACAAACGCACCGCCATCTTAAACGCCACATTGCGGCTGATCTCACAAAATGGTTTTCACGGCACGGCAATGTCAATGGTGGCCAAAGAGGCCGGCGTCAGCGCGGGCATCATCTATCATTATTTTGATAGCAAAGACGCTCTGATGGATGAATTGTACAGGCACATCAAGCGCAAATTTGGGCAAATACTCAACGAGAGTTTCGATCAAACGCAGCCGTTGAAAATCCAGATTCGGGAAATTTTGGGGCATATGATCAGGTATTACATCCATCGCCCACTTGAATCGGCTTTTTTGGAGCAATATACCCGTTCGCCCTATTTCAGTTCGGAAATTGAGGTGGAGGTTGGCCAGTACTACCTGCCTTTGCTTGAGTGTTTTCAGCGCGGCCAGCAGGAAATGATCCTTAAAAACCTTCCGGCTCCGGTAGTGCATACCCTGACTCTGGATGTAGCGACTTCGCTGGCCCAAAAGCACGCCGCCGGTTTCCTCACGCTCACCGATGAATTGATTGAGGAAATCATTGATGCCTGCTGGGAGGCCATCAGGCAGTAAAATTTTTTTGCCAATCAAATTGAATGAATATTCACTTAACGAGGAGTCAAAAAATGAGTAAAAAAGTAGCGTTAGTTACCGGCGCGTCAAGTGGTATCGGTAAAGAATTTGCCCACATTCACGCAGAGCAAGGTGGTGATCTTGTTATTGTGGCCAGGCGTGAAGACAAGCTGAATGCACTTAAAACAGAATTAGTAAACAAACATGGCATTGAGGTGATGGTTATTGCCAAAGACCTGACCTTACCCGGTGCAGCTTCAGAAATTTACAGGGCGGTAAAGCAAGCAGGTGTAGAAGTAAATTACCTGATTAATAACGCCGGCTTTGGTGGGCGCGGTAAATTTTATGAGCGGGCCTGGGAGCAGGATTTAGCCATGATCAGCCTCAATGTGGTTGCTTTGACTGCGCTGACCAGATTTTTCCTGCCTGATTTTGTCAACCGCAATGAAGGAAAAATCCTTAATGTTTCATCGACAGCAAGTTTGATAGCCGGGCCATTGCAAGCTGTCTATTATGCAACAAAAGCCTACGTAACGTCATTCAGCAATGCCATTGCTGAAGAATTGCATGACACCAACATCACGGTTACGGCGCTCTTGCCGGGTGCAACAGAAACCGAATTTGCCAGCACCTCCGGCATGGATCAAACCAGCTTATTTGAGAACACGTTCAGTGCAAGAACCGTGGCAGAAGAGGGTTACAAAGCCATGTTGGCCGGCAAGTTAGATATTATGGCCGGGGTCACATTTACGCAGCGCATAATGATGGCCGCTATTCCTGTAACCCCAAAGAAAATGCTGCTGAAACAGATTCGGCAAATGCAAGAGGTGATGGCTTAACCCCGGCATACGTTACCAGACCGGGCCAGATGCACCCAATGCGCCAGCATGTTGGAGACGATGCGTTGATGGCTGGCACAAGACCATAAAATTTTGAGCTGAGCCATCGCCATAATGGCGATGGCTCAAGCTTTGCCCCGCCAAACATCCGTGAGCGCCGCTACCCCCTTCAATAATACCAGCGGCTCACAAATGTTTCCAGGCCAAAAACCCCTCTGAACGGTTGACAACACCCGATTCACTTCGCAGAAGTAACCACCACCGCAATCCCCAGCCAATTGGAGCCGGGCACTCAGAGCCGTTCCAGCCCAATCAAATGCAAAAAGTTGAATCTGTTTTCACATTTATGAATTCATTCTTGACAAGAATCGGAATGTGTTATAGAATGTTGCTCAATTCTGTGAATACAAATTCAACTTTGTGCAGAGGATGCCATGGATGATGATCGACTGGAACTGCTGGGGCAGGTAGCGGTTTGGTACTACGAAGACAATATGGACCAAACCGAAATAGCCGAGCGCATTGGTAAATCCCGCTCGATGGTGTCCCGCATGCTCAATGAAGCTCGTGATCTTGGGTTAATTGAGGTAAGAGTTAAGTTTCCGTTGAAAACTGACGCAGAGTTGGAAGCAAAACTTTGCGAGGCATTTAATCTTACGCACGCCCGTGTTCTGGCAGACCCCCCTGCCGATTACTCAACCCTGTTACGGCGATTGGGACGGTTGGGCGCTTATTATCTGCAAGACCTTTTGCAGGATAATATTAAAATTGGTATTGGCTGGGGGGCCACGTTACACCAATTGGTAAAGGCGCTGCCCAGTACATCTTTAAAAGACGCGCTGGTCATCCAAACAATGGGTTCAGTTGGCCGTGGCGACCCTATGATTGATGGCGCAGAATTGGCTCGCTGGCTGTCACAAAAGTTAATGGCCAAGCTCCACTTTTTGCCCGCCCCGTTGATTGTTGCCAACGAGGCCATTGCCAAAGCTCTGTTGAACGACCCGCTAATATCCAACACCCTGTCACTGGCCAGGCAGGTTGATATTGCCCTGGTGGGCATTGGTCCAATTGACTCCCAACTTTCCGGATTGTACCGCACCGGTTATCTGACTGATGCCGATGTGGAAAAATTTACTACCGATGGGTTAGTCGGTGATCTGATGGGTCGCCTGTTGGATATCAATGGAAATCTGTCTGATGTTCATCTGAACCGCTGCGTTGTAGGACAAGACCTGGAATCTTTAGGGCAAGTCCCACTTGCCATTGCCATCGCCGGCAACGTGATGAAAGTGCCGGCGGTGCTGGCGGCCTTGCGCAGCGGCTGCCTGAATGTCATTATAACCGATGCTTTAACTGCCACAGCGGTTTTAGAAGCACAATTAAATCAAATATCGGCCCAACCACAGCCTATTCTCGTCCCAAGCTAAGCTACCCACTTCTACAACCCAAACCAATCGTTATCCAGTTTTTCCGGCAAACTGGCCCTGGCTTCGGATTGCCAAAAACCGGAGGTAAATTTTGTGATCAAAAAAATTACCAGAGGAGGATACGGAAATGCAGCTTGTTTTTGATAATTTCACAGTGTTTCTTATTGGGTTGGTGGTGATGTGGTTGTTTCAGTTTGGATTGGCCTATTTTCAAATGCGCCGGTTTTACAGACGAATGGTTCAACTCAAACGGACCGGGCTGACCGCTGTTGGGTTGTGCGGCAACCAATATAAAGGGCGTGCCTACGCCGTACTGACCATTGATGAAAATGATCGGGTAGTCCATGCCGAAAGATTTTCCGGCTGGACCGTTTTTGCCAACCTTAAGCCGGTACCAGAAATG
>CAYOXS010000238.1:5579-9416 GCA_964407935.1 uncultured Caldilineaceae bacterium
GTACCGGATTAACACTTTTTGCGTTGTTGAACACCGTTGTTACTAATTTATCAAAGTTGATTTTACTTAAGGAGGCACGAAATGTTAGATGGTTTGGTTTGGCTGGCCGAGCATTTTATCGGCATGTTTGTCCAGGGTGGCCAGGTATTCACCAGTTTGGTCACCGGCATTGTTCCGCTTCTGATTATTCTGTTAACCGGCGTTAATGCCCTGGTAGCCTTGATTGGGGCTGAGCGGATTGAGCGCGTGGGTGAGTGGGCCGCCCGTGATGGTTTGGTTTTCTATCCCATCCGCTATTTAGTGTTGCCGGTCCTGTCGGTTTTCTTTTTAACCAATCCTATGGCCTATACAATGGGGCGTTTTTTGCCAGAAAAATACAAACCGGCTTTTTACGACGCCGCCGTCTCTTACGTTCACCCGCCCCTGGGCATTTTTCCGCACATCAACCCCGGCGAGTTGTTTGTCTGGTTGGGTATTGCTACCGGCATTGAAACTCTGGGATTGTCCGTTGTGCCGCTGGCCGTGCGCTACCTGTTAATTGGGATGGTGGTTATTTTCATCCGGGGCGTTGTTACCGAACGGATCACGGCGATCATGTGGGCCAGGGAAAGCGCCAAAACAGCGGCGGCCACAGCATAACAGCGGATATAAAAAGACAAAGGAGCTGAAAAATGAAGGGCTTTATTACAAATTTGGGGCGAAGTGTTGGTAAAGTTGTGGGTGTGCTCTATCAAGCCGGCCGGGAGTCGATCGATCAGGTTATCAAAAATATCCTGCCGTTTATGGCCTTTATCGCGCTGGTCATTGGGATCATCCTGTATACCGGTATCGGTGATTGGATTGCCAATTTGATTGCGCCGTTAGCCGGGAGTCTGGTGGGGATGCTGATCATCTCGGTTATCTGCGCCATCCCAATTTTGTCACCCCTGCTGGGGCCGGGCGCGGTGATTGCCCAGGTGGTGGGCACGCTGTTGGGCAGCACGCTGATTGCCAACGGCTCAATTCCGGCTCGCTACGCGTTGCCGGCGCTGTTTGCCATTAACCCCCAGGTAGGTTGCGACTTTATCCCCGTTGGCCTGGCGCTGGGTGAAGCCGAGCCGGAAACGGTAGAAATTGGCGTGCCGGCCGTACTGTTTTCCCGGATGATCACCGGGCCTATCGCTGTGGTGCTAGCCTACCTGGCCAGTTTTGGCCTGTATCCGGGGAATTGATCCGGCATTTTAAGAAAGGAGTAATGGTATGAGCTTTTGGGACAAGGCAAAGAAAATATTAATTGGCGAACCCCCACCTCCCAAACCGGAAAAGAGCGCAGCAGCCGACGAACCGGTCCCGGCCGCTGCCTCAACGCCCGAGAAAAAAGCATCGTCTGGTTCCGGCGAGTACAAGCGCGTCAGGATTGAGCGCGGGTCACGCGGCTGGGGCGGGCCGCTTGTCATTGAGCCGACATCGGAAAAGCCGTTGATCTACTGCGTTACCGGCGGCGGTATTCACCCCGTAGCCCAGCGCATCGCCGATTTAACCGGCGGCACAACTTTTGACGGCTTCAAATCAAAAGCGGATTTCCATGAAATTGCGGTGGCGGTAATTGATTGCGGCGGCACGGCCCGCGTGGGGGTTTACCCCATGAAAGGCGTATTGACCGTGGATATTCACTCTACGTCACCCTCGGGGCCATTGATGAAGTACATCAAGGAAACCAACTTCGTTTCCGGCGTTACTGTTGACAACATCATCCCGCTTAACGACTAGTGCAATTGTGGGGGAAACATGTGTCTCCCTCTCCACGTGTTTCCCCCCATTGCAGCTTTTAGGATGAGAAATGAACCCTATCAAATACGAAACCAAAGTAATACAAATTGGGCCTTTGGCTCAGGATTTTATGGATGCGGGCATTCTGGTCTTCTTTGGGATGAATGCCCCCGAAGAATTAACCGAATTTGCGATTTTACACGAACCCACTACCCCGCTTCATCGGCACGTAGAAGCGGGCGATTCGTTGGTTATTGGCGATACATCTATCCAGGTTTTGTGCATCGGCGATGTTGCCAACGAGAATCTGGCCAATCTGGGCCACTTTGTGGTGAAATTTAACGGCTTCACCCAACCGGAAATGCCCGGCGATATCAGCGTGCCGCTGCAAGATAAGCTGCCAAACATTGAGCCGGGTATGGTTGTTAAATTTATTGGCCAAAACTAATTCTGGCTCTTGCCTTGTGAACTATTATTAAGAAAGGTGTACCATGACATTGTATAACGAACTCAAAGAGTACGAACGGGCAGGCAACCGAATTAGAGTGGGCCTGGTCGGTTCCGGGCAAATGGGCGAAGGCCTGGCCTGCCAGATGGAAACTATGCACGGGATGAAAGCCTATGCCATCGCCGACATTGTTCCTGGCCGGGCCATGCAGGTGTACCAATCGGCCAAGGTGCCCGCCGGGCAAGTAGTAGAAACCGACGATGTGGGCCTGGCCGCGCAGGCCATTGCCGAAGGCAAGCGCGTGGCTACCACGCAATCGTCCCTTTTGGCCAAAATCCCCAATCTTGACATTATTGTTGAAGCCACCGGCGTGCCGGAAGTTGGCGCGCGGGTCGCCATCGACGCGATTTTGGGCCGCAAACACGTGCTGCAAATGAATGTTGAAACAGACGCCACGGTGGGCTATTACCTGCGCCAAATGGCTAACGCCGCCAACGTAGTGTACACCCTCACCGCCGGCGACGAGCCGGGCACAACGATGGAACTGTTTGATTTTGCCGCCAGCCTGGGGTTTGAAGTAGTATGCGCCGGCAAAGGCAAAAACAACCCGCTCAACCGGGCCTCAAACCCGGCCACCGCCGCCGAAAAAGCCAAAGCCCAAATGATGAATCCCAAAATGCTGGCCTCGTTTGAAGACGGCACCAAAACAATGGTCGAAATGACCTCGCTGGGCAACGCCATTGGCTTTGTGCCGGATGTGCGCGGTATGCACGGCCCCAAAGCCACCCACCAAACCCTGTCTAAAATTTACGTACCCAAAGAAGCCGGCGGCATCCTGAGCCAAACCGGCGTGGTAGAATACGGGCTGGGTGTTGCCCCCGGCGTGTTTGTAGTGTTTACCACCGACCACCCCAAACTGGCCCGTGACCTGAAATATTTGAGCATGGGCGATGGTCCCTATTGGGCGTTGTTCCGCCCTTACCACCTCACCAGCCTGGAAACGCCCATTTCTATTGCCCGCGCCGTTTTAAAGGGCGAAACCACCGTGGCCACAGATCGCCCGCCGGTAGCCGAAACCATTACCGTGGCCAAAAAAGATTTAAAAGCCGGCGACGTGATTGATGGCCTGGGCGGCTTTTGCGTGTACGGGCTGATTGAGCGCGCCGACGTGGCGCGCCAGGACAACCTGCTGCCGCTGGGGCTGGCCCCCGGCAGCCGCCTGCTCAATGATGTGGCCATGGGCACGCCGCTCACCTACGCCGATGTCGAACTGGACAATTCGCTGACCATTCTGCACTTGCGCCGCTTGCAGGACCTACAGGTGCAAAACGGCAACGGCAATTAACCGCATCGATTGACGATTTAGAATTATAAGGCCGGCAAAATGTTTGCAGCATACAAAAATTTAGTCTGGAGCGTGGTTAACCTGGTTAACAGCCCGCGGGGGCGCACCTACCACCAGCAGCGAGACCGGCTGCTGCTCAAGGGCCAACAACGCCAGCAGTTTGTGGCCGCGGCCGGGCAAATTGTGGCCAACCGGCTGGCGCTGGGGTCGCTGGGTGAACTCAGCCTGCGATTAGCGGAAAACACGCTGGCTATCACCGCGCCCAACAGCCACCTGGCCCATCTGGCAGAAACAG
>CAYOXS010000239.1:0-9383 GCA_964407935.1 uncultured Caldilineaceae bacterium
CGCCGGAGTCTTGTGAAAACGCGATGGTGTCAGCCGGAGGTGGATCATCGGCCAGGGCGATGGCTGCCGGCCCGCTCAGAACCAGCCCAATCCCGGCGAGTAAGATCAATACTTGAATCGACAGTTTCTTAACGTGAGCCTTCATGTGTGCCTCCCCCCAGTCTGCCACGTTGTTGATTGCCCTGAATAGCCATGATACCCGCAGAACGGGCTGTTTTCAAGTGATTTTTAAGCTGATAGCGGAAAGCGGGGCGTAGAATCATTCTATTGTCCTATCGGCAGGCGTTGGGTCATTTAATCAGACCCAACAGATTTATTACAGTATACCTGCCGAGGGACAACAGCGCATCTACCAAATTGGGTATCTTTGGGGGAAAAAATATCTACCGGGGTTGAGGCAGGTCGGCAGAGTCGGTGATCGTCACCACGTAATTCAACTCGGCGTACTCCACCCCGGCCGAGTTTCGCAGTTGGGTTAACCATGCCTGCTCCTGGCCGGCAGTTACGGCCAGCTTCTGCGCGCCAATTTCGTCGATGGTGTCCAGCACCTGCACTTCGGCGGTGGCCAGTTGGGCCGGAGCGATGACGTTGTTCACGCTGAACCCATCGCGCAGTTTCACCAAAATTTCACCGGGAACATAGGCCGAGTCGCTGGTAGTTGTTGCGGCTGCCGTCTCGGCACTGACCGGGACGGCCGTAGTGCTGGGTTGCAGGCTGGCCAGCGCCGCCGCGGCATCGATCAACCCGTACCCAAACTGGCTGTCCCAGCCGCTGCTGCCCAAATCCTGCGCGGCGTTATCAATTTGCGCCCGCACTTCGGCGTTGGTTAATGTGGTGTACTGCGACCAAACCAGCGCGGCCAGCCCGGCCACGTGCGGCGCGGCCATCGAGGTGCCGCTCAGCGTGGTGTAGCCGCCGCCGGGGTAGGCGCTGTAGATGCTGCTGCCCGGCGCGGCAATTTCAATATAACTGCCCTGGTTAGAAAAACTGGATTGGCTGCTGCTGCCGGTCACCGAGGCCACCGCCATCACGTTGGCATACGCCCCCGGATACACCGGCTGATCCTGATAGGTGCAGTCATTGTAATAGTAGGCCGAATCGCCGCAGTTGCCGCCGGCGGCCACCAGCAGCACCCCTTTGTTGTAGGCATAATTCACCGCCGTCTGCAACGTAGACGAGCTAGAGACGCTGCCCAAACTGAGATTAATGACCGTCGCGCCGTTATCCGCGGCCCATTCAATGCCGGCGGCCACATCATAAATTGAGCCGCTGCCCTGGCTATCAAGCACTTTAACGGGCATAATGCTGGCCGCCGGCGCAACGCCAATAACCCCGCCGTTGTTGCTCACCGCCGCAATGATTCCGGCCACGTGGGTGCCGTGCCCATGATCGTCATCGGCGCTGCTGGTGCCGCTCACAAAACTTTTGCCGCTCACCAGATTGGCCTGCAAATCGGTGTGGTCCAGGTCAACCCCGGTGTCAATTACGGCCACTGTTACATCCTGGCCTTGAGCGCCGCAGTTTTGCCAGGCTTCTTCGGCCCCAATGAGGGACAGGTTATAAAGGATGGTTTCATTGAAGCTGAAGGATGTGGCGCAAAAATCACTGAATACCAGCGGCAGGTAGGTGACGTAAGTTGTGGTTTGGGTTAAAACTGCCTGGCTCAGCAGCGTCGCGCCGGCCGGCCCGGCGATGGCGGTTTCGGGCCGGGTCAGCACAATGGCGAAATTTTGCGTTTTGGGTTCGGCGGCTGCCGCCTTCAGGTTGGCAACCGCCAAAAACAAGCCCGCGCTCATCGCCAGCACCAGTAATATTGAAAAACAAAAGGTCAGTTTTTGGCTCATCGTCACTTATCACACTTAAAGTCAGTTTTCGAACGCTCTCATTTATAGCCCATTTTGCTGTAAGGTCTGTTTCAACTGCATTATTGAAAAAGGTTTAACCAGAAACCCGCTTAACGGCCGGGTTCCGTTTTCGGGTTGAACCCCGTAACAATGATTGTTGCCGGTCATTAAAACAATGGGAACATCCGGGTTAATTTGCCGGATGGCATGAGCCAGATCAAGGCCGTTCATTTGGGGCATATCGTAATCGGTTAAAATCAGATCAAAGCGTTGGTCCCGCAGTTCGGCCAGCGCCGCGGCGCTGCTGTTAACAGTAATAATCTGATGATTGGGCAGCAGGTTTTCGGTAAACACCTTCACCAGAAAGAGCAGGGTTTCATCGTCATCTACAACCAGAACGCGTTTTTCGCTCATCCGTGGTCATCCTTTCAACAAAAAAGTAGGCAAGGCCGAATCAAATCGGTATTTGTTCGACCTGTTCAGTATAATCGGAGTACGCGTTAACGGCATCGGGCTGGCAGCGGATTGCCGCTACATCTCTGGACGGATTGATAGGCCGGCCGCTATCCGCCTTGAGAACGATCGGCAACCCACCGCCGGCCCAATGACATTTTTGGCAAGCAAAGATATAATGAACCCAATGATGACAACTCATTCAAAACAGTCCCAGTTTAATAAGGTATGGTCGCCGCTGGCCCGGCTTGCAACATTTTTCCGCCGGCTGCAATGGCGGCTAACGTTAAATTACGCCCTGTTCACGGCGGTTACGGCATTGGCACTGGGCATTGTCGCCTCGGGGTTATTATGGTATGTCACATTTTGGTCAGATGGTATGCCCAGAGCCACGGCCCGCGATCTGCTCAGAACCGGCACGGTGCTGGCCCCCTATCTGGACCAAACCCCCACCGATCAGGCCGGCCTCGACAACTGGTTACACGAAGGCATGGCCGGCCGCGACAATCTGATGGTCAGGCTGCCGGCGAGAGACAGAGTAGATGATGCACCGCCGCCACCGCCGCCGCCCCGATTTGACCGGGTGATATCGCTGGCCGTGGTGGACCGGGCCGGCCAGGTGGTGTTGAGTTACCCCGCCGGTGAATTTACGCTGAACCAACCGCTATTGGGCCAGCTTACCGCCGAAGCCAGCGGCGGCTACCAGGCAGCGCTGGCCGGCGTCACCGATCTGGCGGCGCTGGCTACGCGCAGCGCAACCGGCAACAGTCTCGCCGCCGCCCCGGTTTTGGGGTCAAACGGCCAGCCGGTCGGCGCAATTTTTATCGAGATTGCCCCGCCGTTCACCGAAAGCGAGTTTTTGCAGTTTAATCTGGGGCAAACAATTTTGCCCGTATTTGTGGGGGTGTTGGCCGTCGGCGGCATAGCCGGGGTGTTGTTTGGCTACTTTATTGCCCGTGATCTGACTCGCCGGCTGCGCGTGCTGGCCGGGGCTGCCGATGCCTGGAGCAAGGGCGACTTTGATGTGCTGGTGGCAGATAGTTCTGGCGATGAATTGAGCCAGTTGGCCCAGCATTTAAATCAGATGGCCTTGCAGCTTCAAACGCTGCTGCAAACCCGGCAGGAGCTGGCGATGATCGACGAGCGCAACCGGCTGGCCCGCGACCTGCACGACGCGGTAAAACAGCAGGTGTTTGCCACAGCCATGCAGGTTGGGGCGGCGCTCACCTTTTTTGATGACAACCCCGCCGCGGCCAAATCCTGTATCATTGAAACGGACCGGCTGGTGCACCAGACTCAAAAAGAATTAACTTCGCTGATTCAGGAATTGCGGCCCGCCGCTCTGGAAGACAAAGGGCTGGCCGTGGCCGTGCGCGAGTACGTTACCGACTGGTCCCGCCAAAATAACATCGCCGCCGAAGTGCGGGTTAAAGGCGAGCAGCCTCTGCCCTTTTTAATTGAACAGACTCTTTTCAGAGTTACCCAGGAAGCGCTGGCCAACATGGCCCGCCACAGCGAGGCGACGCTGGTAAAAGTTCATCTGGCCTGGGAAGACGAGCAGGTGTTTTTAACGCTGGCCGACAACGGCCGCGGCTTTAACCCGGCATCCATCTCTGAAAAAGGGCTGGGGCTGCGCAGCATGCGCGAGCGCGTGGCGGCCATCGGCGGCCAGTTAACCGTAACCAGCCAGCCAGAAGAAGGCACGCGGATCATCGTGCTCGCGCCAAATTCTGATAAACTTTAGATAATCCCTTTTCCTCCTCATCCCCTAACTCCCCTCCCCCGAAAGCCGGGGGAGGGACCGGGACGCCGGGGGAGACTCGATTTTTGCTCTGACTTGCCCAAACTTTTGGGCAGCCGGTTGAAAGGAGCCAACATGACCGAACAAATTACCGTGCTCATCGTTGATGATCACCAGATTGTCCGCCAGGGAGTGCGCACCTTTCTGGAATCACAGCCGGACATGACCGTGGTGGCCGAGGCCGAATCCGGCGCAGAGGCCGCCCGGTTAGCCGCCGAGCACGCGCCCGACGTGGCGCTGATGGATTTGGTGATGCCCGGCATGGATGGCGTTACCGCCACCCAGCGGGTTAAACAGGTTAGCCCGCGCACCCAGGTGATCGTCCTCACCTCTTATCATCAGGACGAACACATTTTCCCGGCCATTCGGGCCGGCGCGTTATCCTACCTGCTCAAAGATGCCGCGCCCCGCGAACTGGTTGAGGCGGTGCGCAAAGCCGCCCGCGGCGAGGCGGTGCTCCATCCCCGGGTGGCGGCGCGGGTGGTGCAGGAGTTGCACGGCGCTCAGCAGGATGCGGCCAACCCGCTCACCACGCTCAGCGAGCGGGAACTGGATGTGCTGCGCCTGGTAGCCGATGGCCTGAGCAACACCGACATTGCCGAAAAGCTGATGATCAGCGACAAAACCGTTAAAAGCCACGTCAGCAATATTTTGGGCAAACTCCATCTGGTTGACCGCACCCAGGCGGCGGTGTTTGCCTGGCGCAAAGGCGTGGTTCGCCGCGACCCCGACACGTAACCCCGGCTGGCGGTTTGCCTCCGCCCGGCCTCAATCTATCCCGCAGTGTTTAACCTATTTCGATGACTTTGGCAGCTTTGGGCTGTGATTAGTGGAGTTTTTCTCATGAAACCATACAAATTTATTTTATTTTTGATTGTGCTATGTTTGCCGGCAGCCGGCGCTTATTCGGTGGTGCGGGCGCTTGACACCGCCAGTCCCCCGGCGATGGTCGTCCAACTCGGGCCAACCGCCACGCCTACACCCGCCGCCGCGCCGGAAATTGTTCGCCCGGCCGGCTGGCACACCAACACCCACAGCAGCAAAGCTGCGCCCAACTACGAGGTTGTGTTTCCGCAAGACAAGGTAAACCAACTGACCATTACCATTACCCCGGAAAGTTGGGCCGCCATGCAAACCAACATGGTCGAGCTGATGGGCCAGCCGGGCCAGGGCGGCGGCCCCGGCGCTTTTTTTACCGGCGGCAACTGGCTAACCCGGCTGTGGGCGCAAGTGAGCCGCTGGACTACAACGGGGACGGCCTGGCTAAGCGGCAGTAGCGTGCCGCAAATGGGCGGCAGGATGCCGGGCGGCGCTCCACCGGGGGGTGGGCCGCCGGCAGGCGGCGGGCCGGGCAACCCCGGCAGCGGCGAAAATCCGGCCTGGATTACGGCCGCCGTTCAATTTGAGGGCGATGTGTGGACCAACGTCGGGGTGCGCTACAAAGGCAACTCGTCGCTGCGGAGTTCGTGGAATAGCGGCTCGCTCAAGTTGCCGCTCAAACTGGATTTTGACCAATTTGAGAGCGACTACCCGGCCATCCAAAACCAGCGTTTTTTCGGCTTTAAACAGTTATCCCTGGCCAACGGCTTTAGCGACAGCACCTTTATGCGCGATACCCTGGCCTATTATCTGCTGGACGAAGCCGGCCTGCCCGCCGCCAAAACCGCCAATTACGAAGTTATTCTGGATTACGGCGAGGGGCCGGTAAATCTGGGGCTGTACACCGTGATTGAGGTGATCGATGATACGGTCATCGAGCGCTATTTTGGCAATGACAACGGCAACATCTACGAAGGCGATGGCCGGGCGGTCAGCCTGGCCGAAGGCACGTTTGACCAGATTGCCGGCAGTTTTCAAAAAGAGAACCACGAAACCGAGGCCGATTGGAGCGACATCGAAACCCTGTATCAGGTGCTGCACTCGGCGGAGCGCACCACCAACCCGGCCGGCTGGCGGGCTAACCTGGAAGAAATGTTTGATGTGGACAGCTTTCTGGAGTGGCTGGCCATCAGCGCCGCGCTCCAGCATTGGGACACCTACGGCAATATGCCGCACAATTTTTACCTGTACCACAACCCGGACACCAACCAGCTCACCTGGATTTCCTGGGACCATAACATGGTGTTAATGGACGGCCCCGGTGGGCGCGGCAGTCCCGCCCCAGCCGCCGGGAACGAGCCGCGAGGCGAGCCGCCAGCGGCAAACAGACCGGACGGCGGGCGAGCCGGCGGCGGGCCGGGCGGGCGCAATGTTTCGCTGGACAAAGCGGAAGTGGGCGACAACTGGCCGTTGATTCGCTACCTGCTGGACGACCCGGTCTACACCAACCGCTATCTCGCCTATCTGGCAGAGGCCGGGACGCTGTTAAATTCTGAGGGGCTGGCCGCCAAAATCCAAAATCTGGCCGGTTTGCTCCGGCCCCATGTCGATGCGCCGGAAACGTTTGACAGCGCCGTTCAATCACTGGCGCAGCGCACCAAAGAACGCGCCCAGGCTATCACCGACTTTTTGGCCAACCGGTAATAAATATTCTCGTAACTGTTCGGCAGACATGCCATTTTGAGGAGCGCAGCGACGAAAAATCCCATTCTAACCAGAGAAGCCTTTGGTTTTGAGGCATTTCACAGAGATTCTTCGCTCGTTCCTCGCCCAGAATGACACCTGCTAAGTAAATAAATATTTTCAACAAATAAAGGCTGACAAAATGAACTCAACCAGATTACCCTTCAATCCTGTTGACCGTAACACGCTCGGCGGCTGCGCCCCATCACCCAAAAGCTGCGCGCTGCTTGGCGGCGTGCTGATTATTGTGGTTATTCTGATTCTGGGCGGAGCCGGAGCGACTGCCTATTTTCTGGCGCGCCCCAAAGAAGGGGCCGCGCCGGGGGTAGAGATCACCGCGCCGGCAAACGGCAGCGAGGTCGCTGTTGATTCGCCGCTGCTGGTAGTGGCCAGCGCCGCCGCCCCGGAAGGCGTTAAACGGCTGGAACTGTGGCAGGGCGGGCAGCAAATCAACGGCGTCGGCATTACCAGCGAGCCGGGTTTGACCCAACTAACGGCCTCGCTGCGATGGCTGCCGCCCGCGCCCGGCAAATTTACGCTGGAGGTCAGGGCTTATGACCGGTCGGATGAGGTGAGCGCACTGGCGCTGGTAACGGTTATTGTGGTTGGCAACCGGCCCGCCCCGCTAATGGCTCCGGCCGGCAGCACCGTGCTGGCCATTGAGCCAACATCGCCGGCGGTCACGGTCACGGCTGCGCCAGAACCAACCGCCACCAAAATCCCAACCAGCACGCCGGAACCAACCGTCACCCCCGTGCCCACCAACCCGCCAGCGCCGCCGCAATCGGCCGGGGAGCCAAACCAGGGCCAGCCGGGAGGGCCGGGCGGCCAACTGCCGCAAGAGGCTATCACCGCGTGCAGCAGTTTATCAGAGGGTGATTCCTGCACAGCCAGTGGGCCAATGGGCGATGTGACCGGCACATGTGTTACTTTGGACAACCAATTGGCTTGCATGCCGGCCGGCGGACCGCCCGGAAGACAGTAATGAGGTTTAATGGGCAAAACTGCCGGAAAACAGCAAAGGATCAGATGATGCAACCCAATCTCTACTCAACGCCGCGCCGGATCACGCTGGCCGGCCAGCGGCCAGAATTACAGCCAGGCACAGACGCTCAGCCGCTCACCGCCCGCCGCTGGCAAACCCTGCTGGCCCGCTTTGAGCCGGTCAGCCTGGCCCGGATGAACAGCGTCGCGCTGCTGGACCGAACCGACACCAAGTTTGTTCTTGACGCCGCGCAGCTTTACCGCGCTCTGGCCGGCCTCGGCCGGCAGTACCGGGTGCTGGACATTGACGGAGTCAGGCTCAATCATTACCAAACCCTGTATTTTGACACCACCGATTTTGCGCTGTACCGGCGGCATCACGCCGGCGGGGGCAATCGGTACAAGGTGCGCAGCCGTGAGTATATCGACAGCCACCTGTCATTTTTGGAAATTAAACACAAAGTTGACGGCAACCGCACCATCAAAAATCGGATGCAAACGCCGGGGCTGGTCACCCGCATCACCCCGGCCACCGATGATTTTTTGACCGCACATTTTCCGCTGCACCCGCAAACGCTGGAACCCAAACTGTGGAACGATTTTTACCGCATTACCCTGGTTAGCAAGCACCGGCCAGAAAGGCTGACCCTGGACTTACACCTGCGTTTGGGCAACGACCGCCGGAATGTGTCGCTGCCCGGGGTGGCCATTGCCGAGGTAAAACAGGCCGGCCTGAACCGCAATTCAGATTTTATCCGGCAAATGCGGGCACAGGGTGTTCGGCCCGGCGGGTTCAGCAAATATTGTATCGGCGTAGCGCTGCTGTACCCGGCCATCAAACACAACCGCTTCAAACCCAAATTGCAGCACCTCCACAAATTGATGAAAAGAGCAGGCAATGTTTACCGAACTCACTAGCCTTGCGCTGGGCGCCGGCTTCAACCTGATCGTCGCCCTGCTGATTGTCAGATTTATTTACTACCCGGTTACGCAGGAAAAGAAATATGTTTTTACTTTTCTGGCCTTTAACACCATCATCTATTTTGTATTGGGGCTGCTCACCAGCAGCAACTTGAGCGTAGGCGTGGGCTTTGGCCTGTTTGCCATCTTTTCTGTGCTACGCTACCGCACCGACGAACTGCCTATCCGCGAGATGACTTATCTGTTCATCATCATCGCCCTGCCGGTGATGAATTCAATTTTGATCACCAATGGCGATCTGTCGCAACTGCTGGCAGCTAACTCGGCCGTTGTGGCGCTGCTGTACCTGCTGGAGAAGGGCTTTGGTTTTCGCTTTGAAGCCAGCAAAAAGATTACCTATGAAAAAATCGAGCTGATTACCCCGGCCAACCAGGAGCAATTGCTGGCCGACCTGCGCCAACGCACCGGCCTGCCGGTGAAACGAGCCGAGGTGGGGCGCATCGATTTTCTGCACGACACGGCCGAGGTCAAGATTTACTTCGATGAGCCGGTAATAGTCCCGGCAGCGCCGGCCGGTGAAACTGCGCCCGGCGAGCAATATCTGCTAAAGTTTGAATAACCAGCGCGCCGCCCTACGGCGGGGCCGTCTATTGGCAGCGTTTTTCCAGGCGTGCTAAAATCGATGGGTTGAAAGTAAAGGATATTCGCAATGACTGACAGACTTGAACGCCTGACCGACCTGTACGCCAGCGGCCCGGTGCCCTGGGATCACGCTGACCCGCCGCCGGAGGTGCTGGCCTTTGCCCCAACTTTGCCGC
>CAYOXS010000240.1:0-9382 GCA_964407935.1 uncultured Caldilineaceae bacterium
TTGAGGGCGTGCTCGATAAAGTTATCGAAGAGGCCCGCGAAATTGTTGAGGCCGACCAGCCGGAGCATCTGGAAAGCGAAATTGGAGATTTGCTGTTCAGCGTGGTCAACCTGGCCCGCTGGCGAAACATTGACCCCGAAAGCGCGCTGCGAGCCACCAACGCTCGTTTCAGCCGCCGCTTTCGGCAAATTGAGGCGCTGGCCGCGGCCCAGGGCCAACGCCTGGCAGACTTGTCAATTGAGGAGATGGATGTACTGTGGGAACAGGCCAAACACATCGAACGCAACGGGCAGTAACGCCCCGGCTGCGCGCCGCCCTGGTTTTGGCGCTGGCGCTGCTGCCGGCGCTGGCCTGCGGCTGGCTGTCGGCGGAGTACCAGTTCAACAACCCAGTGCGCGAGGCTGTTTACAGCTATGAGCGCAACACCCGCGGCAAAGCCAATGAACTGGTCATCCAGTTTAACCGCACCGAGTCGCGGGTAAAATTTGAGGGGCAAAATGACAACGGCGGCCGGACTGTGTGGCTGTTCGATCTGGCCGTCAAAGAATACTTTGCCCTCCTGCCGCCCGACCGCACCTTCTTATACGTCCAGTTGCCGCAATACAACAGTGACTATACGCAGGCTACAGTCGAAGTGTATCGCGGCAGTAACGGCAGCTACCACGGCCGCGAATTGACGCTGGCGCACCAAAACAACGGCGCGTGGGCCGTAACCGCCGACACCGAACTGCCGCCCAACTAATTTTCCAGCACAAACCGAAACTGCATGTCGTGGAGTTTGTGGTACAGGCCGCGCTGCGCCAGCAGGTCGGCGTGGCTGCCCTGTTCCACAATACGGCCGCTGTCGAGCACCACAATCCAGTCGGCATTGATAATGGTGCTCAGCCGGTGCGCAATCACAAACGTGGTGCGGCTGCGCATCAGCCGTTCCAGCGCCTCCTGCACCAGCTTCTCGCTCTCGCTGTCCAGCGAAGAAGTGGCCTCGTCTAAAATGAGGATGCGCGGGTCTTTGAGAATGGCCCGGGCAATAGCGATGCGCTGCCGCTGGCCGCCGCTCAATTTGACGCCGCGCTCGCCCACCAGCGTGTCGTAGCCGTTGGGCGTGGCCACGATAAAGTCGTGGGCGTTGGCCGCGCGGGCGGCGGCTTCCACTTGAGCCGGGGTGGCCTCCAACCGGCCGTAGCGGATATTCTGGGCGATGGTTTCAGAAAAGAGCGCCGTTTCTTGCGGCACAATGCCAATCTGCCCGCGCAGGCTCAAACTGGTCACCTGCCGGATGTCGGCGCCATCGATGGTGACGCTGCCGGCGGTCACATCGTAAAAACGGGGAATCAGGTTGACCAGCGTGCTCTTGCCCGCGCCGCTCGGCCCCACCAGGGCTACCACCTGCCCCGGTCGAACGTCGAGGCAAATATTGTGCAGTATCGGCAAGTCTGAATCGTACTCAAAACTGACCTCGTCAAACCGCACCCGGCCGACAATGGTGGGCAGCGGCTGGGCGTTGGGCGCGTCGCTGATCTCCGCCTGGGTGTCGAGCAGTTCAAAAATGCGCTGGGTCGCGCCCAGCGCCGCCTGAAATTGGCTGTACAGCCCCGAAAAAGTGGCAATCGGCCCGGCCACCAGCATGGTGTAAATGATGTAAGCCACCAGCCCGCCCGGTGACAGCCGGCCCTGAATCACCTCATACCCGCCAAACCAGAGGGTGATAGTGATTGACATAAAAGCCAAAAAGCCAATGATCGGGGCCAGTATCGCCGCCATTTTGGCCCGCTGCATGGCCGCGGCAAAGGTGGCCTCCACCCGGTCAGAAAAGCGGGACACCTCGTAGGCTTCGCGGGCAAAACTTTTGACAATGCGGATGCCGGCCATGCTCTCCTCAACCACCGCCGAGGCTTCGGCCAGCCGGTCCTGCACCAACACCGACACCCGCCGGATTTTTCGGCCCAAAAAGACCATTGTCAGCGTGACCAGCGGAATCCCCACCAAAATGATGCTGGTCAGTCGCCAATCCAGCCAATACAAAAAAATTACCCCGCCGGCCAGGGTGATGGTTTGCTGCAGCAGGCTGATCACGTTTTCGGTAACGGCGGCCTGAAGCGTGGTCACATCGTTGGTGACGCGGGAAACGATTTCGCCGGTGCGGTTGTCGCTGAAAAAGCGCAGCGAAAAATTAACCAGATGCTCGTACAACTGCTCGCGCAGGTCGGCCACCACCCGCTCGCCCACATAAGCCAGATAGTAGCGGTTGATAAAACTGAAAAAGGCCTGCACCGCAAAAATGATGGTCAGCAGCATGGCAAAACGGTTGAGCAGGCTCAAACTGCGCTCAACAAACACCACATCAACCACGCTTTGCACAACCAGCGGCATCAGCAGTCGCAAAAATGTGCCAAAAATCAGGGCAATGATCGCCATCACCATTTGCCGCCGATAGGGGCGCACGTAGCGCAGCAAACGTCTGTAATCGGCCAGCCGTTCCCGGTCAATGCGGATTTTTACTTCTGGTTCGGCCAGCGCGGCCCGTCGATGTCGGAACATGGTTTTCCGCCGGATTGGATTTTGCAGCAAAAGGGCAGTGTAGCACGGCCGGGGCAGGTGGGCAAACATTTTTGCAACTTCGGCTGAATCAAGTTCCTAAAAAATAGGCCGCAGGGGTTAGGAGCAGAAATTAGGGATTTGCTTATGAGTTTCGTTTTCAGGTAGCACCGCACTTAACCGTAAATGGTAATTGTGCCAAAAAACACAATTTGCGGATTTGTAAAATTTACGGTATCTTTACTGACAGGATTCATAACCCTGTGTTATACTGGGGTCACATTAAGCTTATAACCTGTTGCGTCAAGCCCTCCCAATAATGGCTGCACCCACAGCCAAAAAAGCCTCTAAAAATTATCGGCCTGACTGACGCTGGAAAAAATTTCCTCAATATTTTTTGGACGCAACAGGCTATATGAAAGCGCGCTTACTTCCTCCCAGGTGAGCGCGCTTCTTTTTTTGTTTGCAAGCAAAAAATGGGCAATTTGTCAAGCGTTTTGATGGCGAGTATAATTTTGAGGTTGAATTGACTCCAACGAATCAACTGAAGGAACTCTCCATCTTGAACCAACGGAAAACACAAACCGCAGAATACTGGCAGAAGCAATTTCAAGTAAACAGCCAGGATATTGAAGCCATTTATCAGCAAATCATCGAACAAAATCAGGCCGTGAAGCTGGACAACATTGCCGTTTCTCTGGTTCAGCGTCACTGTGATGCCGAAGAATTGGCCAGCCGCAGCGAACTTCAGGAAGGGAAACTTTACGAGCCAAAGGCATCCTTTTCCGTTGATGAAACCCTCATTTTTCCGGCCCTGGAATACGCTGTTGGCAAGGTAACTGCCAGCCGGCCTGGCCGCCACCCGGACTTCGGCTCGTTCAGTGTGATTGCTGTTGATTTTGGCGGCGGCGTTACCCGTGAATTTGCGGCCAACTTTACGCACGATCACCCGCTCAACGCCGGCAGCCAAATATTGGCCAATGTCGAAGGGCTGAAGTCGCCGGAAGAACTGTACAGCGCGTATCGCGGGGTTATCTCCAAAAAGATCAAATCCGCGTTGAGCCGAAACGATGATCTGGTTGAATTTCACGACGCCTACTTTTTACGAGCCGGCCTCAACGAGTTTCACGAAGGGCTGTTCAATATTGCCGACGCCGCCATCGACATTAACCAGGGACCGCTGGCCATTGATGATTTAATTGAGCAAATGGGCATGTTCTCCAACGCCGAGGACATCACCGATGTGGCCCGCTTTACGGTTAATTATAACCTGGCCAACGATGAACGTTTTATTGATGTTGGGCCATCGGGGCAGGTGCTGTGGTATCTGGAACGCATTGAGCCGCCGGAAGTCACTCATCCTCCCCGCCGCTTGCAGGTGAGCCAGAATGACTACGACCCGGCCGCCTTTGATGAAGACCTGTACGCGCTGCTGGCTGAAATTGACGATGAAGCTATACGGCCGGAAGATGCCGCCCCGGCCGACCCGACCGCCAAAAAGACCACGTTGGTGCTCAACTACCCTCACTGGCGGGTTGGCACGCTGCCGATTACGCCCAAAACGCAATCTTTCTTCCCTACCAGCAATTACAACCCGGTTCTGTTTGAGTTTATTGATGGCCGCACCGGCGACACTTTCCCCGGCTGGACGGTGTCTGAGCATAATTATGTGTTTGGGCTGGAAGAATGGTACCAAAAAAACAAGCTGCCGGTCGGCGCGTACATCATTTTGAAACGCACCAACAGCCCCATACAGATTGTGGTTGACTTTGAAGCCACCCGCACCCAACGGGATTGGGTGCGAATGGCCAGAGTTGTGAACCACAAACTAACCTTCCAGATGAATCCTTCGCCGATTGGCTGCAAATACGACGACTTGATGATTATTGGCGATGCCACCCCGGAAGACACGGACAAATTGTGGGTCACGGCCGAAGAGCGACACAGATCATTGTTCCAGCTTTTGTGTGACATTTTCCCGGAACTCTCAAAACTGAACCCGCAAAGTACAGTCCACGCCAAAACCCTTTACAGTGCGGTCAATGTGATCAAACGGTTTAGTCCCGGCGTCATTTTTCAAGAGCTGGCTTCGCATCGCTGCTTTATCCCCATGAATCACGGCTACTGGACCTATGACCCCACTCTGAGAGATTAACCTTATGGCAAAATACATTAAACCGACACTCGACACTAAATTTCACATTGACTTTTCCTGGTGGCAGCAGCCCAGCAAAAACCTGCGAGCCTCACTCCAGGCTCACATTTGCTCCGACAGCGAACTTGCTGCCCAGGACAGCGACGGCCAAACCTTTGACTGGGTTAGCCCCGTTACCGGCGAAGTTTTTGAAATTGATCTGCTGTGGCACGTGCTCTACAAAAACTGCCGCAGCGACCCCGACTTTTTTGATGCCCGCATCCCGCTGACCACGGCCATTTTCAGAGCCTTTATTCTCAACAATAATACGCCGCTCACCCCGGTTGAAATTCACGAAGTTATCCAGAAAAAATCGCCGGATATGATCCTGCGGACCATTGGCCGCGGCACCGTGTACGACGGCATCAAACCGGTAGTTTAATCCCCACTGCAACGCTAAAAACCGCCCGTAGAGGCGGTTTTTTATTATCCCGGCCTGCCGGCTTACTAGCGCAATTCAGCCGTTGCGATTACAATAATTTTGATGAGTCACTGCAAACACTGCCCCCGGCCCATAATTGGATTTTTTCTGGCCCTGATGCTGGCAACTGCCGGCAGCCCGGCGCTGGCCCAAACGCCAGCCCCACCGGCCAACCCAATGATTGTTACCGTGCAGCCCGGCGACACGCTGATGAACATCGCCCTGGCTTACAATTTGCGGCTGGCCGATATAATTTTGGCCAATAACCTGCCGGCCAACGGGATGATTTTTGCCGGCCAGCAACTGGTACTGCCCGGGGTGGCGCGGCCCACCCCCACCCCGCCGCCACCAACCGCCACGCCAACGCCCGCGCCGTTGCGCGATATGCCCGCAGCCGAGTTGCCACACGTGGTGCAGCCCGGTGAAACCATTTACAGCATCGCCGCCAGCTACGGCGTGCCGATGGGCAGCCTGGTGCTGGTTAACAACCTGCCCAACCCGGACCGGCTGGAAGCGGGCCAGTCGCTGCGTATCCCCGTTGGGGCCATTCCCACCCCCGCGCCGCCGGAGCCGCCTTTTGCCGCAGTTGAATTTTCGGAGCGGGAGATTTTTCAGGGGCGAACATTGGTGGTTAAAGTGTGGCTGTCTGAGCCGGCCACGTTGGGCGGCTGGTTTGAGGGTCAGCCCCTCATTTTTAGCGAGGGCGCTGCCGGCGAAAAGTGGGCCATCACCGCGATTCACGCCCTGCTGCCGCCCAACGATTATCCGGTGGTTATCACCGCCACCCGGCCCGATGGCCAAACGAGCACGCGAGTTGAAATCATCACTGTGGTTGACGGGCCATACGGCTTTGAGGACATTCAGCTCGATAACAGCCGCGCCGCCCTGCTTAACGCGGATTTGCTCGCCGCCGAGCGGGAAAAGCTGGTTGCCCTGTGGAGCCAGGTAACACCGAGTCCCCGTTGGGGCGGTCCGTTCTGGTATCCCGCGGCCAACCCGGAGATAACCAGCTACTACGGCACTCGCCGCACGTACAACAGCAGCGAGGAATTGAGCTTTCACGCCGGGGTAGATTTTAGCGGCGCGGGCACGCCCATTTACGCGCCCGCCGCGGGCGTGGTGGTGCTGGCCGAACCGCTGACGGTGCGCGGCAACGCTGTTTTAATTGACCACGGGCTGGGGCTGTACAGCGGCTACTGGCACCAATCGCAACTGGCGGTACAGGCGGGCCAAACCGTGCGCCCCGGCGACGTGATCGGCTACGTTGGCGGCACGGGGCTGGTTACCGGCCCGCACCTGCACTGGGAGCTGCGCTTAAACGGCATCGCCGTAAACCCGCTGCAATGGGTGCGGGAGTCCATTCCCTAAAAATTCAACTGCCGCCCGCCAGCGCGGTGCGGCTTATTAACAACGAGGACAAATGTCAACACCTAAAAAAACTTATCTGATTGATATGGATGGCGTACTGGTTCACGGCCAGCGACCCATTCCCGGCGCTATTGAATTTATTAACCGGCTGCGCGAGGGTGGCCACAAATTTTTAGTGCTCACCAACAACCCCCGCTACACCGTTACCGATTTGCAGCACCGGCTGCAAACCATCGGCTTTGATCTGGAATCTAAAAATATTTACAGCAGCGCCCTGGCCACCGCCGCCTTTGTACAATTGCAAAAACCGGGCGGCAAAGCCTACGTCATCGGCGATACAGGGCTGTACCAGGCGCTGGCCGATGTCGGCTACACGTTGACGGAATACAACCCCGATTACGTGATTTTGGGCGAAACCGAGTCTTACCCGTTTGAAAAACTGACGCGGGCCACCCAGCTTATTTCCAGCGGCGTGCCGTTTATCGCCACCAACCCGGACCCCAACGGCCCCACCGAATCTGGCGTGGTGCCGGCCTGCGGCGCTGTCGCCGCGCTGCTGGAAAAAGCGACCGGCTACAAACCCTACTTTGTGGGCAAACCCAACCCGCTGATGATGCGCTCGGCGCTGCGCTTTTTAAACGAGCATTCGGAAAACGCGGTAATGGTGGGCGACCGCATGGACACCGACGTGAAAATCGGCCTGGAAAGCGGCCTGCAAACAATTTTGGTGCTCACCGGCATGACCACGCCGGAACTGATCGGCAAATTCCCGTACCGGCCCAACCAGGTATTTGATTCTGTGGCAGACATTGTCCCGTAACATGGCCAAAAAACCCAAACTCGATCCCAATCGTTTCAAAAAAGGGACCAAACCCGCCAAAAAGCTGGATGGCAAGGGGCTGTTTTCGTTTGACCCCATCCGCCGCGACCTGTTTAAATGGGGGCTGGTGGCCGGGGCTTCGGGCGGCTTTTTGATGCTCCAACCCGGAATATTCTGGCAAATTACCGGCGTGTTTGTGGTGGTTTTCATTGCCAATTACCACATTTCCAAAGCTTCCAAACAGATTCCGCGCTGGCAGGCCACCATTATTTCGTTTATTGGGGCGATGGTGGCCATTGTGTTGATGGCGCTGCTGACCACACTGACCAACGCGATCATCGCCGCCAGAGGTGGCGCATGAAACACGTGGTCAGTGTCAGTTTGGGTAGCTCCAAACGCGACAAAAAAGTGGAGTTTCAACTGGGCCGGGAAACCATTGTGCTGGAGCGTATTGGCTGCGACGGCGACGAAAAAAGAGCGCAGGCTATGTTCACCGAGCTTGACGGCAAAGTGGATGCGCTGGGCGTGGGCGGGGTGGAACTGTACGTGCGCGTCGGTAACAAAAATTATCCGCTGCGCTCGGGGTTGAACCTGGTAAAAAACGTCAAACAGACGCCCTGCACCGATGGCCGGGGCATCAAACAGATGATGGAAGGCCACGTGTTTCAGTGGGTGGCCGACCAACTGCCCCCCGACATCAGCCCGCGCAAAGCGATGATGCCGCTGGCCGCCGACCGCTACGGGCTGGCCGAGTCGCTGGACCGGGCCGGCTTTGAGCTGGTCTTTTGCGATTTGATGTTTGGCCTGGGGCTGCCCATTCCGGTCAAAGGGCTGCCCCGGCTGCGTTTTTTGGCCTCAATTTTAATGCCGGTCGTCGGGCTGATGCCGATCAGCATGCTTTACCCCACCGGCCACAGCCAGGACGAAATTGTGCCCAAATACCAGAAATGGTTCAACTACGGGCCGGTCATTGCCGGTGATTTTTTGTACATCCGGCGCAACCTGCCCGCCGATTTGAGCGGCCGGATTATGATCACCAACACCACCACCGAGGCCGATATCGAGCTGCTGCGCCAGCGCAGGCTGGCCTATCTGGTTACCACCACCCCGCGCATCGATGGCCGCTCGTTTGGCACCAATATGCTGGAAGCCGCGCTGGTGGCCTACGCCGGCCAGGGCCGCCTGCTCACCGATGCCGAACTGCTGGCCCTGGTCAACGAGCTGGAGCTGCGCCCCTCGGTGTTAAAGTTGAATTAAACGCCTTTGAGCATCAAAATTGTGTTGATGGTTTTGAGCGCAATGATCAAATCCAGCCGCACCGACTGGTGCTTGATGTAGTACAAATCGTAGCGGAGTTTTTCCAGCGCATCCACCACCGAACGGCCGTAATCGTAATTTACCTGCGCCCAGCCGGTTAGCCCCGGCTTAACCGTGAGCCGGGTGCGGTAAAAGGGGATTTTGGCCTGGAGTTCGGCCATAAATTCGGGGCGCTCCGGGCGCGGGCCGATGAGACTCATTTCGCCGCGCAGCACGTTGAGCAGTTGCGGAATTTCATCGAGCCGGGTGCGGCGCAAAAAGCGGCCGGTGATTGTTACCCGGGCATCGTACTTTTCGGCCCACCGCGCCGCGCCGTCCCTTTCGGCGTCTGTTACCATTGAGCGCAGTTTGACCAGTTCAAAAATCCGGCCGCCGCGCCCCACCCGTCGCTGCCGGTAAAACACCGGGCCGGGCGAATCCAGTTTGATGGCCAGCGCCAGCGCAGGCAGCATCACCCCAAAAATCGCCAGCCCCACCAGCGACACCAGCACATCGACAACCCGTTTCACCAGCCGAAAAGTGAGATTGCGGCTGTTGCCGTTGAGCGGCAGCACCACAAACCAGTTGTCGCCAACATGCTCCACCGGCACCCGCTCGGTAAAGCGTTCGTACAGCTCCGGCATGGTCGAAACCTGCACGCCGTGCTCGTAGCAATCCATCACGCGGGCCAGCACCGGCCCCGGCACATCGCGGCTAATGGCCATCACAATATCGGTGATGCCCTGGG